>JAMCWG010000135.1 GCA_023475235.1 Chloroflexota bacterium
CGTGAGGGACAAGCTGGGTGTTCCGGCCAAGGTAGCCACCATCGAGTACGACCCGAACCGCTCGGCACGGATCGCGCTTCTGCACTACGCCGACGGCGAGAAGCGGTACATTATCTGCCCGGTCGGGCTACAGGTGGGCGATACGGTGAAATCGGGCCCGGATGCCGAGATCAGGGTGGGCAACAGCCTGCCCCTGCAGAGCATCCCTGTTGGAACGATGATTCACAATGTCGAGCTGCGGATCGGCAAGGGCGGACAACTGGTGCGCGGGGCCGGCGCGTCGGCGCAACTGATGGCGAAGGAAGGCGAGTATACGCTGGTGCGGCTGCCGTCCGGCGAGGTCCGGCGCGTGCTGGGCCGCTGTATGGCAACCATCGGCCAGGTGGGCAACCTGGACCATCAGAATATCAGCCTGGGGAAGGCGGGGCGCCGCCGGTGGCGAGGCTGGCGGCCTACCGTGCGCGGCTCGGCGATGACCCCGCGCGACCACCCGCACGGTGGTGGCGAGGGTAAGGCCCCCATCGGCATGCCCGGTCCGAAGACGCCGTGGGGCAAGCCAGCGATGGGATATCGCACCCGCACCAACAAGGTCAGCGATAAGATGATTGTGCGCAGGCGGAAATAGGGACAGGAGGCGAATAGGTGTCGCGGTCGCTCAAGAAAGGGCCGTACGTTGAAGTACGGCTCCTGAAACGAATCGAACAAATGAACCGCACCAGCGAACGGCGGGTGGTCCGCACGTGGTCGCGGGACTCGACCATTTTCCCTCAGATGGTGGGGCATACCCTGGCCGTTCACGACGGGCGTCGCCACGTTCCTGTTTACATAACCGAGAATATGGTCGGGCACAAGCTCGGGGAGTTTGCGCCGACCCGCCACTTCCGCGGGCACGGCGGGCGGGCAGCCGAGCGCACTACTGCCGTACGCAAGAAAACGGCTTAAGACAGGGTATGGTAGAATGGAAGTTCGAGCTACCGCGAAATACATAAAAATATCGTCCCGCAAGGTCAGGCTTGTGGTGGACCTCGTGCGTGGCCTGCCCGTCGAAGAGGCTATGTCATTGCTGCAGCATATGCCGCAGCGGGCGGCAGTAGAGGTCAACAAGGCCGTGAAGTCGGCCGTCGCCAATGCCGAGAACAACTACAACCTGTCGTTTCGGCCCCTGTTCGTATCCCGCATCAGCGCCGATGAGGGCCCGACACAGAAACGCTACCGGCCGCGATCGCGGGGCCGGGTGAGTCCGATCTTGAAGCGGTCGAGCCATATCAGCGTCGTTCTCGACGAGCTGGGCCAGTAGAGGAGGAAGAGCAGTGGGACATAAGGTAAACCCTATTGGCCTGCGGCTGGGCATAATCCGTACCTGGGATGCGCACTGGTATTCTGAGAAAGAGTATACCAAGCTGCTGCATGAGGACATTGCCATTCGTAAGCTGATTAACGAAAAAATGGTCGACGCGGGGATTTCCCGAATAGAGATCGATCGCTCGGCAAACAATGTCAGTGTGACTATCCGCACCGCCCGGCCGGGGATTATCATCGGCCGCAGCGGGGCGCGGATAGAGGACCTGCGGCAGCAATTGGAGAAGCTCACCGGTAAGAGGGTGCGAGTGAACATCCAGGAGGTCCGCCATCCGGAGACAGATGCCTTCCTGGTTGCCAGGAGCGTTGCCGAGCAGATGGAGCGGCGTGTCTCCTATAGAAGGGCGATGAAGCAGGCCGTACAACGGGCGATGCAGCGGGGAGCCAAGGGCATCAAGATCATTATTGGCGGCCGGCTTGGCGGTGCCGAGATGTCGCGCCGCGAGCGAGAGGTCGAGGGAAAAGTTCCCCTGCACACCCTGCGGGCGGACATCGATTACGGGCAGACAGAGGCCCATACCACCTTCGGCACCATCGGCGTGAAGGTGTGGGTCTACCACGGCGAGATACTTCCCGCAAGGCGGGAAGAGCCCGCCGGGACAACAACCGCCGAGGTCGGCGCTGGCGAGGGTCGTTAGCATGTTGATGCCCAAACGCGTAAAGCATCGAAAAGTACATCGCGGAAACATGAGGGGCAGTGCCCATCGCGGCAACGCGATAATCTTCGGCGAGTTCGGCCTTGAGGCCCTGGAGCCGGCCTGGCTTGATAGCCGGCAGATAGAGGCAGCACGGCGGGCGATAACCCACCACCTGCGAAGGGGCGGCCAGATTTGGATCAGGATCTTCCCGGACAAGCCGGTGACCAAGAAGCCGGCCGAAACCCGTATGGGAAGCGGCAAGGGAGCGCCGGACCATTGGGTCGCGGTCGTGCGGCCGGGTCGCGTCCTGTTCGAAGTGGGCGGGATCCGCGAAGATTTGGCGCGCGAAGCGCTACGACTGGCGGCCCACAAGCTACCGATAGAGACGCGGTTTGTGGCTCGGGAGGCCAGGGCCGAAACGGCAGGCGAAGTGGAGACCGCAACGGAAGCCGCGGCTGCTTCGGCTTGATCAAGTAGGGCCAGAGTGAGATAGATGAAGATACAGAGCATTCAAGAATTGACGCTTCCCGAGCTGGTGAATCGGCTGAACGAGGCCCGGCAGGAGCAGTTCAACCTGAGATTTCAGCAGGCCACGCGGCAACTCAAGAACTACCGACGCCTCACTGAGGTGCGCCGTGACATCGCTCGGATCTCTATGTTGATCGGCGAGCGAGAGCGCCAGGCGCGCGAGCAGGGCTAGCCCGGGAGGATATGTTGAAAACAGACATTCAGAAGACCAAAATCGGGCGCGTGGTCAGCAACAAAATGCAGAAGACCGTGGTGGTGGCTGTCGAAAACCAGCTCCGCCATCCCATATACCACCGCCTGCTGAGGCGGACAACGCGGTTCAAGGCGCACGACGAGAGCAATGACTGCCGCGTGGGCGATCTGGTGCGGATCACGGAAACCCGACCATTGAGCAAGGAGAAGCGCTGGCGGGTGTCCGAGGTCCTGGAGCGGGCGGACCAGGTGGAGGCAATCAAGGACCAGCCCGTCTAGAACGACGATGAGCAAGGAACGACAATGATTCAACCTCGTACGATACTGAAAGCCGCCGATAACACCGGCGCACGCCGGCTGATGTGCATCGGTGTGGTCGGCGAATCGAACAAGCGCTATGCCGAGATTGGCGATGTCATCGTCGCTTCGGTGAAGCAGGCGATTCCCCGCGGCGCGGTGAAGAAGGGCGACGTGGTCCGTGCGGTTGTGGTGCGAGTTGCCCAGACCTACGGGCGGCCGGATGGCTCCCATATCCGCTTCGACGACAACGCGGTGGTCATACTGAGCGACAAGAGCAACCCGCGGGGGACCCGCATCTTTGGGCCTGTGGCCCGAGAGCTGCGGGACAAGAACTTTATGAAGATTGTCTCTCTTGCTCCTGAGGTTCTTTAACGAGGAGTCGAAGTGAAGATTAAGAAGGATGACGAAGTCCTCGTGATATCCGGGAAAGATCGAGGCAAGAAAGGCAAGGTACACCGGGTCATGCCTGACAAAGGCAAGGTCATCGTGGCCGGTGTCAATGTGACGAAGCGGCACATGAAGCCCCGGGGCACGGCCAGACAGGCCGGCATCGTCGAGCGAGAAGGCCCCCTGGATATCTCGAATGTGGCGCTGCTGTGCGATAAATGCGGTAAGCCAACCCGAGTGGGATATGTGCTCCTGACCGACGGGACGAAGGCCAGAACGTGCCGTCGGTGTGGAGAGGTGATCTCCGAATAGGAGAGAGTGAGTTGACGTCGGAATTGAAGGAAAAATACGAGCGAGAAGTTGTGCCTGCCCTGATGCGGGAGTTCGGGTACAGCAACATCATGCAGGTGCCCAAGCTGCATAAGGCAGTGGTGAACGTGGGGGTTGGCGAGGCCATCCAGAACGCCAAGGCGCTGGAGGCCACCACCGGCGACATTGCGGCCATCACCGGCCAGCACCCGGTGATAACCAGGGCGAAGAAGTCGATCTCTACCTTCAAGCTGAGGGCCGGTATGCCGGTCGGCGTGACGGTGACGCTGCGCGGGAACCGAATGTACGACTTCCTCGAAAAGCTGATGAACATCGCATTGCCCCGTCTGCGGGACTTTTCGGGCGTATCGGATAAGTCATTCGATGGCCGGGGCAACTACTGCCTGGGGCTGCGCGAGCAGTTGGTTTTCCCAGAGATAGAGTATGACAAGATCGATAAGCTACGGGGGCTTGAAGTTTCCATCGTCACCACGGCTCGCACGGACGAAGAGGCCAAGCGCCTGTTGGAATTGATGGGAATGCCCTTCCGGCACTAGCCCACATCAGGAGGGAATGTGGCAAAGAAATCCATGATTGCTAAGGCGCAGAGGCCGCCAAGATTTCGGGTGCAGGGGCACAATCGGTGCCATATTTGTGGGCGTCCCCGCGCCTATATCCGAAAGTTCGGTCTGTGCCGGATCTGCTTCCGGCGCTTGGCGCTGGCCGGCCAACTGCCGGGTGTGGTCAAATCTAGCTGGTAGGAGTTATTCCCTTTTGGGAAGAGGCAGAAGAGAAATATGACTGATCCCATCGCTGATATGCTTACCCGAATAAGGAACGCCGTCACGGCCAGGCACGACTCGACTACGATGCCCGTCTCCAACCTGAAGCTGGCTATTGCTCGCATCCTGAAGGAAGAAGGGTTCGTCGGCGACTTCGAAGTAGTGCGGGAGGGCGCTCACCGGAACTTGCGCATCTGGCTGACCTATTCAGGTCGCAAAGAGCCGGTCCTGACGGGCTTGAAGCGGGTGAGCAAGCCCGGGCTGCGGGTCTACGCCAAGAGCGCCGAAATGCCACAGGTCCGTGGTGGACTCGGCACGGCAATCGTCTCGACCTCGCAGGGGGTGATGACGGCGCGGCAGGCCCGTCGACTGAACCTCGGGGGCGAAGTGCTCTGCCAGGTATGGTAGGCGAGGGTCTTAGCTGAGTACAGAGGGGGTTCTATAGTGTCCCGAATTGGACGAATGCCTATTCCCCTGCCCGATACGGTGCAGGCCACAATTGAAGACCACGCTATGCGGTTGCGAGGGCCCAAGGGCGAGCTGGCCCAGTCGTTCCATCCCGATATGCGAGTTGAGATACGGGATAAGGAAATCATAGTGAGCCGGCCGACGGATAGCACCCTCCACCGCTCCTTGCACGGACTGACCCGGACCCTGCTGGCTAACGCGGTGAAGGGCGTGACCGACGGATTCAGCCGGACCATCGAGATTACCGGAGTGGGCTACAGGGCGCAGCTTCAGGGCGAGAAGCTTGTGCTACAGTTGGGCTTCTCCCATCCGGTTGAGGTTGTGCCCCCGAAAGGCATCCAGGTCACCAATGTGGAGACGTTCTCTCCCACCTCAGCTAACGAATGGCTTTCCAGTCGTTTTGTGTTGAATGGGATAGACAAGGAAGCGCTCGGGGAGTTTGCGGCCCAGATCAGGGCTTTGCGCAAGGTTGAGCCCTACAAGGGCAAGGGCATCAAGTACGCTGGCGAGCGCGTGCGCCGCAAGGCCGGCAAGAGCGCCGGCAAGTCGGCCCGCTAGCTCGGTATTACTGATATTGGGTAGTAAGTGATGTTCAAAGTAGTCTCATCTAAACTGGAACGGGAAAAGCGCCACCGGCGCATACAACGGAAGATCCGCGGCAGCGCCGATCGGCCACGGCTGAACGTGTTCCGCAGCCTTAATCACGTTTATGCCCAGTTGGTGGACGACGACGCCGGGCGGACGCTCGTCGCCGTTTCCACGCTTTCGCCTGAGCTGCGGGGCCAACTGGACAACAGCAAGAAGGCGGACCAGGCGACGATGGTTGGCCGGATGCTGGCGGAGAAGGCCCGGGGAATGGGCGTCAGCCGGGTGGTCTTCGACCGGGGCGGTTATAAGTACCACGGCCGGGTCAAGATGCTGGCAGAGGCTGCGCGAGAAGGCGGTCTGGTTTTCTAAGGGTAGCGGGCTGCCGCTGGAGGAAGAATGCCGAAAGTTGATCCAACACAATTAGAGCTTGAAGAGCGGGTAGTGTACATAAACCGGGTGGCCAAAGTGGTCAAGGGCGGGCGCCGGTTCAGCTTCAGCGCAGTAGTCGTCGTCGGCGACGGCGAGGGGCACGTCGGCGCAGCTATCGGCAAGGCGCGTGAAGTGCCCGAGGCTATCCGCAAAGGCAGGGACGCCGCACGCAAGGGCCTTTTTGAAGTGCCGATGAAGGGCTCGACTATCCCGCACGAGATAATTGGCGACTTCGGAGCAGCCAAGGTGCTGCTGCGGCCTGCCTCGCAAGGCACCGGCGTGATCGCCGGCGGAGGCGTCCGAGCGGTGCTGGAGGCAGCCGGCGTGAAGGATATCTTGACCAAATCGCTGGGCAGCGCCAATGCTATCAACGTCGTACAGGCGACGATGACGGCATTGCATCAGTTGCGCCAGCCCGAGGAAGAGGCGCAGCGCCGGGCCAGCGCGGTCGTGAACCGGAGCAAGGCACAGGGCCCTGTGCGCCAGAGCAAGGCAGGCCCTCCTCCGCTGCGCGGCAGTCAGGGGGCGGAGCAGCGGCCGCCGCGGCGGGAAACCCCACGGCCGGCGCCTTCAGAGCCTGCGAGGGCGCCCTCTGAGGGAGGCTAGGCGATGCAGATCAGAATATCCTGGACCAAGAGCGATATTGGCTATTCCAAGCGGCAGAAAGATACCATTGCTGCCATGGGGCTGCGGCGCTTGAACCAATCCGTAGTGCTTGAGGACTCTCCGGCAGTGCGGGGCATGGTGGCCAAGGTGCGGCACCTGGTATCGGTTGAGCCAGTCCCGGCTGGAGTAGGCCAGGAGGAGAGCGAGGAATGAGGCTCCACGAACTGAGACCTGCGCCGGGGGCCACCCACCGCCGGAAGCGGGTTGGGCGGGGCGTGGGCTCCGGAAGCGGCACCTATGCGGGCCGTGGTCTGAAGGGGCAGAAGGCCCGCTCGGGCGGGGGAGTGCCCCCGTATTTCGAAGGCGGACAGCTACCGCTGGTGCAACGCCTGCCGCACAAGCGCGGCTTCGTGAATCGGTTCCGCAAGGAGTACGCGCCGGTGAACCTCGGCCGCCTGGTGAGCTTTGAGGCCGGGTCCGAGGTTACGCCAGAAACCATGTATCAGGCTGGAATCATCAAGTCACCTGGCGCGCTGGTGAAGGTGCTGGGCGACGGCGAGCTCGATAGAGCATTGACGGTCCGAGCGCACAGCTTCTCGGCGAGCGCAAAGGCCAAGATTGAGGCGGCCGGCGGCTCGGCTACCCTTGTGGAGCGGCCGGGTAGCTGATTAGAGCGACAACCCTGATCTAGAGGAGAGAATAGACTTGCTACAGGCGCTACTTAACGCCTTCAAATTGCCGGACGTGCGGCGGAAGCTGCTGTTCACTTTCGCGATGCTGGTCATCTTCCGGTTCATCGCGCACGTTCCTGTTCCAGGCGTGGACCACGCGCGGCTGCGTCAGTTGTTCGCGTCTACGCCGCTCCTGGGAATGCTCGACCTGTTCTCGGGCGGAGCAATGACGTCGTTCTCTATCGCGGCGATGGGCGTGTACCCCTATATTACAAGCTCAATCATTATGCAGTTGCTGGTGCCTATCGTTCCCAGGCTGGAGGAGATGTCCAAAGAGGGCGAGGCCGGCCGGACGAAGATAAATCAGATCACCCACTGGCTGACCGTCCCGCTGGCAGCGCTGCAGGCCTATGGGACCTCTACGATACTCTATAGCCAGGGCATCCTTCCGAACTTCGGCTTGCACGGCGGCGCCGTTATTCCCACCATTGCACTGGTGCTGTCGATGACCGCGGGGACGATTCTCCTCGTTTGGATCGGCGAGCTGATCACGGAGAACGGCATCGGCAACGGCGTATCCATCATCATCTTTGCCGGCATCGTGTCCCGGTTGCCGACCATGCTGGGCCAGTCGCTGATCGGCGAGCGCAACATTCTGGGCATGTTCGTGTTCGGCGTGCTGGGCGTGGTTACGGTGGCGGCCATCGTGATCGTGCAGGAAGGGCAGCGCCGGATTCCCGTGCAGTACGCGAAGCGGATCCGCGGCACGCGGATGTACGGTGGCGGCAGCACCCATATCCCGCTGCGGGTGAACTCGGCCGGGATGATACCGCTGATCTTCGCTATGTCTATCATGCTGTTTCCGGCGACGGTCGCCTCCTATCTGCGGACCGTGCAGAACGAACTGGTGGCCGGCATCGCAAACTGGGTATATCTGAACCTGGGGACGACGAGCCCATTGTACTGGGCACTGTATTTCCTGATGGTGGTGGGCTTTACGTTCTTCTACACGATGGTAATCTTCCAGCAGCAGAACCTGGCGGAGAACCTGCAAAAGTATGGTGGCTTCGTGCCCGGCATCCGGCCAGGCAAGCCGACACAGGAGTATCTGACGCGTATCCTTAACCGGATCACCTGGCTTGGGGCCATCTTCCTGGGGGTGATTGCCATACTTCCATTCTTCACGCACGGGATCAGCACCACGCTGGTGTTGAGCAGCACGGGGCTGCTCATCGTGGTGGGCGTGGTCCTAGACACGATGAAGCAGCTCGAGGCGCAACTGTTGATGCGGCACTACGAAGGCTTCATTAAGTAGGGGAAAGAAGTGTATTTAGTCATTTTGGGTGCACCGGGCGCGGGCAAGGGGACACAGGCTTCACGACTGGCGAAGGAGATGGGGCTGGTGCACATCGCCTCCGGCAACCTCCTGAGAGAGGCTGCCAGAAGCGACAGCCCCTTGGGGCTACAGGTGAGACCGTACGTCGAGAAGGGCGCTCTCGTGCCGGACGACATCATAATTGCCCTTATTAAGGATAAGCTCGGGAATCTTGACCAGGCTAGGGGCGTGGTATTCGACGGCTTTCCCCGCACGCGAGAGCAGGCCCAGGCACTGGGCGCGGCGCTGTCATCGATGGGCAAGGCTATCGACCGCGTTCTGTATATCAAGGTGTCCGAGGCGGAACTGGTGAGGCGGTCGGCGGGACGCCTGGCCTGTCTGGCCTGCGAGGCCACCTACCACGTGCAGGACAATCCGCCGCGAGTGCCGGGCAGGTGCGACCAGTGTGGCGGGGAGTTGTACCAGCGGCCCGACGACAAAGAGGAACGCTTCCGCAGGCGGCTCCGGATTTACGAGGAACGGACGGCACCTCTCATCGATTACTACAAGCAGGCAGGGCTGCTGGTAGAGATCACCAATGGTGAAGAGGAGATAGACAAAGTCTACGAAGAACTGATGGCAGCGGTAAGGGCTGTGGGCTGAGCCGGCGCTCGATACAATATATGAGCATCATCATCAAGTCCAAGAGCGAACTGGCTCGTATGCGCGAAGCGGGCAGAGTAACCGCCACTGTGCTGGAGCTGCTGAGGCAGCGTATAGAACCGGGAATATCGACCGCCGAGCTCGACGATCTGGCGTACCAGCAGGCCATAGCTCAGGGCGCATACCCATCGTTCAAAGGGTACCACGGCTATCCTGCATCTGTGTGTACCTCGATTAACAATGAAGTCGTTCACGGCATTCCGAGCAAGAGCCGGCTCCTGAAAGCCGGAGATATCGTGTCCCTGGACTTCGGGGTCGTATGCGATGGATTTCAGGGAGATGCTGCTATCACGGTGCCGGTGGGCGAGGTGAGCGAAGAGGTGAGGCGGCTCCTGGAGGTCACCGAGCAGTCGCTTGCCGAGGGGGTCCGGCGGGCACTAGCTGGCAAACATCTTTCTGACGTATCGTGGGCGATCCAGTCGTACGTCGAGCGGCACGGTTTTTCGGTAGTAACACAGTATGTGGGCCACGGCATCGGAAGGAGTATGCACGAGGACCCGCAGATACCGAACTTCGGGCCGCCCGGCCATGGGCCCATCCTGCGACCGGGAATGACGCTGGCATTGGAGCCCATGGTAAACGCGGGGGGTTCTCGGACCAGGGTGCTTAGCGATAATTGGACAGTCGTCACCGAGGACGGCAGCTTGTCGGCCCATTTCGAGCACACCGTTGCGGTGTGCGAGGATGGTCCGGAGATACTGACGTTGCTGTAGGGAGTATACGGTTGCCGAAAAAGGACGCCATCGAGGTAGAAGGGAAAGTATTGGAGGCTCTGCCCAACGCTATGTTCCGCGTGGAGCTGGCCACCGGGCACACCGTGCTCGCGCACATATCGGGCAAACTGCGTTTGCACTTCATTCGCATCTTGCCCGGCGACAGAGTCACAGTCGAGCTTTCACCGTACGATCTGACCCGAGGGCGGATTGTATACAGATTGAAGTAAGTGGGTAGAGTGTCCGAGGAGGACTTAGGGATGAAAGTGCGGGCGTCGGTGAAGCCCCGATGCGAAAAATGTAAAGTCATAAGGCGTAAGCGGGTGGTGATGGTGATTTGCCAGAACCCAAAACATAAGCAGCGACAGGGATAGGGGAGGAGCAGATTGGCTAGGATTGCGGGAGTCGATATTCCACAAGATAAGCGTGTGGAAATTGGGCTGCGCTACATCTATGGTATTGGCCCAACCCTGAGTCGCCAGATCCTGGAGAAGACAAACGTCAACCCCGATACGCGGGTCAAGGACCTGACCGAGGAGGAGGTCATCCGCTTGCGAGAGATGATCGACCGGGAGTACACGGTGGAGGGTGACCTGCGTCGGGAAGTCAATCTCAACATCAAGCGACTGGTCGAGATCGGCTGCTACAGAGGGTTGCGGCATCGCCGTGGACTGCCCGTCCACGGCCAGCGCACGCGCACTAATGCCCGCACGAAGCGCGGGCCTCGGCGGACCGTGGCCGGACGGCGCCGGGCTACGGCGAAGAAATAGGCCCGGCTGAATACGAGGAGAGAATATGGCTGATAGAAGAAAGACGACCACCCGGGTACGCCGGCGCGAGCGCAAACAGATCCCGCGAGGCCGTGCATACGTTCAGTCAACGTTCAATAATACTATTGTGACCATCACTGACCTGAACGGCAACGTGATTACGTGGGGCACAGCGGGCGCAGCCGGGTTCAAGGGCTCGCGCAAGAGCACGCCCTACGCGGCAGGTGTGGCCGCAGAAACTGCAGCTAAGAAGGCTATGGAGCACGGGCTACGCGAAGTAGAGGTGTTCGTCAAAGGCCCGGGGTCCGGCCGGGAGGCGGCTATTCGCTCGCTTCAGGCTGCAGGCTTGAACATCAGTATGATAACTGACATCACTCCCATCCCGCACAATGGCTGCCGGCCACCCAAACGGCGGCGAGTGTAGCGCAGCAAAGAAGGGAGTTGTTTACGGGAGAGTACGCCCGCTCGGGGCAATTCTCCTAAGGAGGAATTATGGCGAGATATACTGGTCCGAGGTGTAAACTGTGCCGGCGGCTGGGCGTCAAGCTCTTTTCAAAGGGAGAGCGTTGCTACGGTCCCAAGTGCGAGATGGAGCCTGCCCGCCATCCGTTTCCACCCGGTCCCAGGGCCCAGCGGCGGCGCAAGTCTTCTGACTATGCCTTGCAACTAAAGGAAAAGCAAAAGGTTCGATATATCTACGGGGTACTGGAACGGCAGTTCAGGCGCTCTTTCGAAGAGGCGGAGCGGCGGCCGGGAGCGACAGGCGAGAACTTGCTGCGACTACTGGAAATGCGCCTGGATAATGTTATCTATCGGCTAGGCTTTGCTGACACGCGAAACCAGGCTCGGCAATTGGTGACCCACGGCCATTTCATGGTCGACGGTCGGCGGACGAATATCCCATCCTACGAGATCAGGATAAACCAGACCATATCGGTCCGACCGGAAAGCAAGGGCCTGGAGTATTTCCAGACTTTGAGCGGGGAACTGGCGAGGAAATCGATTCCTGGATGGTTGAGCCTGGATGCAACTAACCTGATCGGCAAAGTCTTGGCCGCGCCCAGCCGTGAGGACTTCGAGCCCAATATTAATGAGCCGCTCATCGTTGAGTACTATTCTCGATAGAGTCGGTATGACCCATAGGAGCCCATAAGGAGGCTAACCTCAATTGCTGGATATACAACTGCCAAAGATTGAACGCGTGGCCAGTTCTGAGAACTATGCCCGCTATCGTATGGAGCCTTTGGAGCGAGGCTTTGGCATGACGCTGGGCAATGCCCTGCGTCGGGTGTTGCTGTCGTCGCTGGCAGGCGCGGCGGTTACTTCCGTGAGAATCGATGGCGTGTACCACGAATTCTCACACATACCGCACGTCAAGGAGGACACCACCGAGCTGCTGCTGAACATCAAGCAGATTCGGTTGCGCTCCTTTTCCGACTACCCGGTGCGCCTGAGCCTGGAGGTGAAGGGAATCGGCCGGGTGACGGCCGCCGACATCGTCGCGCCGCCCGAGGTCGAGATCGTCAACCCGGACCTGCAGATTGCGACGCTCGACTCCGACGATGCTCGGCTTACCCTCGAGCTGACGGTGGAGCGGGGACGCGGCTTCGTGCCGGCTGACAGCCGCGAAGGCGGCACAATAGGCGTGATCCCGATCGACGCCATCTTCTCGCCTGTGCGGCGGGTGAACTTCACCGTGGAGAATACTCGGGTAGGACAGCAGACCGACTTCGACCGGCTGGACCTGGAAGTTTGGACTGACGGCACGCTGAGTCCGGACGACGCCGTGTCGCAGAGTGCACAGATCATTCTGCAGCACCTGGAGCTGCTGGCCGACCTGGGCGGTAAGGCGGCGGCCAGGGCGCCGCGAATGGCCCTGGGTGCAGGAGCGATACCGGCCAATGCCTACAACACTCCCATCGAGGACCTCGACCTGTCGGTGCGCGCCTACAACTGCTTGAAGCGCGCCAATATCTCGACGGTTGGGCAAATCCTCGAGATGAGCGACGAGGATATCCTCGGCGTGCGGAACTTCGGCCGAAAATCGATGGACGAGCTGAAAGAGAAGCTGGCTGCCCACGGGTTCATTCCTCCTGTTCCTCCTTCCGCTGAGCGCGGCCCTGAGGAAGAGGAAGAAGAGGAGGAGGAAGAGGAAGAGGAAGTACAGCCAATAGCGGAGGCCGAAGTAGCTCCCGAAGAGCTGGAAGAGGCAGGGCCGGCTGTGGTCATCGAGCCCGAAGCAGCAGAGGCAGCCGCCGAGGCCGTCCCTGAGGAGGAAGAGCTGAAGATTCCTCCCATCGTGGAAGTGGCACCGCCTCGGGAGCGCGTCGAAACGCCGGTGTTCGAGATCGAAGAGGAAGAAGAGGGCGGACGCAAACGGCGCCGGCCGCGCGCACCCCGAAGAGGCCGACGGCGCGAAGAAGTCCTGGGTGAGGAGTACGAAGATGAGGCATAGCGTGACGGGAAGGAAGCTGGGTAGGCCCACCGGCCAACGCTTGGCGCTATACCGCAACTTGGTTACCGAGCTTCTCGATCACGAGAAGATAACAACGACCCTTCCGAAGGCGAAGGAAATACAGGGTATGGCGGAGCGGGTAATCACCCTGGGCAAGCGGGGCGACCTGCACGCCCGCCGTACGGTGCTGACGATGGTCTATGGCCCGAAGATCGCCGGGAAAGTGTTCGAAGTCCTGGCAGCCCGGTACGCCGACCGCCAGGGGGGATACACCCGTGTAATCAAGCTCGAGCCCAGGCAGGGCGACGCCGCTTCAATGGCGCGCATCGAGCTAGTCCCGTAGACCGGTACACCAGCGCTGGAGGCAAATGCGGAACCTGATGCTCGTGGTCGAGTACGACGGGACCGACTATTGCGGGTTTCAGGTGCAGGCCCGAGGTCGAACGGTGCAGGGCGAGCTGGAAGCGGCCCTGCGGCAGGTGACCGGAGAGTCGATCCGCGCGGCGGGAGCCGGGCGAACTGATGCGGGGGCTCACGCCCTGGGGCAGGTGGTGAGCTTCCGGACGCAGAGTCACATCGATGCGGACGCGCTGGGTCGGGCGCTGAACGGAGTGCTCCCGGACGATGTGGCCGTGAGGCGGGTGCGGGAGGTTGGGGAGAAGTTTCACGCGCGACACAGCGCAGTGGGCCGGTGGTATCGATACACGATACTGAACCGAGATGCGCCGTCGGCCCTGCAGCGTCGCTTCGTGCACCATATCTGGCATCCACTCGACGTCGGGGCGATGGACCAGGCCAGCCAATACCTGGTGGGCAGACACGACTTTCGGACTTTCGGCGCCGGCGGCACCACAGTCCGGACGGTGGAGCGGGCCTGCTGCCACCGGGATGATGACCGGGTGCTGGTGGACCTGGTGGCGAATGCGTTCCTGACCGGGATGGTGCGAAGCATCGCAGGAACACTGATTCGGGTAGGCATGGGGCAGATAGCTCCGATCGAAGTTGGCAGAATGCTGCTGGAAGGCAATCGGGCGTTGGCCGGCCCCAGCGTGCCGGCAAAAGGGCTTTGCCTGATGGCCGTTTATTATCGAGAGGCAGATGTAAGTGAATACCTATAGCACGAGAGAAGCGGATATCAACCGGGAATGGATTCTGGTGGATGCGGCCGGCCAGACCCTTGGCCGGCTGGCGGCGAGGATAGCCACAATCCTGCGGGGCAAGCACAAACCGATCTTTGCGCCCCACCTGGACACGGGCGACTTCGTAATAGTAGTGAACGCGGCCAAGATTAGGGTGACCGGCCGCAAGCCGGAAGCCAAACTCTACTATCGCCATTCGGGCTATCCCGGTGGGCTCAAGAGCGTAAGTCTGGGCCTGCTGATGGAGCAGAATCCCACCCGTGTGATCGAGAAGGCCGTGCGGGGGATGTTGCCGAGGAACAAGCTGGGGGATGCGATGGCGCGCAAATTGAAGGTGTACGCGGGACCGGAGCATCCGCACCAGGCCCAGATGCCAAAGAAAGTCGAAGACAAATAGGCACGGCACAGGAGAATAGGAGGTTCGGCTTAGCGTGGAGCAAAGCTATTTTTACGGGACCGGTAAGCGCAAGACCGCTATCGCCGCGGTCCGGCTGTATCCCGGCAATGGGCAGGTCACCATCAACGGAAAGGCAGTGGCCGAGGTGTTCCCTCGTCTGGCCTTGCAGGTGGCTATCCAACAGCCTTTCACCGTCACCGAGACGCAGGGCAAGTTCAACGTGGTAGCCAAAGTGCAGGGAGGCGGCGTCTCAGCGCAGGCCGATGCCGTCGCCCACGGCATCGCCCGGGCCCTGGTGCAATCGAGTGAGGAGCTGCGGCCACTTCTGCGCCGCACCACGCTCCTGACCCGAGACGCACGAATCAAGGAACGCAAGAAGTACGGACTGAAGCGAGCACGCAAAGCACCTCAGTACACCAAGCGTTAGCAATCTGGCACTCCCCGTTCCATACCTTTGAGACGGGGAGTGCTCTACATTACCTCAATGCCGGCTGCGTTCGCCTTTTCCCTGGGCGAGCTGAATCCGGACTCTGTTCCAGGCCCCTGCATCCCAAAAGAGGTAGCGCTGCGCGCCTGTGTCGGGTATAATTGGCAGCATATATCGACGTGTGGCAGGAGAGATGAGCGGGAGTGGAATGTGCCTGTTGTGGTGACCGGTATCGGCTACATCGGTAGCGAACTGGTGCGATTGCTTCTGGCAGAGGGAGAGGAGGTCATAGCCATCGACAACTTCTTCTCCACTAATGCAGCCGACACGCGAAGCCTGCGCCGCCAGCCGGGCGTCCGTTTCATTCGGGGCGACGTGGCCAACCCAAAGGTGTTAGAGGCAGCATTGTCCGGTCCGGTCCACACGGTCTACAGTCTGGCCGCCCAACCCAGCGCTCATCCCAAAGCGGCCTCTGTTGCGTACATGGAACGCTCCAATCTTGTCGCACCGCGGGTCCTCCTGGATGCGATGGCGGCGCGCGACGTCCGGCGGCTGGTCTTCGCCAGCTCGCTGCGGGTCTGCGGAGAGGACTTACCCGCGCTGGTGACTGAGGCTGCCCCTTACGGCCCCTTCCGCGATATATCTCACCTGTCAAAGTGCTACACCGAGAAGCTGATGGAGATGTATGCGGCAACTTCCAGCGTGAGCTGTGCAGCGGTGCGGCTGGGGGTGACATATGGAGTCAGCCCCGTGATGAAGGACGACTACCGCTTCGTGACCGTACCCAACAAGTTTTGCCTGCAGGCCCTGCGGGGCGAGGCCATCCGCGTGTATCCCGGCGGGCATATGCCCATTGGATTGATCCACGTCGCGGATGCAGCAGCGGCACTGCGCGCCGCGGTGGCGGCTACAGGGTCCGGCGGGTTCACGATCCTGAATGCGGCCACTGAGGCGTGCTCGGTCCGGCAGATCGCAGCCTTAGTAGCCGGGGCCGCCCGGCGACGAGGACGGCAAGCCGTCGTCAGCGATGAGTCGGTGGGAGGGGAACGAGAGGTGCGCATAGCCTCGCGCTTGGGGGAGTACGGGTTCGCGGCACGCCATACGCTGGCGTCGGGGGTGGAAGAGATGCTGGACTACTGGGAAGCGAAATGCGAATCGTCGTGACGGGGGGAACTGGCTTCATCGGAAGCCACCTCACCCGCGAGCTGAGCGTTCGCGGACATGAGGTGTACACGTTGTCTCGCGCCGCGCGCGGGCCCGCTTCTGCCGCCGCCCACGGCCAATTCAGCGTGCAAAACCCGCGTGCGCGTGAATTCGCCGAGCAGGGCGACGCTATCGTCCACCTTGCCGGCCTCGCCGACGCCTCGTCTTCCCTCAATTTGCCCTATGCCTACGCCCATCTGCACTCAGAGGGCACGCTGAATATGCTGGAGGCAGCCCGCTACCGGAAGATACCCTTCCTCCTGGTCTCCAGCCAGCGGGTGTACGGCCCCCGGGCCGGACTGCTTGCAGAGGACGCCCCGAAGCAGCCGGTCGAGCCGTACGGCTACTCGAAGCTGATTGCCGAGAAGTGGGTAGAGATGTACCGCCAGTTGTACCAACTGCCGGGGATAATCACGCGTCTCTTCTCGGTGTATGGGCCGGGCCAGACCGTAGTGGGCGGCACCAGCGGCGTGGTGTCGATTCTGATGCGCCGGGCCCTGGCTGGCGAAGAAATGATTGTTCGCAGCAAAGTATGCCGCGATTTCACCTATGTCGGCGATGCTGTCAACGGCATTATCCAGGCATTGACGATGCCGGCCCGTCCCAGCCATGTCTATAATATTGCTACCGGGCGGGGCACATCGCTGCAGGAGCTGGCGGAGCTGGTCCGTAAGGTGACCAGGTCCAGCTCCCGAATCCGAGTTGAAGAAGGAGATGCCGAGGACCAGTTCGTGGCGGACATCGGGCGGGCGACGCGCGAGCTCGGATACTGTCCGCAAGTCGATCTGATACACGGCTTGACAGAATATGCTAGATGGTGGAAAAACGCTACTTAAAGCCAGGCCGACGGAAAGACAACTGATGGACCGAATCCGGCCCCCCCTGCCCGACGGCATAGAGCTTTACCTGGCAGCCGAGGACCTGGCCGCCGGCGACGGAGCCATGGCCGAGCGGATCCGTCGCTATCGGCCCGCTCCAGATTTCGCCTACGTGGTGGAAGGGCCGCTGCGCTCGCTCGACGGGCGCTTCTTCGACGTGACCGTCGATAACGGGGCCAATCGAGAGGTGCTGCGCAGGCTTGTGTCCCTGGGCCGGCAGATCGGTGCCGAAGCCGTCGTCATCCACGCCATCGCATGTCGGGAGACCCTGCAGGAGCTGGAGGCGTGCGACCGGGAGGCCGTGCTGGGTCGAAGCCTCGGCTTCCTCCAATTTTATACCGAGCTTTGCGCCGCGAATGGGCTGACCGCCACCATCGAGAACGTGCCGCCCGTCGCATTTATGCGGGAGGCGAGGCCCAGCTTCTCCCTTCTGGGGGTCGCCCCGGAGGATATGATTGCGCTCTGCGATGCGGTGCCCGGATTGAGGATCACGCTCGACGTCTCGCACGCGCAGCTATACATAAATGCGGCGAACTGCCAGCTTGAGGAGGTGCCGCCAGGCTTGAGGCACCTGGCCGCGTTCTGGCATCGTCGGCGCTCCGTGGCAGGCCTGGACGGGTACATCGAGGCCGTCGAAGGCTATTTGTTTGAAGCTCATCTTTCCAATGCGCGCGGGATAACCGGCGAGGGTCTGGGCTGCTACGATGGCGAGTTGGACCTGGGGGCGCTGGGACGTCGGCTGGCGAGGGATGTGCGCTTCCTGGTGACGGAAACCATCGAGCCTGACCCGGACCACGCCGTCTTGATGAGGGAGGTACAGCGGTGCCTGAAGACCGCCCTGGTCGCATAGACCCCGCAGACCTCCTCGGCCGGCAGCCGGTCGGAAATGGCCTGGGTCCTTACGCCTGCCAACTGGCCACGAAGCGGCTCCTGGTAACCGGCGCGGGAGGCTTCCTTGGCTCGGCGCTGGCCCGGGACCTGGCGGCGCTGCGCCCGCCATCGCTGGTACTGGTGGACAACCACGAGAATTCCCTCGCCGCGCTGCGAAAGAGCGTCTCCGGCGACGGCGTGCGCTTCGTTCTGGCCGACATCCGGGACCGCAAGCGGATGCTCTCGCTGCTGGACGAGAGCAGACCGGACGTGGTATTTCACCTGGCCGCCTACAAGCACGTCGATTTGGCGGAGGAGTTTCCGGAAGAGTATGTGGCGGCAAACGTGCTGGCGACGTGGCGGCTGGCGCAGGCGGCGATGGAGACCGGCGTGGAGCGCTTCGTGTACCCGTCCAGCGACAAAGCGGTACAGCCGTGTAGCGTGTACGGGGCCACCAAGCGAGTGGCCGAGATCCTCTTGCGCAGCCTGAACGCCGGCCAACACAAGACCCAGTCCGTCGTCGTGCGGCTGGTCAACGTGGTGGGGGCGAGCGGCAGCGTCATCGACACGTTCGCTCGCCAGATCGCATCAGGCCGGCGCCTGACCTTGACGCATCCGGATATGACGCGCTATTGGATGACCGAGGGGGAAGCGCTTCTCCTCATGGGCTACGGGGCGGCCAGCCCGTGTCCTGGCGCGACCATTGCCGTAGACGTCGGTGAGCCGGTGGCGGTGCTGCAGGTGGCACAACGCCTTTGGGAGCGTTACGGCGCCGGGCGCAGTGAATTCGTGGTAGACTACATCGGCACTCGACCCGGCGAGCGGCTGGCCGAGCTACTGCTCGGCCCCACCGAAGCCTACGAGCCCTCGGAATGCCGCGGCATCTTGCGTATAGTTGAGAAGGCCGCTGCGCCTCTCGCTGTAGAGTCCATCTCCGCTCGATTGACGGCCTGGGAAAGCCTGGCGGCGGCAAGGGAGCGTGCCGAACTGCGAAAGCAGCTTCTTGAGCTGGCATACACCGGAATACCCCTGCCTGCGGGTAACCAGCAGGCCCGCGGCTAGCGTGGAAGCTCTCGCGGCGCTGGTGACGGTCCCGCTGGTAGCGTTCGGAGCCACCTACTGGCTGGTGACTCCCGCTCAGCGATTGGGCCGCTACCTGGGTATCGTGGACCGGCCTCGCCGCGGAGAGGTACAGGTGCGGACGGTGGCGCGAACTGGCGGATATGCCATGTTCGCCGCCTTTTTTCTGGCCAGCCTGCTCAGCCTGGCATTGCTGCCCCGGTTCCCTGCCGAATACACCCGGCTCTTAGGCGTGCTGCTCGGCGCTCTCCTGATCCTGCCCATCGCTCTGCTCGACGACATACTGCGCCTGGGGCCGCTCCCGCAGTTTGTGGGTCAGGCCGTGGTTGCAGTCGTCCCAATGGTATTCGGCGTCCTCGTGGACAGCGTGGCCAACCCGTTCGGCGGCGTGGCCGTGCTGCCGGAGGTCATCGTGTTCCCCATCACGTTCCTGTGGTTTATGGGGATGATGAACACGGTGAACTTCATCGATACGATGGACGGCGTGGCAGCGGGCGTAGCCGGCATCGCCGGGGTAGTGTTGGCGGTGCGCTCCATCCAACTGGAGCAGTACTCCATCGCGGTCCTGGTGCTGGCCATGGCGGGTGCCTGCGCCGGCTTCCTTCCCCACAACCTGCATCCGGCGAAAGTATTCATGGGCACCTCCGGCTCGATGTTCCTCGGCTTCGGGCTGGCCGCGCTGGCCATACTGGGAGGAGCCAAGATAGCCACCACGACGATGGTCCTGGCGGTACCCATCCTCGACACCGGTCTGGTGATACTACAGCGGACGCTGAGGGGGCGCTCTCCCTTCCAGGGAGGCGACGGCGCCCATCTGCCTCATCGCTTGCTGGCGGTAGGGCTCTCACAGCGGGCAGTGGTCTACTTGATCTACCTGCTGTGCGCGGTCCTGGGGGCGCTCTCGTTGGCGCTGTCAGCGGTACAGAAGTTCTACACCTTGATTGCAGCCCTGCTGATACTCGGAGCGGTCGTCGTCGCGTTGTACCAGGCCGGGGTGCTCCGCCGCCCACCCGGGCCCTCCCAGACTAACCCCGTCCAAGGCGCAGAGCCAGAACCGCCAGAGCAAATCTAGGCAGGGCGAGCTGCCGTCGCCAGCGCCACGGCTGGCGGATGAGCCGGTACAGCCACTCGAGGCCAAACCTTCGCACCCAGGGCGGCGCCCGTCGTACCCGCCCGGAGATGAAGTCGAAGACGCCTCCCACGCCGATCGCCACCGGAATGCCCAGTCGCGCCTGGTTGCGGGCGATCCACTTCTCCTGCGCCGGAGCGCCGTAGGCCACTAGCATAATGTCCACCCGGCCGGCAGCCTCGATAATGGAGACTGTGGCATCGTCATACCGCGGGTACGGAAAGCCGCTGTAGGTGCCGGCAATCTGGAGGCCGGGGTACATCTCCTGCAGGTGCTTCGCAGCAAGCTGGGCGATCCCCTCGGCGGCCCCCAGCAGGAACACCCGATACCCCTCTTTCACGGCCATTTCCATCATCCGATGCACCAGATCGGTGCCCGTGACCTGCTGGCGAATGGGGTAGCCCAACACGCTGGACGCCCACACGAGGCCGACGCCATCCGGTATCACCAGAGAAGCCTCGTTGATGATATTGTCGAACTCTACGTCTTCACGCGCCAGCATCACGAACTCAGGGTTGGATGTAACTATCTGGTGGGGCTTCCCCGAACGAATGAAGTAGCTGATGGCCTCCAGGGCTTCCTCATAGGTGACATCGTGGACCTTGCTGCCCAGCATCCACACGTGCCTCAGCCTCGGGGGACTGGGCATCGACGCGGACGATGGGTCCGGGCCACCGCGTGGCGGAGGGGGCTCGGAAGAGGTCGGATGATCGAGTTCGAAACGTTCTGCCAATGGAGGCCTCTCTACTCTGATTTCCTGCCGTTCAGTGCCTGTCGCTGCAGCTCAAACAGCTTGTTCAATGCCTCTAAAGGGGTCATCGATAGGACTTCGAGCCCGGCCAGTTCGTCCACCACCGGATTAGAAGGAGAGAATAGCTGCAACTGCTGTGCTGCTGGCGGGGGTACCCGTTGCCACCGTGCCGCGTGCTCCAGCTCGCCAAGGATCTCTTCGGCACGCTGCGTCACCGGCCGGGGCACGCCGGCCAGCCGCGCCACGTATATGCCGTAGGAGCGGTCGGCCCCGCCCGGGACCACGCGCCGCAGGAAGACCACCCTGTCTCCCTCTTCAAGAACATCAACGCGGAAGCTCTTCACGCGAGGGAGGCATTGCTCAAGCTCGGCGAGCTCGTGGTAGTGCGTGGCAAATATGGTCTTGCAGCCCAAACGCGGATGATTGTGAATGTACTCCACCACCGCCCGAGCGATGCTGATACCGTCGTAGGTGCTGGTGCCGCGCCCGATCTCGTCCAGGATCACCAGGCTGCGGCGCGTGGCGTGGTGCAAGATGTTCGCTGTCTCGGCCATCTCGACCATAAACGTGCTCTGGCCGGCGGCGATGTCGTCCTGCGCTCCCACCCGGCTGAAGATGCGGTCGACCAGGCCGATGGTAGCGGACTGCGCGGGGATGAAGCTGCCGATCTGGGCCATCAACACCAGGATGGCGGCCTGGCGGAGATAAGTGGACTTCCCGGCCATATTCGGCCCGGTTAGGACCATTATCTCGGTGTCCCTGTTGGTGAGATGGATATCGTTGGGAACGAAAGGCTCCTCCAGGGCCATCTCCACCACCGGGTGGCGTCCACCTGTGATATGAATCTCCTCGCCCAGGTCGAGCTTGGGCTGGGTGTAGCGATTGTGCAAGGCCACCTCCGCCAGGCTGAGGAGGGCGTCCAGCCGGGCGATGGCCCGGGCCGTGGGGGTGATACGGTGGCCCGCCGCCGCCACCTGCTGGCAAATCTCCTGGAATAAGGCCTGCTCGATGTCGGCCATCCTCTCCTGGGCGCTCAGTATCTTTGCCTCTCGCTCCTTCAGCTCCGGCGTGATGTAGCGCTCGGCGCCGACCAGCGTCTGCTTGCGGATGTACTCCTGCGGGACCAGGGACCCGTTGGCGTGGCTGACCTCGATATAGTACCCGAAGACCTTGTTGTAGCCGACCTTGAGCGAGCGTATGCCGGTCCGCTCGCGCTCGACCCGTTCCAGGCCTGCCACCCACTCGCGTGCTTCCGTCGAATCAGCCTTCAGCTTATCGAGCTCCTCCGAAAACCCCGGGGCAATCACGCCGCCATCGGCAATTGTGGCGGGCGGGTCCGCCACGAGCGCCTGAGCGATCAATGCCCTCACCTCAGGACACGCGTCGAGTTGCCCGGCGAGCGGACCGAGCGGTGCGGCAACAGCCGCCGGGTGGGTGCAGTCGGATGCGCCCAGTGCCTCCTGCAGATCGAGGACGCGCTCCAGGCTCATCCGGAGTGCGACGAGGTCGCGCGGGGAGGCCATCCGCTGGCTTATTCGCCCGACGAGCCGCTCCAGGTCGCCTATCTTGCCGAGAACGGCACCCAATCGCGACCGCAGGAGCGAATCCTCGATCAAGCTGGCTACCTGGTCCTGGCGCTCCTCCAACGGCGCCAGCTCGAGCAGCGGCTGGTTCACCCAGCTTCGCAAGAGCCGTCCGCCCATCGGCGTGCGCGTCTGGTCCAGCACCCATAGCAGGGAACCGCGGACCCCTCCTCGAACAGATTGGTCCAGCTCGAGGTTACGGCGGGTGCTGGGGTCGAGGCTCATGAAGGTGTCAATGCTGTAGGTGTGCAGGCCCTGAAGCTGGGCGAGGGCGCTGGCCTGGGTGTCGCCGAGATACTGGATAAGGGCACCGGCAGCCCTTATGGCCAGGGGAAGGCTGGCGCAGCCGTAGCCGTCGAGTGACTGGACCTCGAAGTGCTCGGTCAGGGCCTGTGTTGCCGTATCCAGATTGAAATGCCAGGTCTCGTATTCGGTGATAGGCGTTCCCAGCAGAGATCGGTCATCTTCCGACGCGGGGACCAGACACTCCGCCGGCGACAGGCGGGCCACCTCCTGCTGTAGCTGGGACAACGCGTCTGCCCCTCTCAACTGGGTGACGGCGAATTCGCCGGTGCTGATGTCAGCGTAGGCGATGCCGGCGCCCTGCGGCTCGACGACCACGGAAGCCAGGTAGTTGTTGGACTTTGCCTGGAGCATATTCGGCTCGATGACCGTTCCCGGCGTGACCACGCGGACCACGTCCCGCTCCACGATGCCTTTGGTCTGGGCCGGGTCGCCGAGCTGCTCGCAGATCGCCACCTTGTGGCCGCGGCCGATGAGCCGGGCCAGGTACCCCTCCACGGCGTGATAGGGCACGCCCGCCATCGGCACCCGCTGGCCGTGGCCCATTTCCCGGCCAGTGAGCGTTATTTCCAGCTCGGAGGCCACCACCCTGGCGTCTTCGTCGAACGTCTCGTAGAAATCGCCCAGCCGGAAGAAAAGAATGGCATCGGGATAACGCCGCTTGAGCTGCAGGTATTGTCGCCTGATAGGCGTTATGTGTGACCTTACTGCATCCATTTCCAGCTCTGGTTCCAGGGTCAGCGCCCGACAGCCGGCCCCGCATCCGGTGCATCGTGTGAGAGGTGCGAGGTGTCGTTGACCAGGACGACGCGGTAGATACCGTTGCTGAGCTCGATCAGGTTCTTCGCCGAGGGCGATTGCCGAAACTCTCGATAGTGCGACAGGTCAAGGCCGGCTGCCTTGCACAGGGCCACGGCGTTGGCGAAGCTATGAGCTACCACGGCCACGCTGCCTGTCTTGTGGCGGGCCACAATCCGTTCGATTGCCCCCCAAACGCGCTCCTGCAACAGCGGGAGGCTCTCGCCCCCCGGCATCTGTACGGTCCAGGCGCATTCCCTCCACCGTGCGGCAAGGGAAGCGAATTGGGTCACGAACATCTCCCTGCTCGCGCCCTCCAGCTCGCCGAGGTCCATCTCTCGCAGCTCGAGGCAGGTCTCGACCTCGAGGCCGTGGGGGGCGGCCAGCAGTTGCGCCGTCTCAAGGGCGCGGCACAAAGGGCTGGCGTACACGGCGCTGAGGCGCTCGCCCCGCAAGCTGTGGGCCAGGGCGGTGGCCTGCTGCCGGCCAGTCTGCCCCAGCGGAATGTCGGTGACGCCCTGGAAGCGCCCGGTCTGGTTCCACTCGGTCTCGCCGTGCCGGAGGAGAAATAGTCGGAGTGTCAAAGCCTTGGCAGTTCCCCGTCGATCCTTATTTACTCCCTCGGCGGCGCCGGTGTTCGCGGCAAGGTCCTCGCTAGCCTGTCCCACTCAAACGATACCTGATGCCACCGATCAATCAAGATTATAACACCTCACGCACTCGAGAGGCGAGAGGTGTTTACATAACCGCGCAATGGTGCGGCGAGAGCTGCTACTTCATCGGTGAGTAGGGAGTGGGCATCAGAATGCTGTTGATGGCCCTGGCGACGATGGGGCCGGCCTCCTCGCTGGCGGCGCGGGCGCTGATCCAGGCGGGGTCCGACTGGAAGGCGTCCCATTTCTTTTCTCGCTCGGCCAAGCTGTCCCAGGCCAGCATGTAGATCAACTGGTTGCTGGTCCCCACCAGGGGTGTCCAAAAACCTACAACTCGTATACCGTGCTTTTCGAACAGCTTCGTGGTGACATTGGCGAAGCGATTGTTGATGTCGGGCATTTTGCCGGGCACCATCTCATAAGTGCGCAACTCGTACAGCATAGTCCTGACCTCCTACCGTATCTTAATCGGCTGGCAGTGATGTGCGAAGCATAACGTACGCGTGCTCGTCTGTCCAGAGCGAGCTTGTGTCCGGTGCGGCAGTGACATAGAATGCAGCCCAGGACAACGGTTAACTCGAACCTGTCGACGAGCCCGCACGAGGGCCGGGGGAGGAAAATGGCGAAGAGCACTGTCATACGAGTGAGAAGGCTGATCGACGGCACGGGCGCAGCGCCGGTGAACGACGCAGTGGTGGTCGTCCGGGGGTCCAGAATTGCGGCAGTCGGGCCTGCCGCGCAGGTGGCGTGGCAGGATGAGCCGGACGCCGAGCTGATCGTCAGGGACGACGATACCCTGCTGCCGGGGTTGATTGACTGCCACGTACACTTGAACTTCAGCGGCAGCGCCACGCCGCTGCAGACCTTCCTAGAGGAGGACGACGGCGTGCTGGTGGCGCGGTCTACCCAGAATGCGCTCACTGCCCTGCGGGCCGGCATCACCACTATACGGGACTGCGGCGGCCGCGGCTGCACGACCTTCGCCGCGCGCCGGGCCGTGGAGCGGGGAATCATCGCCGGCCCGCGGATGCTCCTCAGCGGCCGGCCGCTGACGATAACCGGCGGGCACTGCCACTACATGAACGGCGAGGCCGACGGCGAGGACGGCATGCGCCGGGAGGTGCGACACCTCATCAAGGAGGGAGCCGACTTCATCAAGGTGATGGCCTCTGGGGGCGGGCTGACGCCGGGCACCAACCAGCGCCTGCCATCGTATACGGTGGCGGAGCTGCGGGCCGCGGTCGAAGAGGCCCACCGCCAGGGCCGCCGGGTGGCTGCCCACTGCCACGCCGCCCAGAGCATGGCCAACTGCCTGGAGGCAGGCGTCGACACCCTGGAGCACGCTAGCTTCCTGCGGCCGGATGCGGGATCGGCGTTCGATCCGGTCATAGCGGAGACAATCGTCGGCAAGGGGGTATTTGTGGTGGCGACCCTCGCGGCGAGCTACCGTGCCTATAAGCAGACCGGCATCCCCCCCACCCTCGTGCCGGAGACGCGGCTCGCCCAGTTCAGGGAGATGGTGGAGGCCGGGGTGAAGTTTGCAGCCGGCACCGATGCCGGCGTGGCGATCACTCCCTTCGACAACTTGGCGCTGGAGCTGCGGCTTATGGTGGAGGGTGGCTTATCCCCAATGCAAGCCATCGTCTCGGCCACCGGCAACGCCGCCGCGGCCCTGGGGCTCGGCGACCGGGTCGGCACCGTGGAAGCAGGGAAGGAGGCCGACCTGCTGCTGGTGCACGGCGACCCGTTGAAGGAGATCGGGGCGATTGCCTCGGCATCCCTCGTTATGAAGGGCGGGGCAACCGTCGTCCGCTGATGCGGTGCGCGAGAGAAGATGGCACCTGAGCGGGACAGCGAGGGTGACTGGCGGCAGGACGACGGACGCCGCGAAAAAAGGAAGGCCGCCGACCCCCGGCTGCTGGCCTACCTGGCGGTCACGGTTACCGGCCTCAACAGGAGCCGGTCGCCGATGGGCTCCCCCGACGCCGTGGCGATCGACTGCCGGGCCCCTGTTTGAGGGTCATACATGCCGACCTCCAACTGGTAGCGGCCGGCGGGCAGGCCGGCGGGCAGGTCAAGTTGGTAGACGTCGCTGATGTACTCGCCGGCCACCCAGCCGCTTGTGGGGGCACGGTCTCGATCGGGCTGGTTGTCCTGCTGGGATCGCACGTGCTCCTGTCCGTCCAGAAGGTGCACGAACACCTTGTAGTTGGCGTCGGCCGGCCCCGCGGACTGCCATTGCAGCGTGATCTTAAGGGAACCGCCGGCGACTGCGGTGTCCCCCGAAAGATCGTATCCCACCAATCGGGCGAATTCACCCACCCGCGCGCCCACAGGGTATTGCGGCGGCGAAGCCGGCTCGGTGATGTGCGTGCGGCTCGTGACCTGCAGCTTCCCCAGAAGGATAGTGCTCGGGGCGCTGTCCAGGGGTGCACCGGCCGGGATCGAAGGAGGAACCAGCGAGAGGTACAGGCTCGCCTCCCCGGGGGCCACGCCTGCAGGCACCACAAGGTTGTACCTGTCGTTCACGAGCTCGCCGGCCCTCCACGCCTGCATCGGGTACTCTCCTTGAACGGGAGCGCCTTCGTACAGGCGATGGACCTGCCCGTTTCCATCTGTCATCGACAGGAGCACACGGTAATCGTCCGCCGGTGTTGCGGTGGCCAGCCACCGGAGGGTTAGGGGCAGCGTCTGGCCGGGCTGCACGCTGGACCCGCCGATTTCGCTTCCCAGCAAGGCCAGTGCGCTGGTGAGCTGCCTGCCGGTCGAACGGTCCAGACCCAGCGCGTGGAGGTCGGCCGGCTTCGAGGGGCGCGCTACCTCCACTGTTCCAAGGTCGATCCATGTTCCCGATGGCGCTCTGTCCAGACCCAGCAGGTCCAGGTTGCGTTTGTCCTCGACGGAATACAAGGCCAGTTCTACCGCGTATTGTCCAGGGGGAGTGCCTGGAGGTATTTCCAGGGGTAGCCGGCCCACGACCATCTCTTTGGCGGGCCAATAGAAGGTTGGATAGCCGTAGGCCGTCGGACGGCGGTCTTTGGCCCAGTACGTCATGCTGCCGCGCCGGAGGCGCAGCGACACAAGCAAGTCGTCATCCGTGAGCCGGGGGAGCCGCCAGTAGAAGAGCAGGGGAATGCTGTCTCCGGCGGTCGCGCTCGCGGGAATGTGGCTGTTGCCGAGGATCTCGATCTGGTCGCCGAAATCTGCCCTTCGGCGGATCTCCGGGGATGTGGAGACGTCGTAGTGCTCGGAAGGGTCGAGCCTGTACAGCTTCAGCTCAAAGCCGTGGAACTTATGCTCTATCGGGACGCTGTCGAAAGTGTCCTCCAGGTAATCGCGCACGAAGCGCGAGGGATCGGCCCAGTCCGCCTTGTAGAGCACCAGCCAGAGGCGCTGCTTTCCTTCGAGGGCCGCTTCAAGCCGGTCCGCCAGGTAATCGACGTTCCGGACCGGGTCTATTCCACTGATAGGTGTGTCTTTCTTGTAGTAGTAGCGGAAAGATACGGAGGTATCCATCATCAATACGATGACGTCGCCCGCCTCGGCCCGGCTGCTGATGTATTCCGCTACTCCCCTGGTGTCGTCTTTGGCATATCCTGGGGCAGAGTAGACCTGGAGCGTTTCATCTACAGAGATGCCGACCATCAGCAGCGCGACCAGTCCAATTAGCACGTAGCCGGCAGCCAGCCGCCGTCGTGCGGCAAGCCATCCCCATCCCTGTGCGCCGAAGCCCAACATCAGCATCAAGCCGGGCACTGCTATCACCGCATATCGCTCCACGAACTTCGGGATGATGTACAGGGCGGCAAAGAACATCGCCTCCGGGACCACCACATACAAAATGACCAGGAGCGCTGCGCGGCTGGGCAAGACACCCCCGGCGCCTCGCGCGGCCAGGACCATTCCTACCACGACGAACGCTGCTGCTGCTAACATGGGCACGGCCTGAGCGCCATCAGCGCCCGATCCCGACACGAGGGAAACGACGATGCGGGCCAGCACGTCTCTGGCGGAGAGGACGCCCGGCCACACGTCGGGTATCTCGATCAGCCGTGTCGCCTGTGTCCAGGCCGACTGCCACCACGGAATGTACAGGACCGCCGCGCCGCCAAGGGAGAGCATCCAGGGATAAATCCTGCTGCGATAATGTCTCGTTGTTAGAAGCAGGAATATGCCGTGGAAGGCGAGAATGAAGGCCGTGAAGTAGTGGGTGTACGCCATAGCTGCGACTGCCACGGCATACAGGCTCCAACGGGCCGCGTGATGAGCTGTGAAGGATGGGGTTGCCTCGATGGCTTTCCAGAGCGCCCCTGTGGCGAGGACTCCGAGCATCGTCAGCAAGCCGTACATGCGAGCGTCCTGCGACGTGAACACCAGGAACGGGGACACGGCTACAAGAAGCGGGGGGAGCGTTGCCAGGAGACGGCTCACAGCGTGCGCTTCGACGGCCGCCCGCCGCTGGAGCAAGCGGACCAGCCAGTACACCAGGGGTACCGTGAGCACTCCGGAGGCCACGGAAAAGAATCGCACGGCAAATTCGCTGGAGCCGGCTACATTGACCCAGAAATGAAGCACAAGATAGTACAGGGGCGGGTGAATGTCCCACTGGGCGTGCGTGGCCAGCAGCTCGATTGTGCTCTTCTGCGCGTCCCAGATGCTCAGGCCCTCGTCGATCCAGATGCTCTGGGTGCCCAGGTCCCAGGCTCGCAGGCCGAAAGCTGCCAATAAGGATAAGAACAGGATGCCGCGTCGAATCACTGTGATGTTATTGAATATTGACACTAGGATATTTCACTTCCAGTTACAGGCTCGTTGCGGGAGCTAGGTTGAGCAGCTTGCCAAAGATCATCCACGGACAGTGAATTCTACTTCACGGATGCGGCCAGAGGCAAGCTGAGCCGGTAGCCGAGGTCAACACCGCCCGCGTCTCGCCATTCAAACAGGACAGATGGGTCGTCGGTGAGATATGCGCCGATGACGATGGACCGGGCGCTCTCGAAATCGGCCGCGGTCAACACCAGATCATACTTGTCTGTCACCTGCTCATTTGCTTTCCAGGCCGAGGTTGGATACACCCACTCTTGAGGCTCGTTGTCCTGCTGCGCCAGTATCTTCCCCTCTGCGTTCACGACGTGCACGAACACCTTGCGGCGCTCTTGCATTGGCCTCAGCGCCTGCCATTGCAGCGTCAGGCGAAGGGCGACGCTGCCTCCACTCAGCCGTTCGGTCCGCTGCTCGAGGGCAGTCAGGCGCATAGCGTCGCCGAGGACGCTGGCGACAGAGGACGACGCGGCAGGGTTGGGCGGCACATAGCGGCGGTACAGCATAGCCCAGCGGCCCTCCCAGTTCCTCAAGCGGAAGACGGGCCGGTACTCGGCCTGAAACCACGGGGCGCGCTGGATGCTATCCGGTATCATAGTGTCGTACGATGCCAGCCACATTGGCCTTGCTTTCTCCAGCGAGGTCTCGTACGGGACCCCGGCCCAGTCCGGCGATACCAGCCCGTTCAAGTCGACCACCGGTCCCGGATAGTAGTAGCCGAAGGCGCCGATCTCGAAAGCCGCCACCGTCTCCGTCGTGACGCCGATCTGTGCCAGCCGGTCGGCCAATTTTACATAAAGCTGCTCCCGGCCGCGCACGATCATCTGCGAGTAGTCCCTCTGCTCGTTCAGAACTGGCGCATATACGGCGATGAGCACCCCCGCCATCGCCAAGGATATGACAGCCCCGCCGCGCCACCGGCGCGCGGCGTCGGCCACTGACCCCAGGCTGGCGCCCACGGCCAAGGCGAAGGGGCCCAGCAGCGGCACATAATACCACTCAAACGGCATAATGTTATATACAAACCGGTTGGCGGCGATGTAGGCGATGGAGTACAACCCAAACCAGGCCAGGGCAAGCCCAAGCGTTTTCGACCGCCATCCGGACAGCGCCGCGCCGGCGAGCGCCAGCGGGGTCAGGACCAGCAGCCGACGTGCCTCCATCTCGGTGAAGTACCAGACGAGCGACCTCAGGCTGTACCACCGGTCGGGCACCTCGAGGTGCATCTTGGCCAGCAAGGACTGTGGCACCGGCGAGCCGAAATACCACGAGGCGAAGGCCACCCATGGGCCCAGGACGCCGGCAAACACCAGTCCTGCACCCAGCCAGTCACCCCGGCCCCTCCAGACGTGGTAGGCAGCCAGGACGACCACGAGCAGCAGGCCATCGGGCCGGAGCCACACGCACAGGGCGGCCAGGCCCGCGGCCGCCCTGGTCCGTCCTGCAGAGTAGGTCATAATAGTAGACATAATACATAGAGTGTAGAGAGAAGTCTCCATCCCCGATACGGAGTAGGCGACCGCCGGCACCATCAGGGCGTAGGTGAGGGCCGCGAAAGCTCCCCATCGCCAGGAGCGGGCTCGCAGTCCGAGGAAGAAGAGGACGGCCACGACGCCCAGGTCAGCGACAATGCCGACAGCTACCGAGGCGAGGACGGGGTCGAGGCCGGCCCAACCCAGGCCGGTCAACACGAGCGTGTAAAGAGGTGTGGTGGTGCCGAGGACCCGCTCCCCGGCGTTGTAGACGAAGCCCTGACCGTTCAGGAGATTGCGCACATAGCGGAGGGTGATATAGGCGTCCTCCCGCACACTCGGCCCGTACCAAAGCCGAATGCCAGCCGCCAGCGTGACCGCGGCGGCCAGTGAGAGCCATCCGTCTATAGGAACGAGCGTGCGATGCGTGGCCTCTTGTGGCTCAATCTGCCTGTCTTGTGGCGTGACGTCTGTCCTGATCATCTGCTGGTGCGTATGATAGCACACTCGGCGTGTGAATGCAGGGCCGGCCTGGCGCGGGCGCAAGGCCGCTAACCGGAGGAGCCTCGGACAGAGGTACGGAAACCCAACACAAGCGCGCTATACCCCAGGTAGATATAATTCACATTATATCTACCTGGGGTGGTTTAGGGGGACTGACTAGATAGGTATATTCTCGGGTGAAGCTATGGCTTACGCAATCGAGCCGTGGCTTCAGCACGTCTCGACATATAGGGCCTCAGGCCTCAAGACCCGGGCCGGTCCGCGGGATGGTGGTGAGTTGCCCTCGCCAGGGGCGTACTCTCTGCTGGAACGCGGGCGGAGTGGCGAATGCTCTGAGGCGGCAGCCGGCTGATAACCGGAGCCAGGATGGTCGCAGTCCCCCTACTTAAGTCCTCGTGAGAGGCCCGTAGAGGGCCTCCCACGAGGCAAAGGATACATTTATGTGTCTGATATGGTGGGGTGACTGGGGGCGCGGACGACACGACCTGGGAAAGCGCAGGCCGGAGATCCGTTGGGCATCATGGGAGGTCACTGGCAGCGGACCGGCGCTAAGAAGCGTGAGTACCCCCTTAATCCGTCCCGATGCTGGACCTATACTCGGCAGGGGCGCGGTGGGGCTTTTCCAGGCCCTGCCGCGCCCTCCGCATGGTACCTACCTCGGCAGAGGTCCTCCGGGTACCTATGACGCCAGGACTCTTGGCCCAGCACTAGTAGTACTCGTGCCCCTCTCCGTTGGGGGGCGCCGATAGTTATGTCTATATGACGGGGGGCATTGGCGATTGACGAAAATATGTTGATAAGCCAAGCCGAATTGTTGATAACCCGTCGAGGGAGGTTGGGGGACTGATGCATTGGAGCTTCGACTTGCGAATCAGTTGCGGACCCAATAACGACGGAGGGGATGATTATGTAAAGCCCTTCCCTATCACAGTGAAGGCTCATCAGAACACAGTGGTTCCCGCGATCGCCGGCGGATCGGACCACATAACAGTGCCGGATAGGGATCCACTACCACCGGTGAGGATGCCGGCGTATGACCGCAATCGGCGGGTGTTCGTGAAGTGGTGTGTGGACAAGGTAGACGCATATGGGCTACTCCAGCGGATCCGTCGTGAGTTCGTGGAGGCCGAGCTGCCGCTGGTTGGTTATCGGGAGTGTCCGGAGGGCAAGTGCGCACTCATCGTGTGGCCACAGGAGAACCTACCGCCGTTGCGCCGGAGCAGCCTGGGGATGCTAATGGGCGTTCCCAAGCCAGGGGACGGCGGTCTGGAGATGGCCCTCGGGGGACTGGATGAGTGCCGGGAGGTCTGCCTGGGCGGGCTGGCCCGGGTATCACGAAATCTACATTGGTGAGGTGTGAGGTATGCAATGTGTTTACTGTGGGGAGGATATCCACTTTGAGCCAGGGGCCGGCTATGTCCACAGGAACGGGATGGCGATGATGGCTCGCTGTCCACACTGTGGGTGGAAGGGGCCCGTGAAGTGGTACGAGCGATACTGCCCGAGCTGCAAGTGGCTCAGTCTCCGGGATGACCACATCGCGACGCCAAACGCAGATCGGGGGTGAGGAATGTTCCTAATGAAACGAACTGGTCCAACGATCGACAAATACATCATTGTAGTGAACTGCGTTAATTGCGGATGGCAGGGAGAGATAGCGATCAAGACGGGACGGACGGTCGGTTCCGCCGTCTGTCCGAACTGCGGGTGTCATACCCTCATGCAAAAGATATGGTGGCGGTTCTAAACGTGCAGTGGAGGTTATGTAATGAGCGACGCAATCGAGCGAAGCGGGATCTACGGGGCAAACGATATCGGATGGCCCGACAGGTTGTGGAACTTGGTTGAGCTGGGCACGTTCAGGTGGATGGTTGTCCGGGCAGATAGCGGTCCGTCGATAGCAGCCCGGGCGCGGGCGATGGAGCTCAAGGTGATCGTGCAGATGCCCGACCACTTCAACCGGGGGAGCTGGGACGCGCCGGGCGATCACGCACAAAAGTGCCACCTCGCCCTGAAGCCGTTCGAGCCGTTCAGCGGACTGGCGGTCCTGGACAACGAGCCTAACCTGGTGGCACGCAAAGGGAGTCGCTGGTATGCAGAAGAGTTCTGCCGCTGGTACCGGGCCGTAGTCGCGGAGTTTCGATACCAGGACTCGGCCTCCCCGTGGGAGTTGATCTTTCCTGGTATGGCGATGACTCCCCTGCTCGACATCGATTACTGGATGGAGGTGAACCGGGAGAACATCCAGGAGAGCCGCGGCATTGGCGTGCACTGCTACTGGTACAACCGATCCCAGCTCGACGAGCCCTACTGGGGCGGATCATGGCGGCAGGTCGCGTCGATGTACCCGGACAGGGAGCTCTATATCCTGGAGTATGGCGAGCTCCCACCGGGATCGCTGGGGTCTGGAATGGCCCAAAACCAGGCTGATTTTGTGGCGGACCTGACGGACCCGGTGGTATGCGCCTGCAAGTTCATCCTGGGCGGGACCAAGGAATGGCAGCACTTCTTCCTGGATGAGGCCCAGGCGAAGGCGCTGGCGGCAATCTGAGCAGTGGGCGGAAGGGCGTTGACGGGCTGGCCGATAGGTGTGGACTGGCCACGGGGGCCGGCGATGGATGGGGGAGGGCCGGAGATGTGGCTGGGCCTGGCACTCTTCGTGCTGATGCTGCTGGCGCCCTTCCTGGTGATGGCGATCGACCACGTGAAAGGAAGGTAATAGAGCGTGGGCACTGACTGGATAGATGATCCTGATCTACGGGTATGCGGCTATCGGCGACAGGTCTGCAAACTGGATCAGGGCTGCGCGTTCAGCGGCCCTGCGGCCGATATGGAGGCGTACGATCGGAGGACCCAGCAGGCGTTCCTGTGCAAGCACGCCGGTGATGATCTGCCGGAGAACTGGCAGTCTATCCGCCGGCGGGCCTTACGCGGAAAGACCCTGGCTGCGAACGGAACGGGCGGAGGCGATTAGCTCCTCGTAGTCGACGACGGCCCGGGCGAGATCGTCGGGCATCTGGATCTTGAGCAGCTCCGCGTAGAGCTCGTCACTATCGATGAGCTCGAGGCGGAACTGCTGCTTCAAGGACTGGAGCTGGACCCGGCCCAGCTCGGTCCGGTAGGCTGGCTCGGGGGGCTTTGGATTGGGCAACGGGTTGGCCTGGATCCAGGTCCGAAGGTCGGCCACCATAGCCGCGCGCTCGTCGTCGGGGACCTGGAGCTGGCGGAGGCCGGTATTGTATTCGGCGAGTGTGATGAGGCGGTTCTCGCCGGCCATACGCAGCGTGTGGAGCCGGATCTTGCCGGTATCGGTCTGGTAGGCCGGCACGGGCGGCTTGGGCGCCGGCGGGGCAGGGACCGACTGAATAAGCTCCTCGTAGTCCACGATGGCGTGTGCCATGTCCTGGGGCATCTGGAGGGCCACCAGGCCGGCAAACAGTGCGTTGGTATCGATCTGCTTGCGGGAGTACTCCTCGCGGAGCAGGTGGACCTTGGCCTGGCCCGTATCGGTCTCATAGGGTAGCAGAACCTTCCTGGGCACGGGCCGGGGCTTTGTGGCCAGGCGGGCCCGGAGGTTGTCCATCTCGGACTGGAGCACGCTATCGGGCATCTCGATGGCCTGTAGGCCGGCAATGGCCTGGGCGTCGTTGATCTGCTCGGCGTAGTGCAAGCGCTCGATGGTGTCGAGCTTGAGCCGACCCTCGTAGGTCTCGTAGTATGGCGTAACCTTGATTGGGCGCGGCTTGGGCTTGGTCTGGAGGCGGCGCTGCTCGAGGATCATTGTGGCCTCCACCAGGGCGGCCGGCATCTGGATCTGCTGAAGCCGCTGCCGTAGCGCAGCATCATTGATGAGGCCGTTGTAGTAGGCAAGCTCTGCCTCCTGCTCGATCTTCTTACCCTCGGGCAACAGATAGAGTGGAGTGCCAGGCCTGGCCGCTGGCTTGTAGGGGGTCGGGGCAGCACGGACCTCCTCCAGGTGGACGATAGCCTCGACACGCTGGGATTGGATGCCCAGTGACTGGAGATAGCTACGGAGGGACCCGCTGTCGATCTGGCCCTTCTGGAACTGCTCACGCCACAGGGCGATGAGCTCTTGGGCGTAATCCACCTGGGCAGCGAGCTGAGCATCCAGGACAAACCGGTCTATGAAATTCGTTCCCCAGCCCATCGCGGCCAGGCGGTCCTGGAGCTGGCCCTCGCCGATGTAGCCCTGCTTGTAGGCGTTCAGCAGATTGGGCGCTGTGGTGCCCTTGAGGTCCTCTGTAGCCATACCTGAGTAAACACTGTGGAGGAGGGCTATCGTCGCTTCGTTATAGCCGGCGTTCCGGAGCATACGATCAAACTCATGGAAGTCATACTTGCCGGACTGAGCGATGCGGTTCATCAGCATTGGGCTCTCAGGCCGGTCGGCCAGCTCCCACAGCGGATCAAGCCACTCTTCGGCGTATCCGTGGTAGCGCATACCCTGCTTGAATTGCTCCCTGGTGATGGCGTACTCCCCTACCATCTCGGATAGATCGCGCTCGGACGGCAGCCGGGTGCGGTGCTGTAGATTCCAGGAATACTCCAGCGGGCGAGCAAGTGCCACAGAGAGGATGGTACCCAGCCAGACGTGGGAGATCTCCTTGTAGTCGATCATATCGCCGAGCATGGCCGCGACATTGCCGAAGCCCAGCTCGTGGAGGGGATGTAATAGATTACCACCTACTGTCATAGCGCCGAGTCCCACGACAGAGGTAAGGGCTAGGGGAAGGAGGCGATTTATTACGGTGTTGCTGTCCTCGGGCCGGATGGGGGAGAAGCCACTGAACGCGCCGGTGATACCATTAACGAAGGCTTCGGCAATGGGGCGTAGGATGGCGTTGGCGGCATTCTGGACGGCGCCGATGCCGGAGGATATCCAGCCGGGGAGCTCGTTCCGGAGGGTCTGGAGGCCGTTGCGGAGGGCGTCCCATATGCCCTGTCCGAGGTTGCCCAGGGCGCCGGTGATCTGGGCGGTGAAGTCCTTGAGCCAGTCGGTCCACGGGTCAGTGAACTCCTGACGGGTAGTTTGCTCGTGGCGCTCCAGGATAACGGGTATGTCGACGTCGGTCCAGTTCTTGAGGGCTGTGAGTGTAGCATCGATGGCAGCGATCGGCGCGCCGAGAGGGGTGATCGCGGCCAGGAGGGTGATCTTGTGGTCCTCAATCAGGCCGCTGAGGGTGTCCCACAGCCATTGCACCTTCTCCCAGACAAGGCCACTGATCATATCCCTGGCCGAAACGACGTTATCGATCACCGTCTGTGCCCAGGTGCGGACGCTGTCGTAGACGCCGCCGATCCAGGTTCCCAGGGAGCCCCGGAGACCGCCGATCAGGCCGGCGAGGCCGTCATAGGCGCGGTTGATGCCGCCGGTAATGGCGTTCCAGAGATTATTCTGAACGCTATCCACGAACGAGTGGATGCTTTGCTCCCAGGGCAGGATGACATCTCGTAGCCAACTGACCACGTGGTTGAACCATTCCCCAATCCAGTTCCAGAGGCGCTCAAACCAGTCCTGGACGCCAGATAAGGGGAACGGCCAATTGGTGTTCCACCAATGGCCCTCACGGCCCATCAGGTCGCGGTAGATATCCTCCCGACCCGGGTCCTGGGGATCCATCTAGATCTCCAGCATCCGCGGTGCATGCTGGCTGGCGGCTGCCATATCCTCCTGGATAATACGACGCAGGTTTTCGTCGGTGAGCTTATCCCTCTCCACGAAGACTGTCCGTGGCGGGTTAAGCCCCTTCTGATAGGTGACAGCGACCATGACCACCGGATGGTTAGGGGCCGGATAAGCGACGTACTGGTACTCGTTTACGATGGTGACCTGGTCAGGTGTTCGTTGCGCCAATGAGGTCCTCCTTCATCTGGCTGACCATGCGGCGCAGCAGCTTGCAGGCGTCGCACTGGCAGCCGTCCTGGGCGGCCGAGAGCATAGCGACAGTCAGGATCTGCGGGGCCTGGGGGCCGGGGGGCGGCGGGGCCCCCAGGCTAGGAAAAGGAGTGGCGGCGGAAGGCGGTCGGTTCTTCGGCGTAGTCAATCAGTCACCTCCTCACAGATGAAGTGCTGTTATTGTACACCAGATTTTGGGCCGGCGCACTTCTGGATAGTGATGTTGATCGCATCGATGGCGTCGGTCATCTTGTTGATGACGCCCTCCATCCTCCATAGGAGATAGACCGCGACGAAGATAGGGAAACCAACATTGCTGATGAGCTTGGTGATGGTGTCGACGTCCACGTATGTAACCTCCGTGTGTATTATGTAGAGATAACCAGCCCCATGAATGCCTCCCAGGGGAAGAGCGGCCCGGGATCCGACTTGCCGTAGCTGCGCCCCTGGGAGGTCTCCTCGTGGCCGATGATCCCCGATTGCCAATCGTGCTTGGTGTGCCGAGGCGGAATGGAGAACTGGTTGCAGAGCCAGCGGACCGCCTCGGCGGTCCGGGCGATCTGGATATCCGTGAATGGATTCTCGATGGTGGGCTGGGTGAGCTCGATTCCTATACTCCTTTGATTTAGGAATCCGGCGTGCCAGGCGGCGCGATCCCAGGGGACGCAGTACCACCAGTCGCCGTTGGCAGCCACCACCAGGTGGGCGGACGCCTGGGCCCAGGCGTTCTGGAACCACCCGATCGTGGCGGCGAGCTCGTCCTCGGGCGTCCACGGCGAGCCATCGGCCTGCGTGGTCCGGCCGCTCCGGGTGGAGTGGATGACGATGAGGCGAAGCCTACCGGTCCGGGGGTTCGAGTTGAGGACTTCATCTTCGATGTGGTAATCGTCGGGCATAGCAGGGTCCTCCATCAGGAATGTCTATCGGGGCTCGTTTGCCGTAAAAATTAGATCGTCGATGTAATTGGTGTCTACTGATCCCCCAGCGCCCTGTACTGAGGTTATTTCTAGTGTTACCCATGATGCTCCTACATCCCCTGGGGCATGCATACCGATGCCGGCCATATCGTATGTATTGCCATTCAGTAGTACTCGGACGTACTGCTGTGTAGTCATATCTACTATGAGTTTTATCGTGTGGAATAGTGGTATTTGGCTGTATAGGATGATATTGCTGGCTAGTGTAGTATATGTTCCGTCGCTATTTCGATATTTGAGAGTTTGGGCGTTGAAATCGTATTGGATTTCGCCGATTATGTTGATAGTTCCGTTGCGGTAAGAGATTAAAAATGTTAGCGGATACAGATGGAAGTAGGTTGTGAAACTGCACTCGATTCCCCATTTGCCTAGCGGTGGAGGTTGTAGCTGAGCAGATACACGGGCGTAATTACCGACTGTTGCGCCCACAGTTAGTTTGGCTGCATATGCTCCAGATCGCGATGCGAGGTTTGATTGTGTTACAGACGATCCGGCTCCGCTGGTAGCTGTAACTACACGTTGCAGGCCATACTCAAACGATTCATCCCAATATACCTGTCCTAGGCGGTTGTATTTTGATATTGATCCTAGCCGTACAGCTAGTTCTGCTCCTCCCATATAGTTAGGGTTGCCAAAAACATCTTCGGGGTCAGTGAGGACGGCGAGCATCCGGCCTTGGCTATCTACGGCCAGCGTCTTGAGAGCGCCGGCGTAGTCGCCCTGGAGCACCCCAAGGATGTTGCCGTTGGCGTCTACGGCCAGAGTGACGGAGGTGCCGGCGTGGTTTCCCTTCATAACCGAGGTGAGGTAGCCGTTGGTGTCCACCGACATATAGTTGCCGGATTGCCCGCGAGGCACCATTATGAGCTGGCCGCTCGCGTCGACACGGATGGTATGTAGGGTAGCGCCGTCGCTGCCCTGGACCAGGGCCACCAGGTTGCCGTTGGCGTCCAGGGCCACAGGGATGAGGGTGCTGGTAGGCGATAGCCCCCGGATGACGGTACTGGATGTGTAGTCTGGCCGGCCAGCAGTCATATTATGACCCCTCCGGGACCAGGCCGAATGCCTTGGTGAGGACCTCGATCATTCTGGCGCTGCGGCCCTCTCTCCAGAAGACCTCGATGGGGACCACGCCGATCCGCACGGTGATCGTGTGGGCGTAGGTGTCATCCTGGTTCCAGGCCTGAATGAGGACGCTGAAAGGATCCTCGTTGAGCTCGAAGTAGTCATCCCACTCAACCTGAGTATCATCGAGGGCGAAGTCCTGGTCAGGATTGGTGGGCCAGAGCTGGTGGCCGGAGCGCAGGATCCGGGCGTGGGCCAGTCCGACGCAGCCGGCGGGGAAAGTCAGGCCGACGCGGTGGATCACGCCGGGGGCGAGCTTGAGATCAACCTCCTGGGCGTCGGCCTCCGTGGTGTTGGCGGGGATGGTGAGTGGCAGGGAATAGAACACGGTCTAATCGCCTCTCAGCACGCCACCGAAGTCTGTGATATGGGAGAGCCGGTTGGCCGCCCCAGCGATGAAGCCGATATAGACGGTACCGGGACACATCACTGGATTTTTCACGCCGGAGTCAGTGAATGTTGGACTGTTGGTAGATGCAGTGATGCATAGGCGATTGCAGTTCAGGGTGCCGTTTCCGGCCACATCGTCAGTTTGGGTAGCGACTAGGTACTGCGCACCGGCAGGCTGTGATGCCCCCCCACCAGCCAGGTGTATCCAGCCGGTGTGCGTCACAGTGAGGCAGGCCCGCCCGCTGTCGGTGCCCGTCCCTACTCCCTGGTACATCCGCACCTCGGACAATACGCAGGTGCCGGCATCTACCCAGAAGCCGATCTGCCAGGTGGTTGCACCTGTCAATGTGCCACTGGTTAGGTCAATGCCGATCTGCTTCTGGCCGATGCTGCCGCCGGTAGCGATCTGGCCCGTAGCTACCTCAACGCCATTGCGATAGATGACATAGTTCAGCGTGGTCGCACCGCCGGCATAGCTGTCGATAGTGACCTGTAGCAGAATGCCCAGCCGAATAACCGCGAGGTGCGCATCCGCTGGCGTGGCAATACCGAAAGCGGCCTTGCTGTACTGACTTGCACCACTGGCGGGCTTGGCAGTAGCAATGATGGTGGTGGTTGCTGCCTCCAGGTCACCTGTGTCTGCCAGGCTGGGCTTGTACTGGGTTATTGAAGTGTAGGTGGGTAGCCTACCTACCAGCGTGGCTATCTGGTTGATCAGCCCCTTCACATAGGCCGTGATGGACTGGATGGTCCCGACGCTGGTAACTGCTGCATCCTCCTTGTTGCCGATGACATCCCGCATCAGGGTATTGGCCGTGGCATCGGCGCTGGGGATGCTCTGATCGAGCACGATCGTGGTTAGGGTGTCGACTCCCTCGCCGAGTTTAGGCATTTGACACCTCCGAGATCGTGACGTAGTAGCCCAGGAGCGTCAGTTGGAGGATGGTGCCGGCCTGGGCCTGGTCCCACTCCAGGGCCAGCCTCTCGCGGGGATGGAGGTAGATCGTGTCCGGATCCCAGTACAGCTCGTTGGCTGTCGGGGAGATCTCCTCGTTGAGGTACAGCTTGTCGCCGTGGCCCTCGATGTAGGTCCTGAGGCGCGTGTTGCCTCCGGAGGTGGCCAGGGTCCCCTCGACGGAGTGGCGCTGGATGCACCAGACCTGGTCCTCGGGGACAGGATCTGACTTGAGGGTGGCCAGGCCGGCATCGGCGAAGGTCTGCCGGTAACGCTTGCGCAGGGCATTTTTTATCGCCATACGCAGCTCCTTTCACGATATTTGGCCTCAGCGCACGAGGCGGCTGAGGATGATGGCGTTCTGGGCGTTGCTCGATGTGCCCGTAACGGTGGTGCCAGACTGGCAGGTTATGTCGACCTTGACCACTTTGTCCTTCTCGGGATCCAGCAGGTCGGAGTCGTCGTCCTTGCGGCTGGCGAACAAGGGTAGGTTGTGCATGAAGCCATGGCCCCGTACCAGGAACTCCAAGGGATTATCGGCTTCACGCTGCCTCATCTCCTGGGCGCTGTCCTGGACATCGGCGGTCTTCATCGTGTAGCCGTAGGCGATGTCGGCAGCGCCCTCGGCGCCAACTGCGCCCAGGCCGCTGGTAACATAGCCGACGCCGGTCTCGAAGCCGTAGGCGGCGGTCCGGTCGATCATGCCGGTGACGATGGGCTCGGCGCCCATCTCGCCGATGCTCAGGTGGCCGAGTTGCTCAAGGGACCCCTTGTAGACGCGGGTCTGGCCGGTCCGCAGGGTGAACTCGATATCGCTCATCAGGCGGTGCATGGAGCTGTTGTTCAGCGCGTCGGCGGTGTCCACAGCCGGCCGGCCGCGGAGCAGGATGCGACGAATCGGGAGGGACGTGGGGAGATCGTTGTATTCGGGTTCAGCGGCAGCCGGTACCCAGGTCTTCCACTCCTCCTCGCGATAGTACCCGGCGGGGGCGGCGGCGGCCTCACGCAGCCAGTAGGCGATCACGTCGATGTTGATGTCGGTCTGGAACTGGGTGCTGGTGGCATCGTTGGTCACCTTGAGCTGCACCTGGTTGAAGCGGGCCAGGTCGAGGGCGTGCAGCTCGTCGTAAAACCGCCGGCCGAAGTGGAGGGGGATCCACTGTCGGTGCGGGGTGTTCGAGTAGTGCCGCCAGAGGCCGGGTGGTACTACACGATCGTCGTGGTAGGCGCAGGCCAGGGCCTGCCGGCCGTCGAAGCTCTTGATGACCGTGGATCCGTCGCCGACGACCTCGATCTTGGAGATGTAGTCGATGAGGCGCCACTTAACGGCAGTCAGGAAGGGCTGGCCGTTTTGTGTGGAGCGGACATACAGTGCCAGGGAGCCGAGCAGCCCACTCTTAGGGAGATCCAGCTCGTAGGTTTCGTTGAAGTCCGTGCCGACGCCAGATCGGAGGACCTCACGCTGCCAGAACATAAATCACCTCCGTCCTATTCTCAGCTCGCCCGCGGCTCAGGAGCCGGAGGCGGCGAGAGCTAATCGACGCTTCGACAGGGCATCGGCGACGGCCTTCACACGATCGAGGTTGCCTGGATCCCCTCGAGGGCGGCGAGGTGGCAGGTTGACCTGGGCGAGGGTCTCGATCATCGGAGCCATGCCGGCCTGGTAGTCGCCGGCGGCGGCGGTTACGCCGGGGCCGTAGCGGCTTGCCCCCACGTCGACGGCTTTCCTCTGCCATTTGGCTGTGCCGGCCCTCCGGACCCCTCCGCTGAAGCGCTTGTCGATGTCGCCGGCGGAGACGGCAGCCTTGAAGTTACTCGCGGAGGCCTGGGTACTGCCCGCCCAGTCCTTGGTGGGATTGCGGACCCCCTGCTCGTAGTAGGATGATCGGCGGGGCGTTTCGGTGGACCACTTGTTGGCGATGTCGGCGAGTGGTTTGACCGCGACGGCCATTGTGGGACCTCCTGTTGGAGAGATTTGCAGGCGGAGATCCCAAAAGCACGGCGGAGGCCAACGCTATGGGACCTCCGCCGCTGTGACAAATATAAGTGAATTGCTATAATATGTCAACGGTAGGTTGAGATGACGGAACAACGAGAGCGCCGACTGGCCGGGGAGTACTGCGCACAACGATTGGTCCAGGCCCAGGTGGTGATCCAGGGCTGTCCGCTGGGCCCGATACCGCCGGAGATCGAGGCGCGAGCTGAGGTGGCCCTGGCCAGGCGGATGGCGCGGCCCTGGCGGCCGGAGTGCGATATCCTGGCGGTCTGGCCGGATGGGATTGAGGTCATCGAGGCGAAGATATTCAAGCTGGTGGACGGCGCGGCGAAGCTGCTGCTCTATGCCAGCCTGGTCCCGACCACGCCGGAGCTGCAACGGTACTTGCCGAGGCCGGTCCGGATGCGGCTGATCTGTCCGTGGGTGTCGCCGGGGGTGGAGCAGTTCGCCGAGCGTTCCGGTGTCATCGTGGAGCGCTTCTCGCCGGCGTGGATCCAGGACTATGTGGAGGCGCAGCATAACTACTGGACCAAGGGGTACCGGGAGGCGAGAGCTGAGCGACAGCGACGGATCCAGGAGCTCGGGCTAGGGTAGAGGCCCGAAGAAGGAGGCGAGTCAGATGGTCTTGGAGAACTTTGTGACGCTGGTGCCGGGCGTGCCGAAGACGATGCACTTCACGGCGGGGGGAGATCGTCAATAAGGTCATTACGGATCCCGCGCTGCTGAGGGCCAAGACGATTAAGGCGCTTCATCTGGAGGTTGATCGCGAGGACGGGGTTCCTGTGAGCAAGAGCTTCAGTGTTACATCGGAGAAATTAGCGCAATCGTTGGCGCCGTACCTTGGGCCCGGGCGGCTTCCCCTGTATGACTTCACGATCACCTTGAGCGGATCTGGGTACACTCGCAGCTACTCGCTCGAGGCTCGGCCGGCCAGGTCGTGACGGGATCTGGACGGCAGTCTGACCCCTGGAACCTCTGTTTTATGTCAACTGGCTGTATGATTCCACCTGGTAGGGCGATGCGGATGTTTGCGCTTGCACGCACGCCTGCACGCCAGCAAGATTTCATAGCCTCTAGGGTGCAGTGACCTCTGAGGGTCGCTGCCGAGTGGCATCGGCGAGAATACCAGCACAAGAGACGCAAACCCTCGGGTTACTGACCTGTCCGATGCGGTACATCTCGTGGCAGAACTCACACTCAAAGAGCATTGGCTCAACGGGGCCGGCCGGAGACTGCTCGACGTGCTGCTGCTGTATAACCTCGCCGACGTTGCGGATGTGCTCAGCCAGGTCCGCGACCTTCCAGCGGAAGACTAGCTGCTGCTGCAAGACTCGCTCCTGTATCTCGGGGTCCTCTATCTTGGCCAGCAAGTAGGCATGGCCTACCTTAATGAGATCTTCGTCTAGCGCTTCCCGGACAGCGGGAGTCGCCTGGGACACAACCATCAACTTCTCGATGTAGTCCCGGCTCAGACCGGTCCGCTTGGCGATCTCGTCGGAGTCCACCCCGTATTCCTTCCACAAGGCCCCGATGACTTCAACCATCTCGCTGGCCCGGGTCTTACCGCGAAGCTGGTTGGTGGCGAGGTTGTGGAAGAAGACGTCCTTCATCTCCCCCTCGACGACAGCCACTTGAACAGAGGTGATGTTATTGGCAATGGCCTCCTGGAGCCGGTGGAGCCCATCCACCAGGACCAGGTCCTTGCCTACCTGGACCACCAGCGGCGGCTCCAGGATCCCGGCGTCCTTGATGGCCTGCTTGAACATGGCGAGGGTTTCGGAATCGAACACCGAAGTGACACGGACCTCCGGTACCTGAATCTTGCGGGGATCGACGGTGCGGATCTTCATGGGTCATCTCCCAAGTAGTTTCTGAGTCTGCCCTTTTAGGTCAGCCTCTTGAGCTAGTTGCGCCTGATCGTCAGCGATGGCCCGTTTGATGCCTTGCTCGTTCCAGTCTGCCCTCTGGATCCACACCGTACGCATCCACGTCTGGTCATAGTTGTAGGTGATGGCCACAGTGCCCAGGGTTGGTAGCTCTTCTGCCGAGATTATGAGCACCTTTGACCAGTCGATAGCGGTAGGGTCCCCACTCACGGGGGTCAGTGGTAAGACTGTAGTGGGTGCTGGCGGAGGCGCCGGCGCCGGGGGACGGGCAGTGGGCAGCGGGGTGGCGTAGCTATCTAGGACAGTACGGAGGGCCTGGCGGGTTTCGATGGCGGAGACACGGGCTTCGAGCTGAGGATCCGTGCTGGTACAGGCGGCGGCAGTGGCAACCAGGAGGGCGGTCAGGATGAGCAAGAACCTGATTGATTTCATAGAATTGCTCCCCCTAAAACGTTGAATTGCTCGCTGACGTATGATAACGTTGGGCCGGAGTGATTACAAGTGAAATCTTACTCCGGCCCAGATCGTTTATGAAGGAGGCCAGGTGTCCGCCCGGTGGCTCCGTTATGTGAACTATAGCACATCGATTCCGGTCTTGTCAAACGGGAGGTTTAATAATGGCGATTCACACACTTGCCCTATCTGATGAGTTCTATAAGTGCCTCCAGGCTCAGGCGGCTGGAGAGGGTCGGCGGCTAAACGATCATATCCTGCTCCTTCTGCATGATGCGTATGAGCGAGCGGAGGTGCGGATCCAGCGACAGATCGTCGAGACCGAGAGGGATAGCGCCTAGCATCATAGTTACGTCAAGTCGTGGTAGAACCCGTTCACATTATATCTACCTGTGTCTTTCCCCCCATCAACCCTTGGCGCTTCGTGTCTTTCCTCCCCCCTGTCCGGCTCTGCGTGGGCGGTGTCCGGCCTGGTGGTTAGCTGCTGGCCGGCGTAGAGGTGTATCAGGGGGGCGGCCACGGTGAGGACCTCGCCGGTTTGCCGGTCGACCAGGTTGCCGGTGGGGTTCCGGTCGAAGACGGAGCGCACGAGGTCGATGGGTGCCCGTGCTTCTCTTCTGGCCTTGGCCCGGCGCTGGGCCTGGCGTCTGGCCCGCTCCGTGCGTTGGTCCCTGGCGCGGGCTTTCTGTTCTTCGGCCTGGCTCTTTTTGTATTCTTGGTCCTGGAGCATTAGCCAGGTGGCGTACTGTGCGGGGTTGCGGTAGGGGATGCCCTTGGCTTCGTGGGCCTGGATGTCGAGTTCTTCCACGCAGGAGTTGCACAGGTGCTTGTAGTCCTGGAAGCCGTGGTTGACCTGCATCCAGTTGCGGCGTGTCCGGTGGCAGCGGTCGCAGGTGTGGGAGCCGTGGGGTTTGTAGGCCACGGTGGGCGCTCCTCCTGTCTAGGGTCGGGGCGGCTGCCGGACAGGGCACCGGGGATCGGTCGGTGCGGCAGCCGCTCCCGCTCGTATGGGTGGCCCTTGGGGGGCCGGTGCATAGGTTACAGCAAGGTTAAAGGAATTGCAACCTCTTTCTTACCTGGAATATTGCACAAGGATATCGGGGGGATCTCAGCTGTCGGTTTGTGCATTTTGCCGGTTTGGATGCGATGGGGACGGGGCTGGCTGTCGCTGGGCCTGGCCGCTGGTGGGCGGGAGCCGCACGCCGAGGGACCCGCCGAAGCCGCGAGGTGTGGGCGGGGGTGGCGGGGCGGGCGAGCTTGCGAGGCGGGACACGGCAGCGGCGACCCGGCAGGGGGCAGCGCGCCGTAGGGGGCCACGAGCGGTTGACGGTGTCGGGCCGAGGGAGCGTAGCGACCGCTGGGAATGGCCGCTCTCCGCAGAGGCCGAGGTTAAGGGCGGGTTGGGCGGGAACTCAACATAGCGGCGAGAGCCGGGGGCCGCAAGCCAAGCCGAAGGCCACCGAGCGTGCGAGGGGGCCGGAGGCGGGCGGCCACCGGCGGCCCCCCGGCCAAGGCCGGGGGCGAGCCGCACCGCAAAGCAGTAGAGATACCACGGGCCGATGCCGGTGGGCGGCCACCCGACATCGGCGACCGCTGGGGTGCGGTCCGTCCTGCCGGATGGCCGCTCGGCTTTGAGCGCCCTACCCTTGTCGCCGGTGGGTGTGTAGGACCACCCACAGCAGGTAGATCACTACCAGCGATAGGGCGGCGTTGGTGAAGTGGGCGGCTTCGATGGCGAGGTCTAATAGCCGGTCGGGGTTCATTGCGGCCTCCTGTTGGGCGTGGTGAATTCGAGGGTCTCTTCGTCAAGGTCGGACTGGCGGGTGATAGCCAGGTCGGAGCGCATCACCATCCGGTGGCATAGCTCGTTGACCAGGTCGTGGGTTAGCAGGTGGGCGAGGGTTGGGAAGCGTGCCCAGAGGCGAGAGACGATCTGGTTGGTGGTCATCGGCTTGCGGACGATGGCGGCGATCTCCCGTCTGACGATTGCCTGCTGCGTGCGGTCGAGGGGCTTGCCTCGGTCGGGGTCGGGGTAGCCGGTTGGTGCCCATCGTATGGTCATTGTGCGGCCTCCTGCTGGTGTGTGGTTTGGTGGAACGGTTGTTCTGCTCTAGTGTGGGCGGTTTGGGTATGTTCTGTCAAGGTGCTGAGGATTGGGTTCATTGGGGGGCGCCTCCTGTTTTTTGTGGTCGGAGCCTGCGGCGGCGGCTTTGGGCCGCGGCGTTGGTGAGTAGGGTTAGTCGGCTGCGGGAGTGGGTGCGGACCGTGGTTCCGTTGGGTAGGCGGTAGGTCCTGGGCTTACGGGCCGTGAGGGCTAGGGTGCCGAGGCGGGGTAGCCGGACCATCCGGCCACGGGCTAGCTCTAATTGGATGCGCTTGCAGGTTTCGGCGATCAGCAGGGTTAGCAGCTCTAGCCGTAGGGCGTCGGTGCCGGTTCCGAGGATGGCCCGGGCTATGCCTCGATGGTCGGTGGTTTCGGGGCCGCTGGGCGGCAGGTTGGCTAGCAGGTTCATAGGATGGGTTCTCCCTGGCCGTCGATGGGCGGGCGGCTCTTCGGGCCGTCCTCTCGGCCTAGATATCGTTCAACCTTCCGGCGGCTGCCGTCCGGCTGGCGCTGCCATTTCCAGGCAAAGAGGTACGGTCCGTGGGGACAGCTCTTGCAGCGGGGGTTCTTGCACTTCATCCACCGGCGCCGGATGTTCCAACTGGTGTCGAGGGTGAAGGTGCGTTGTGGTTGGGGCTTCTGGGGCTTGGGCGGGGGTGCCTTCCAGGGTGTGGACTGGTAATCGAATTCGTACACGTCGGCGGCGGGCGGGTCGGTGCTGGGGTTGGTGTCGTCCGAGCGGTCGGGCGTCGGCTCACGGGGTTCCTCTGGCGTGCGTCCGGATGGCCGGTTGTGCGGGGATATCGATTCTCCGGATTGCTGGTTTGGGCCTTGTCTTTCCCACCAGTCGGGCCGTGGGGGCTGTTCTGTCTTTCCCCCTGTCTTTCCCCCCACGGGGTGGCCGTTTGGGGGTTCCTCCTTATATGCGCCGTTGGGCTGGTCTTGTCTTTCCCCCCGACCTTCCCCCCTTGATAGAGATAACGTTGCATTATATCTACCTGGGGTATGTAGTGATCTGTGACGCTGCAAGGGGCCCGCGGACGGTACGCTCACCCAGGTGAGCCCTCACGAATGCCTCACCCGGAGCAGATTCGTTAAGACGGGAATGAACACGCGCATCCAACGCCGTCCCACGACTCCGCCGGCCGGCGACTCTACTCACGCAGGACATACAGCCTCCCGCTCACGCCAGGCAGGCCCTGGATGCCTAGGTGATACAGGCGCGAAGGCTATGGGTCTCCAGGTCGGGCAGGCTTTCGAGCGGCCTGAAGCCCTAGGCGTGGTCAAGGCTCCGGCGCTACGCCCCACCACGCTGGCGGGCCTGCTCTTCTCTGTCAGATATTATGTCAATAACAGGCCTCGCGTGCTTTCAGCCGTAGGATCGATGTCATTCTCTGCTATGTCCGCGGCTGCCGGCAGAGCGAAGCCGAACTCGCTGCCCTGGCCGAGAATACTCTTCGCCCACGCGTGGCCGCCCTGGGCCTCCACCAAATATTTCACCAACGACAGGCCGATGCCGCTGCCGCCGGTGGCGCGATTGCGGGAGGGATCGACGCGATAGAATCGATCGAAGACATGCCGCAGGTCATCCTCGGAGATACCCGGCCCCTCGTCGCTGACGATGACCGCGATCGTGGGGGAGCCGCCCGCTCGAACGGGGCGGGCCTCTATGGCGACGCTCACTTTTCCGCCAGCCTCGGAGTATCGCAGCGCATTATCCAGGAGATTCCGCAGCACTTGCTCGACCCTGCCCGCATCGGCTCGCACCAGCGAGCTGCCGGTGAGGAGGTCCTCCACGACGTCGATCGACCGGCTCTTCGCCAGCGGACGCACCGCCTCGACAGTCCGCCGTACGACCGCTGTCAAGTCAACGGGCCCCAGCTCGAGGGGTAACTGCCCCGCCTCGGCCAGGGACAGGTCGCGCAGGTCGGTGACCAGACGGGCCAATAACTTGGTCTCTTCATGGAGCGTTCCCAACCGCTTGGGCGTCGGCTCCACCACGCCGTCCTGCATAGCCTCTATGTTTGCCTGCAGGATGGCCAGCGGCGTGCGCAGCTCGTGCGCGATGTCGGCCACCAACTGCCCCCGCACCTCTTCGTTCTTCTCCAGGCTGTCGGCCATATGATTGAAGGCTGCGGCCAGCATTTCCAGCTCGTCGCCGCCTTTTATGTCTACTCTCTCGCTCAGGTCACCGCCCGCAATCCTCCCTGCCGCGGCTGTCAGCCGGCGCAGGGGAGACGTGATCTGCCGGGACACCTGCCAGCTAAGGACAGCCGCCACGACGACGGCCGCTGCCCCACCCAGCCACAAGGCGCGGTTGACCCCCGCCAGGAACGCCCGCTCCGGACTACCCATCATTGACCACATCATGTCCGTCATCCGGCCGCCCATCATCCCCCGGCCCCCCATGCTTTGGAGGAGGTATCCCTGAAACTCGCGCTCGGTGAACTGATGGACCATTATTGCGGCGATGACGAGGCCGACCACCGCAATCAGCGCGGAAGCCAGCATCAGGCGAAATCTAAGGCTGCGCACGCGCGGCCACCTCCATTTTGTAGCCCACTCCCCTGACTGTGCTGATGATATCCTCGCCAGCCTTCCGTCGAATATTCTTAATGTGCGCGTCGATGGTCCGTTCGTAGCCTTCATATGTCTGGTCTTGTATTATGTCGAGAAGCTGCAGCCGGCTGAAAACGCGGCCGGGCTGCCTGGCCAGGGCGAGGAGAATGCGGAATTCGGTAGGTGTGAGGGATACCGGTGCCCCGCGCCAACTGACCTCGTGTCGCTCCGGATCGACTACTAAGTCTCCCAGGACGATGCGCTCCGATGGTGCCGCAGCCTCGGGCGCCGTTCGCCGCAGCACGGCCTTCACCCGCGCCACCAGCTCGCGCGGCGAGAAGGGCTTTGTGACGTAGTCATCGGCCCCCAGCTCCAGCCCCAGGATTTTGTCGATCTCCTCGTCTCGAGCCGTAAGCATCACGATGGGGACCGCGGACTCCTTACGGATGGCGCGGCACACCTCAAGGCCATCCATCACGGGCAACATCAAGTCCAGAATGACCAGATCGGGCCTCTGCTCCTCGAACATCCGCAGGCCCGTTCGGCCATCGCTGGCCACCAGGACCTCGAACCCTTCCCGTTCCAGGTAGAGGTCCACGACATCCACGATCTTGGGTTCGTCCTCTATTACAAGTATTCTTCCAGTGCCCATCGCACTATTCATTCTAACACACCAAGAGCGGGGGACAAGCCCCCGGCCCGTCCCCCGCAGAGTAGGAAAGAGGTCTTGCCCCGTCTACCAGGCGTACCTGCCCATCATTCCGCCGCGGCCGGGCCCCCAGCCGTTAGCATCGCTATCCGAGCTCCTCCGCCCGCGGGGCCCAGGCCCGGGTCCACCCTGCGGCCCAACGCCGGGACCACCGGCGGGCGCGCCTTTGTACTCCACTACCTGCTTCATCCGCTGGGTCATGAAGTTGAGCATATTGTTGAACTGGTCCTGCGTCAGGTAGTTGTACTTGACCGCTACCTGCATCATCTCCTTGGTAGGCTGGAGCAGATAATCGATCAGCTTGTCCTCGCCTACGCCCTTGGTGCCGGCGATGTCGGCCAGGCTGCTGCCGGCGTTTTGCTGCGCCGTGATATCGGCGGGTGTCATCCCGATGAGGTCCCCAATTCGCTTCAGATAGGCCTGTCCGCCCCAGCCGAAGCCCATCATTCCCGGCCCGTAGCCGCCGTGGCACCAGCCGTAGCCCGGTCCCGGCGTGTTGTCCGCTGCCGCCTCGTCGCCATCATCGGCCCATGCAATTCCGCTGAAGGCGAAAAGCCCCACCCCCAGCGCAGCCAGGAGACCCAGGACCGCAAGCACACCTGCTATCTTCTTCATCCTTCTCCTTCCTTCGTGGTTCTTCGTGGGCACCGTCGGTGCCTCTTCACAATTGATACTTTAGCAGGGGTTTGTGAAGAAATGATGAAGGGACAACAGGAGTTCGATGAAGCTTGTCTAGGCCCTGGCCTCGATTAGCTTCACGATGCCGGCGAATAGGTCGGTGACCGATACTATCTCCAGGCCGGCCCGCTGGACGTTCGTCACTGTCTCTCGATTGATGTTTGCGCCTGTGACGCGGACCATAATCGGATTCAGGGCTTGCATTATGGAGCGGGCCGGCTGGTGCCGGGACAGGACGTGCTCGAGGAGCAGGACCTGGCCGCCGGGACGGCAGACACGTCGTACCTCGCGAAGCCCCTGCACCGGATCGGGCACCGAGCAGAAGACGAAGGTAGCCACCACCGTGTCGAAGGATGCATCCGGAAAGGCCAGTGCTTGGGCATCCATCACCTGCAGTTCAACTGCCAGGCCCAGCGTGGCGGCGCGCCTCCGCGCTCGCTCGACCATCTTAGGGCTGAGGTCGATGCCGGCCGCCTCCCACTGCGGCGAGTAATACGGGAGATTCTTCCCGGTCCCGACCCCCACTTCAAGGACGCGTGGCCCGGCCACGCGCGACCACAGTAGCGACCGCCATCGGCTGAAGGCAAGTCTCTCCATCGGCGCTTCCGTAAGGTCGTAGAGGCGCGCCTGGCGGTCGTACCGACGGCGCGTTGCATCGGTCTGTGGTTGGTCAACGGATGGCTGATGCACCGCTATTGTCTGCCGCAAAAGGGGCATATGCTCCACTGTGGCTGCAGCAAGCGACGGCAGTTGGGGCATACGCTTCGGAGGGGCGAATGGCAGGCGGGACATACAACGAAGTCTTCCTTGATTGGCTGCCTGCAATTTGGGCATGCGTCTTGGTCTGGCATGTCTCGCATCAATGCTTCTTCTTCTAGCGACCGGGCGTACACCTCGGACAGCGTTTCTGGCGGCCTGAGGATGACATAGAGAAGCATGCCAGGCAAATTGAACAGCAACACCAGCACGGTGGCCAGAATCTGCACCAGTATGTCGCTGCTGCGCTTCTGAATGTCTCGGAAAGTCCAGATCACAAGGCAAAACCATAGAGCAGCCAGATATGCTCCCAGGAGGGTCACCACTATTGGTAGCATAGCGAGCAGCGCACTCAGGCCGCTAGGCAAGGTCACCTTCCACCTCCCAATAACGAGTACCAGACGATGTGTCAGTTGGCCATAACGGCGACTGTCACTCCCTCACCGCCCTCCCGCGGAGCGGCGGTGTGGAATGACTTCACTAATGGACTGGCGGTAAGTCTTTCTCGGACCACCTGGCGCAGCACGCCCGTGCCCTTCCCATGAATGATGCGCACCTGCGGCAGTCCAGCCAGATAGGCGTCGTTAAGGTATTGCTCAAGCACTGGCAGAACTTCCTCGACCCGCCAGCCGCGCACCTCGATCTCCGGCGGCACGTACCGGTCGGAGCCCGGCAGGGGGATGAAGGGCGATTGGTCAGCCGGGGCGTGGGCTTCTTCTTTCTCGATCTCTCGCACGGGCACGCGCACCCGGAAGCTTCCCAGTTGCACCTCCACATCGCCGTCCATCGGCTCCGATAGCAGCCTGCCCGACTGGTGCAGAGACTTGATCCGGACGGCATCCCCGGGCTGCAGGGCGGCAGTCAATCGGCGCGGGCGCGGCGGGGCCAGCCGCGTCTCAAGCACTTCGGG
>JAMCWG010000124.1 GCA_023475235.1 Chloroflexota bacterium
CCTGGGGGGGACCAAGATCGCCACCGCCATGGTCACTGATGAAGGTCAGATCGAGGCATTCGACCGCCGTCCCACCCTCGCTCAGGAGGGACGCGATGCGGTTATTGGCCGGATGGAGGCCGCCGTCAGAGCGGTGCTGAGCCAGGTGGGAAGGCCACTGTCCGATGTGATAGGCATTGGCATCGGCGCGCCGGGCCCGTGCAACTACCAGACCGGCGTAGTGACCCAGCCTCCCGCCCTGCCGGGCTGGTACAACGTGCCGCTCAAGGCAATCTTCGAGGAACGTTTCGGAATTCCCACGTTCGTGGGCAACGATGCGAACGCGGCCGCCCAAGCTGAGCACCTCTTTGGCGCTGGCCGGGGCACGCGTAACATGATTTGCGTGACGATGGGCACCGGGATCGGCGGTGGATTGATCCTTAACGGCCGACTATATGTGGGGACGGACGGAGCGGCCGGAGAGATCGGGCATATGATTATCGACGATAGTGGCCCCCGCTGCAATTGCGGCAATATCGGGTGCTGGGAGGCCCTTGGCTCGGGCACGGCCCTGGCCGCGGACGCCGTACGGCGCATTGCGAGGGGCACGCCTACCTCGATCGTCGATTTTGCCAGGGCGAAGGGAGGCGACATAAATGCCCGAGTGATCGCCGAGGCCGCGCAGGCGGGCGATCCGGTGGCAAATGAGTTGATTGCCAGAGTAGCCCATTTCCTGGGCGTCGGCCTGGTCAATCTGGTGCATGTTCTCAATCCGGAAATGATCGTCATTGGCGGTGGAATGGCCCAGATGGGAGACGTACTGCTGGAGCCGGCCCGCCGCGTCCTGGAGGAGCGCGGTCTCGAGCTGCCATCGCGGAGAGTCCGTATCGTCGCGTCAGAATTGGGCGACGAGGTGGGTGTGCTGGGGGCAGCGACCCAGGTTCTGGAGGCTATCGGAGCATAGGCGAGGGCCGCTGTCGACACACAGGCGTGCCAGATCGTCGATTTGCCAAACACCGCCGACCTCACTAGAATGCGGAATATAAGGCATACTCTGAGGTGAGGGTTGGGCGGTCTCGTATATCGTGCCAGCGACAAAATAGTGTCACTGGATTACCTGCTGACCCGGCGCGGTGAATGGCGGCGCCAGGGCATCGCCCTCGTCCTCACCAACGGCTGTTTCGATCTGTTGCATCCTGGGCATTTGCATCTGCTGGAGGGAGCCCGATCCCTTGGTGATGTGTTGGTGGTGGGCCTCAATAGTGATGCCTCGGTCCGTGGACTGAAGGGGGAAGATCGGGCGTTCATCCCCCAGGAAGGACGTGCCCTTCTATTGGCGGGCTTCGCCTGCGTAGATCATGTAGTCATCTTCAATGAAAGCACGGCTGAGGCGCTGGTGCGAGCCCTGCAGCCCGATGTCTACGTGAAAGGTGGCGATTACGCGCCTGTCGGAGAGAATGCTCCTCCGGAGGCGGCCGTGGTGACGGAACACGGCGGCCGTGTAGCGATCCTCCCCACCGTTCCAGGCTACTCGACGTCGGCACTGGTCCGAAGAATCCGCGAGCGCTAAGCAAGAAATGAGCGAGCGCAGAGCTATCGTCACGGCGGCGGCCATCGTTATGTCGGGCAATGTCGCCAGCCGGCTCTTGGGGATAGTGCGGGAGCAGGTCATCGCCTATCATTTCGGGAATACGGCGGCGACCTCGGCCTTCGTCGCCGCGACTACCGTGCCCACGATGGTCTACGATCTGCTCATCGGCGGGGCGATCAGCGCAGCCCTCGTGCCGGTCTTCTCCGAGCACATTGCCGTGGGGCGGGATGCGGAACTGCGACAGGTGGCCGGAACAGTGATGGCGCTGGTGGCGGTGCTGCTCACCGGCGCGGCGCTGGTCTTGATCGCCCTGGCGCCAGCCGTGGTGGGCGTGCTTGTCCCAGGCCTCGATCCGGCTGTGCAGGAGCAAGCCGTAGGACTGACCCGCCTGGCCTTGCCGGCGGTGGTGTTTCTAGGCGTATCGGGCGTTGCGGCCGCCCTGCTGAACGCGCGGAAGACATTCACTTACCCGGCCTTCAGTGGCACGATGTACAACTTGGGGATCATTGTCGCCGCGGTGCTCTTCGCCCTCTCCCTGGGAGTCACCAGCCTGGTGGTCGGTGTGCTGATAGGAGCAGCCCTCCACCTGGGCCTGCAGTTGTCCGGTCTCCGGCGAGGCATGCCTGTACTTTGCTTTAACCTGCGCCACCCGGCTGTGGGCCGTATCCTGCGCCTTTACGCGCCAGTTGCGCTGGGACTCGTCGTCAGCCAGATCGGTGTGGTGATCGATCGCAATCTAGCCTCCCGCACGGGCGATGATAGCCTGGCCGTCCTGCGCTTCGCGACAACCCTGGTACAGTTCCCGGTGGGGATGGTAGTGACGGCAACCAGCACGGCGATCCTGCCGACGCTGTCGCGGCAGGCGACGCTGGAGCCGGCGAGACGTGTGGCGGATGGGCGGGCGCAGGTTGGCGCAGTCGTGCCCGTGGATGCGGATGCTGATATGGCCGGCCGTTACACGCGGACCCTGGTGATGGGGCTCCGCGTCGCGCTGCTGATGATCATTCCTCTGATGGTCATGATGATCATCGAGCGAGAGGCGCTCGTGCGCCTGGTGTTCCAGCGGGGCGCCTTCAGCGCGATCGGCACTCAGCGCACGGCCCTGGCTTTTCTGTTCTACGCGCCCAGGCCGTAACCGTGC
>JAMCWG010000174.1:0-582 GCA_023475235.1 Chloroflexota bacterium
GTTACTTCGTGGCCCTTCGTGGATTCGTTGATAAGTCTGGAGGGGCCCGGCGCCCAGTCCCTACAGAGTGCCCGCCCAACCTCGTTAGGAAATGTTCTAGAGGCGGTTAACGACACGGGAGGAGCCTGAATGTTACATATATTGCGCGCGAGCCTGCGCACGGGGTTGGTGACGACGTCTTATCCGCGGCGGCCCGAGGCGCCGGCCGGGCGCGGAAGGCCGGTGATCGATCCCTCCCGCTGCGACTGCACCCGCGCTTGCGCCGATGCGTGCCCATCCGGCGCGATAACGATAAGCCGGACCGACGCGGGCGCGATGCGCTGGCAGCTTGACCTGGCCCGTTGCGTCTTCTGTGGCCTGTGTGAAGAGGCCTGCCAGGTTGGCGCCATCAAAATGACCCCCGACTACGAGCTTGCCGTCCGGAATCGGGATGATCTGATAGTGGGCGTGACGCGCCGGCAGAAGAGCGCGACTGTTCCTACCGCGTGGGCTAGTAGACTTGGTCCAACACGCATCCAGCTTCAATGCAAGATACTCGAAGTCGAAAGTCTCGTCAGGTAGGAAATCGAATGGATAAACACA
>JAMCWG010000174.1:592-2701 GCA_023475235.1 Chloroflexota bacterium
GCCTGACTGGTCGCGTTAGCCGGCTCCTAAAGCGCTCCCTGCACATCCGGCACATGGCGGCGGGCTCGGACAACAGCACGGACTGGGAGATCGCCGCCCTCTTGAACCCGGTATATGACATCCAGCGGCTGGGCATCGATTTCGTCGCTTCACCGCGCCATGCCGACCTGCTTCTGGTCACGGGTGCGGTCACTCGCCACCTGGAACCGGCGCTGTACGCCACCTATGAGGCAATGCCGTCGCCCCGGCTGGTCGTTGCCGCCGGTGATGAGGCCTGCGGGGGCGGAGTGCTGCATGGGAGTTACGCCGTAGCTGGCGGCGTGGACCGCTGCCTGCCCGTCGACGTGTACGTCCCCGGCGACCCGCCCTCCTGGTAGCCCTCGGCCGGCTGGAACCGCGGATCCTCCGAACCGAACTCACCGCTGGCCCCAGGCGCCTCGCAAGGCGAGGATGAAATCTACATGCTGGTCGGGCGATGGCTTGGGGACTGGACCTGGGAGCGCTGGCGTCTCGCCGGCGCGAGAGGGGCGATGATAGCCTACCAGGGCGGCCGGCGGGCTGCCAGGGGACTCGCGCCGCCAGGATAGCGGCGCTCCCAGGTTTGCAGTGCTCTAATCTTCCATCCCGTCCAGATCCAGCGCTTCGAGCCTTGCGTGCAGCGCCTCTGCCAGGACCCCGTCGACGCTGCGGTCGACTATCGCCCGCAGGAAAGGCAACTTGCTGAGCTCGGGCTTCGGGCCTCCCGCCAGCTCAGCCGCAACCGCAAGCGCCAGGTCGCGGGCTTCCTCGTCTCCCGCCTTATCCAGCAACCAGGCCTGGCGCCGCAAACGATTCCTGGTGAGGGCGCACATCTTCTCGTCGAACAGGCGCCGGATCATCGGCCGGTACTGCCGATCGGTCAGGCGACCCCCGGACGGCTGTGGAGCTTCGTTCATGGCGGCCACGGTTTCCTCCGGATCGAACGTCCAGCTATCGAGGAATCGCTGATCCGCGAGTGAGTCACTGGAGCGGAGGAGATCCCGACGATTGACGTACCTCGTGTCGTCCAGGTCGGGCACGGTTACTGGCTCGTCCGGACGGGACGGGTACGAGTCGTGCACCAGCGGCTCCCACAGCTCGAAGGCGGGAGGGATGCTTGTGCCAGCAGCCGCATTTACCTCAAGCGCCGCTTTCAGCGCTCCACGCACCGCCGCCAGGTCAACCTCCACCATCTGGACCCCTTGCTCCTCAAGCTCGGAGACGATATCCTCGATCTCCTCGGCCGGCGCATGGCTGGTGCCAAAGGCGTCCTTGACTCCCACCGTGTCGTTGTAAAGAATGTCCACCAGCAGGAAGTGTCCCGTTCCCCAATCCCGCCGGGCGATGATAACCTGGGTTCCGCTGCCGTCGATCATGCTCATATGCGCGGTGCCGGCCGGAGGAAAGGGGCCGGGCGCCTTCGGCCTGCGGCGATTGATCTCTTGCATGCGCAGGCGCTCCACGGCCGCCGTCGCCTCGATGCGGACCCCGGGATCACGGGTGGTTTGCCGAAGCCGTTCTATCGGCCCGGCGGAACCGGGGTCGCGGAGCTTGACCAGCTCGCGCAAGATAAGGCGCTGGGTCTCGGGATGGTGCATATGGAGCGCGCCGTGCAGCAGCCAATCGGCTTGAGCGCCCAGCTCCTTCGCCACGCGCTCTATCAGCGCCCCTCGCTGATCGGCCGGCAGAACGGCCAGGTAACCCAGCACCTCCTGCAGGATTTCGCTCTGGGGAGGCCAGATGGTCGCCGCCTGCTCGACGGCCGCGACGAGCGTCCCCTCCGGATCCTTCAGCGACTTGAGGAATGCCAGCCTGCGCTTCGCCTCGCCGCGCTCCGGCCAGCCCAGGCGCCGTTGCGCGCCGAATCGAACGATGTCCGAAACGCCCGGCTCCTGGGCGATGCGCTTCAGGTAGGTGGGCGTGCGGGCCCCGGCCAGGGTGCCGAGGATCTCGAACGAGAAGAGGGGGACCTGAGCGCGTCCTTCGATGATTCGGCGTGTCAGAATCTCAGGCACCTGGCGCCTGGCCTTCCAGATCTGCTCGATCAGCTCCTCCGCGCGCGGCATGTTTCCCTCCAGCAGTGCCCGCTTC
>JAMCWG010000098.1 GCA_023475235.1 Chloroflexota bacterium
CTCGCCTTCGGAGAGCGACTCGCCTCTGGCGAGGTCGGGGTGAGGGCCCACCTCCGCAGGCTGAAGCCTGCGGCTACAGAAACTACTACAGAAGTGGCTCCAGAAGTGGAGAGGTGAACCTACTGGGGAGCGCTTGTGGCTACCATCTACATAGACAACCAGCCCTATCAGGTCGGGGATGGGCAGAACCTGCTCCAGGCCTGCCTTTCCCTGGGTTTCGATATCCCCTATTTCTGCTGGCACCCGGCGATGGGCTCGGTGGGCGCCTGCCGCCAGTGCGCCGTGAAGCAGTTCAGGGACGAGAACGACACCAAAGGCAAGATCGTTATGTCATGCATGACGCCGGCCGAGGACGGCACGCGCATCTCCATCGACGACCCGGAAGTCTTAGACTTCCGGGCCAGCATCATCGAATGGCTGATGGAGAACCACCCCCACGATTGCCCGGTCTGCGACGAGGGCAGCGAGTGCCACCTGCAGGATATGACCGTTATGACCGGCCACACTTACCGGCGCTTCCGCTTCCCCAAGCGGACCCACGTCAACCAGGACCTGGGGCCCTTCGTCACTCATGAGATGAACCGCTGCATCCAGTGCTACCGCTGCGTCCGCTTCTACCGCGATTACGCCGGCGGGCGCGACCTGGACGTCTTTGCCGCCCATAATCACGTCTACTTCGGCCGCCAGACGGACGGCACCCTGGAAAGCGAGTTCGCCGGCAATCTGGTAGAGGTATGCCCCACCGGCGTCTTCACGGACAAGACCTTGAGGCCGCACTACACGCGCAAGTGGGACCTCCAGACGGCACCTTCAGTCTGCGTGCACTGCGGGGTGGGCTGCAACACCATCCCCAGCGAGCGCTACGGCGAGCTGCGGCGCCTTCGCGCCCGGCACAACGGCCAGGTCAACGGCTATTTCCTCTGCGACCGGGGCCGCTACGGCTACGAGTTCATGAACGGCAGCCGCCGGGTCCGCCAGCCTTTGCTGCGCGGCGAAGGACAGCCTTCGGTCGAGCCGGCCAGCAAAGAGGTGGCACTCGAGCGTGTAGCCGGCCTTCTCTCAGACACGGCGCGGGTCATCGGCATCGGCTCGCCGCGCGCCTCGCTGGAGGCCAACTTCGGCCTGCGCGCCCTGGTGGGAGAGCACCACTTCTACGCTGGCGTATCCGGGAAGGAACTGGGCCTGCTTCGGACGATGCTGGACATACTGCAAAAGGGGCCCGCCCGCTCGGCTTCACTGCATGGGATGGGGACAGCCGATGCGGTGCTGGTGCTGGGAGAAGACGTCACGAACACCGCTCCGATGATGGCCCTCGCCCTGCGCCAGTCAGTCCGCCAGCAGCCGATGAGCATCGCCGACAGGCTGCATATCTCCCGCTGGGACGACTACGCCGTCCGTAATGCCGTTCAGCAGGAGAAGGGCCCGCTCTTCATCGCCACGCCCCACGCCACGAAGCTGGACGACGTGGCCACCCGGACCTACAGGGCGGCGCCGGACGACCTCGCCCGCCTGGGCTTCGCCGTCGCCTGCGCCGTGCACGACGGCCCCCCGCCGGAGAAGGGCGTCTCCGGCGTGCTGACTTCCCTGCAGCGCGGCGTCGCCGGGTTGCTCGGGGCTGCGCCGCCGGCAGTTGAAGGGTTGCCGGATACGGTACGAACGCTGGCAGACACTATCGCCAAGGCGCTGCAGGGTGCTCAGCGGCCGCTGGTGGTCGCCGGCAGCAGTATCGGCAGCGAGGCGCTGCTCCATGCCGCCGCCGACGTGGCCTGGGCGCTGTGCCAGAAGGGCCGTCCGGCGGCGCTGGCCTTCGTGGTGCCTGAATGCAATAGTCTCGGCCTGGCCTTGACGGGAGAGCGGAGCCTGGACGATGCGCTCAGGCACCTGCGGGACGGCAGGATCGATACCGTCGTCGTCCTCGAGAACGACCTGTACCGGAGGATGGGCGTTGGCCCGGCAGATGAGCTGCTGGACGCGAAGCGGCACGTCGTCGCCATCGACCACACGCTGACCCCAACCGCCGAGAAGGCCGAGGTCGTTCTTCCGGCGGCCACCTTCGCCGAGGGGGACGGCACGCTGGTGAACAGCGAGGGCCGCGCCCAGCGCTTCTATCAGGTATTCGTGCCCGGCGGCAGCATACAGGAAAGCTGGCGGTGGGTGCGTGATATGGCCGCCACAATCAGGCAGACCGAGCTTCAGGACTGGCAGGCCCTGGACGACGTCGTGGCCGCCCTGGCCGGAGCGCTGCCTGTCTTCAGGCAAGTGCCGGACATCGCCCCACCAGCCGGATTTCGGGTGGCCGGACTGAAGATCGCCCGCCAGCACGAGCGCTACAGCGGCCGCACGGCGATGCTGGCGAATGTTACTGTGCACGAGCCGCGGCCCCCCGATGACCCCGATTCCGCCCTCGCCTTCACGATGGAGGGATACCAGGGCGAGCCGCCACCGCCCCTCATCCCACGCTTCTGGGCACCCGGCTGGAATTCTCCCCAGGCCATCAACAAGTTCCAGAGCGAGGTAGGTGGTCCGCTGCGAGGGGGCGACCCCGGACGCCGCCTGATCGAGCCAGCTCAGGGGGTGAAGGTAACTTACTTCCATCGCGTGCCGGCTGCCACCCGCCCGCGCCGCGGCGAGTGGCTGATCGTCCCTATCTACCACGCGTTCGGATCGGAGGAATTGAGCGCGCTGGCGCCCGGCGTAGCAATGCTCGCACCGCGTCCTTACGTAGGGCTCAATCCCGAGGATGCCGCGAGCGTGGCGGCCCATGAGGGGACGGTGGTGGATGTGGAGTTGGACGGGCAGACTCACCGCCTGCCGGTCAAGCACATGCCCTCGCTGCCGCAGGGAATCGCCGCGGTACCGGCAGGCATAGGGGGCATAGCCGGACCGCTCCTGCCAGCCTGGGGAAAGGTGCGCCGTGCCGAAGAGACTCATGCCTGAGGCGCAATGATGTTGGGTGAGACCATCCGCCTGCTGATCATCGTGTTCGGGGTGCTCATCGTAGCCCTCTCTACGGCCGCGGGCCTCATCTGGCTGGAGCGGCGACTGTTGGGGCTCTGGCAGGACCGCTACGGCCCCAATCGTGTGGGCCCGTTCGGCCTGCTTCAGGTGCTTGCGGATATGATCAAGGTCTTTGCCAAGGAGGACTGGACCCCGCCCTTCGCCGATGCGGTGGTCTTCGTCGTCGCGCCGGCGGTGATCATCGTCTCCGTCGCGATGTCGTTCACGATCATTCCCTTCGCGCCGGGCACCGCCGTAGTCGACCTCGACATCGGCGTCCTCTTCTTTCTGGGTATGTCGTCCTTTGGGGCGTACAGCGTGGCCCTGGCCGGCTGGGCCTCGGACAACAAGTACTCGCTATTGGGCGGGCTGCGGGCCGCCGCCCAGATGATCAGCTACGAGGTGTTTATGGGGCTGTCGCTGATGGGCGTGGTGATGCAGGCCGGGTCATTCAACCTCAGCACGATCGTGGAGGCGCAGCGTAACCTGTGGTTCTGTGTCCCTCAGATTCTGGGTCTCATCGTCTTCGCACAGGCCGGGGTGGCCGAGACACGGCGTGTCCCGTTCGACCTGCCGGAGGCGGAGAGCGAGCTGGTGGCCGGCTATCACTCGGAATATTCCGGTATGAAGTTCGGCATGTTCTTCGTCGGCGAGTACCTGGGCATCACCCTCATATCGGCCTTGATGACGACCCTGTTCTTCGGCGGATGGATGGGCCCCGTGTTGCCGCCCATCGTCTGGTTCTCGCTGAAGACCCTTCTCCTGATCTGTGTGTTTGTTCTGCTGCGGGCATCGCTTCCCCGGCTGCGCTTTGACCAGCTCATGGCCTACGGCTGGAAGGTGATGCTGCCGCTGGCGCTGCTGAACCTGGTGGTAACCGGCGGCATACTGATCGCTACAGGCTAGCGGAGAGGATGCGGGACGATACTATGCTCAGCGTGCTTCAAACCATATGGGGCGTATTCCTGCATATGTTCCGGCGGCGGGTAACCGTCCAGTATCCGGAGCAACAGGTATACCATCCGCCCAGATTCCGGGGACGGATCATCCTCTCGCGCGATCCCGATGGCGGGGAGCGCTGCGTGGCCTGCTACCTCTGCTCGGTGACGTGCCCGGTCGATTGCATCGCCCTGCAGGCCACGGAAGACGAGCACGGGCGGCGCTATCCGGCGTTCTTCCGCATCAACTTCTCCCGCTGCATTTTCTGAGGCTTCTGCGAGGAGGCGTGCCCTACCTATGCGATACAGCTAACCCCCGACTTCGAGATGAGCGAATACTACCGGCCGAACATGGTGTACGAGAAGGAAGACCTGTTGATTAGCGGTCAGGGAAAGTACCACGGCTACAACTATTACCGGGTGGCAGGCCTGGCCATCGGCGGAAAGGGAAAGGGCGAAGCGGAGAGCGAGGCGCCGCCGGTGGACGTGCGCAGCCTGATGCCCTGACTTTGGCCTGTCTCCGAGCCTGCTCGATTAGATCGATTAGATCAGGATGGTAAGCGAGTGGAAGCGGTCTTCTACATATCAGGGGCGATAGCGGTGCTCTCCACCATTGGGGTGATCACCCGGCTGAACGCCGTGCATGCGCTGCTCTACCTGGTAGTGTCGTTGATAGCGGTGGCGCTGGTCTTCTATTCCCTGGGCGCGCCCTTCGTGGCGGCCCTGGAAGTCATCATCTACGCGGGCGCCATCATCGTGCTCTTCGTGTTCGTGATTATGCTGTTGAACCTGGGCCCCCAGGGGAGCCGCGAGGAGCGCCAGTGGCTGAGCCTGAAGACATGGGTCGGGCCGGCCGTCCTGGGCGTCATCCTCATCGCCGAGCTAGTCTACACCTTCGGCCTCCAGCCTAGCCATCCGGCCGGCGTCAGCGTCGTGGAGCCACAGCAGGTGAGCATCGCCCTCTTCGGGCCCTACGTGCTTGGCGTGGAGATGGCGTCCCTGCTCCTGCTGGCCGGCCTGGTGGGCGCCTACCATCTGGGCCAGCGCGACGATTTCCGCCGGCCCGCCCAGCCGGAGGCGGAGGAGAGCAAGACCGGCACTCGCTCTGACTATCTTGCACACGAAGGGCGTGCTCTCTCTTCGTCTACCGAGAAGGGCGCAGGCAGCGAGATCGGCCCGGCGCGACTGAAGGGAGATGAGCAATGATCGCGGCAGTGCCGATGGCCCACGGCCTCATCCTGGCGGGCTGCCTCTTCGCCATAGGACTCATCGGGGTGCTGGTGCGGCGGGACATCATCTTTGTGCTGGCCTCCATCGAGATTATGCTGAACGCCTCGGGGCTGGCCTTCGTGGTGGCTGGGTCGAGGTGGGGACAGCCCGATGGCCAGATTATGTTCATCTTCATCCTGACAATGGCCGCCACCGAGGTATCGGTAGGGCTGGCCCTCGCCCTTCAACTGCACGGCCGGCTGCGAACGCTGGACATCGACGCCGCCAGCAAGATGCGAGGGTAAGATGCTGCAACTGTTGTGGCTGGTCCCTGCCCTGCCCTTCGCCGGCTTCGTCCTCCTGGCCCTGTCGGGCCGCCGGCTGCCCGATCGCTGGGTGCCCTTCATCGGCGTTGGCTCGGTGGGGCTTTCCCTTCTGGCAGCGGTCCTGGTGGCGACAAGCTTCCTGGCCGCGCCGCCGCCAGGCTACGCGTATTCCCAGACCCTCTGGACCTGGATGAGCGTCGGCAGCTTCACGCCCGGAATCACCCTTTACCTTGACGCGCTGTCGCTGGTGATGGTGGTGGTAGTGACCTTCGTCGGCTTCTTCATCCACCTGTATTCCGCCGAGTTCATGGCCGGGGGCGAGGGATACGGCCGCTTCTTCGCCTATATGAACCTGTTCGTCGGCTCGATGCTGACGCTGGTGTTGGCCAGCAACCTGCTGTTGCTCTACCTGGGGTGGGAGGGAGTAGGCCTCTGCAGCTACCTGCTCATCGGCTTCTGGTATCAGGACTCGTATAACGGCTACGCTGCCCGCAAGGCATTCGTCGTCACGCGTGTCGGCGACGCCGCCCTGGCCATCGGCCTCTTTCTCATCTTCAACAGCCTGGGCACCCTGGAGATACAGGACCTGATGCGGAGGGCAGCGCAGCAATGGGCCCCGGGCTCGGCCCTGGCCCTGTCCGCGGCGGCCCTGCTGCTGGTCGGCGCCTTGGGCAAGTCGGCCCAGCTTCCGCTGCAGACCTGGCTGCCCGACGCGATGGCCGGCCCCACGCCGGTGAGCGCCCTCATCCACGCGGCCACGATGGTGACTGCGGGGGTGTACCTCATCGCCCGCACGAATGTGCTCTTTGCCCTGGCCCCCGCCGTTCAACTGGCCGTGGCAGTGATCGGCGCCGTCACGCTGCTGCTGGCGGGGTTCAGCGCCCTCACCCAGTGGGACATAAAGCGGGTGCTGGCCTACTCCACCATCAGCCAGATCGGCTATATGTTCCTGGCCCTGGGCGTGGGGGCGTGGACGGCAGCCATCTTCCACTTCATGACCCATGCCTTCTTCAAGTCGCTGCTCTTCCTCGCGGCGGGGGTCGTCATCATGAGCCTCGACGAGGAACACGATATGTTCAAGATGGGCGGGCTGCGCCGTTCGTTACCCCTCGCCTTCTGGACGTTCCTCGTCGGCGCGGCGTCGCTGTCGGCCCTCCCGCTGGTGACGGCTGGCGGCTACAGTAAGGAATCCATCCTGTACCAGGCGTGGGCCGGCCAGGCGGGGAGCCCCTGGCTGTGGGCTGTCGGCATCGCCGGCGCATTCCTGACCGGCATGTACTCCTTCCGTATGGTGTTCCTCACCTTCTTCGGCGAGATGAAGCAGCAGCCGTCCAAGAAGCCCAGCATCGATATAGGGATTCCGCTGGTGGTTCTGGCCGCGCTGTCCATCGCGGGCGGCTACATCGACCTGCCGCGCACGCTGGGCAACCTGCCGATACTCTCCAGCTTCCTGCAAAACACGCTGCCGCCGACCGTGATCGCCCAGCCGGCGATCGATACCGAGTTGGTCCTGGGGGTCATCGCTGGCGTCGTGCCCCTGATCGGCATCTACTTCGCCTATCTGTTGTTCTTCCAGCGCCGGCCCGCCTACGCCGACGGCCCGACGCGCGTCGCTCGCGGCGGGCCGCTGTACCGCCTGTGGTTCGCCGGCTGGGGCTTCGACTGGCTGTACGATAGGCTCATCGTCCGGCCCTTCGTGTGGGCAGCCCGTGCGGACAAGGATGACGTCATTGACAGCGTTTACGACGGCATCACCCGGCTCAACGTCGTCTTCAACAACCTGCTCAGCGGCACCGAGTCGGGCAGGGTACGCTGGTACGCAGCAGGCATTGCCCTGGGGGCGGTAGTGGTGATCGCCATTGGGGTGTTCGCATGATACTGCCATGGATCGTCGCCATTCTCTTCATCGGCGGGGTTCTGGCCTGGGTTGCGGGCCGGCTGGGCCCGCAGTGGCCACGCTGGGTCTCAATGATCGTCCTTCTCATCCACTTGGCATTGCTGGTCGCCATCTGGGCGCAGTACTTCGGCCAGCTAACCCTGTCCAGCCGCGGCCCCTGGCTCATCGAGTTCAACCAGCCGTGGATCCCACAGGTGGGGATCAGCTTCTACCTCGCGATGGACGGCTTGAGCCTGCTCCTGTTGTTGCTCACCAACCTGCTCGGCATAATGGGCGTCCTGACGTCATGGAACGCCATCAAGGAGCGGGTCGGCTTCTTCCATTTCCACTTGCTGTGGATTCTGTCCGGCGTCGTCGGCGTGTTCCTGGCCCTGGACCTCTTCCTCTTCTACTTCTTCTGGGAGATGATGCTCGTGCCCCTGTACTTCCTCATCGCCCTGTGGGGCCACGAGAACCGGATCTACGCGGCCATCAAGTTCTTCATCTTCACCCAGGCCAGCGGTCTGCTGATGCTTCTGGGAATAATCGGATTGTACTTCATCCACGGCCAGAGCACGGGCGTTTACACCTTCAACTACAACCAGTTGCTGGGCACGCCCCTGCCCGCGTCGACGGCGTTGTGGCTGATGCTGGGCTTCTTCGTCGCCTTCGCCGTGAAGATACCGGTAGTCCCCCTGCACCCCTGGCTGCCCGACGCCCACACGGAAGCCCCCACCGCCGGGAGCGTCGACCTCGCCGGCCTGCTGTTGAAGGTAGGCGCGTACGGCATGATACGCTTCCTGGTGCCACTGTTCCCCCAAGCGGCTTTCAGCTTCGCTCCGGTTGCTATGGTGCTGGGCATCGCCGGCATTCTCTACGGCGCGGCCCTGGCCTTCGCCCAGACCGATCTCAAGCGGCTGATCGCCTACACCAGCATCAGCCACATGGGGTTCGTTCTCCTCGGCATATTCGCCTGGAACGAGCTGGCGCTGCAAGGCGCCGTGATAATAATGCTCGCCCACGGCCTCAGCACCGGCGCCCTGTTCATCCTGGTCGGTGACATTCAGGAGCGCATCCACACCCGGGAGTTGGGCCGCATGGGCGGCATGTGGTCCACGATGCCGGGAATGGGCACGGCAGGCATGTTCTTCGCTCTGGCGTCCCTTGGCCTGCCCGGGCTGGCCAACTTCGTCGGGGAGTTCCTGGTGCTCCTGGGAGTGTATCAGGTGAATGTCGCGGCGGCTGCTGTGGCGACCATCGGCTTCGTCCTGGCGACCGTATACGCGCTCTGGATGATGCAGCGCGTCTTCTTCGGGCCAAACCGGGAGGGCTGGAAGCTACCCGATGTGAATGCGCGCGAAGCCACGATCTACGCGGTCCTGATGTTCTTTGTCCTTGTGCTTGGCATCTACCCCCAGCCGGTACTGACCACGGCCAAGCACGGCCTGGACAATGTGCAGCGCTACGTGGCCAGGGAGCTAGACGGAGCACCTCCCTTCGATTCAAGCGCTGCCCGGTTGCGGTCAGACAATGACCACGCCAACCCGCCGTCGTCAGACCACAGGAGCAGGCCGTGACCACGGCCGACATGACCAGTCTGCTGCCCTTCATCGTGATGGGCGCCACGTCGATCGCAGTCATGCTGCTGATAGCCGTCAGGCGCACTCACGTGGCCGTTCTGGTCACGACGCTGGTCGGCCTGGCGGTAACCCTCATCATCCTTCCAGCGGTATCGTCTGCCGGCAGCCGCCAGGTGACGCCGCTGCTCATCCTCGATAGCTACACCTTCTTTTACACCGGGCTGATCGCGTCGGCCAGCTTCGCCGTGGCCTTGATGGCTTACCCATACTTTCGCGACCGGGAGGGGGACCACGAGGAGTTTTACATCCTCCTGCTCCTGGCGACGCTCGGCTCGGCCGTGCTGGTAGCCAGCAATCATTTTGCCTCTTTCTTCCTGGGGCTGGAGCTCCTGAGCGTGTCGCTCTACACTATGCTGGCCTACTCCCACTGGCGGGAAAGCAGCACGGAAGCCGGGCTCAAGTACCTGATCCTGGCCGCTGCCTCGGCCTCGTTCCTACTTTTCGGCATGGCGCTCTTCTATGCGGAGCTGGGGACGATGGAGCTGCCGGCCATCATCGCCGCGCTGGAGGGGCGCGTCGCCTACGGCGGGCTGCTGCTGACCGGCGTGGCCATGATGACCATCGGCATCGGGTTCAAGCTGGCGGTGGTGCCCTTTCATATGTGGACGCCGGACGTGTACGAGGGCGCCCCGGCACCGGTCACCGCCTTCGTCGCCACGGTGTCCAAGGGGGCGATGTTCGCCCTTCTGCTGCGCTACTTCATTCAAATTGGCGTGCACACCCAGGCGTCGCTCTTTCTGATGTTCGGCCTCATTGCCGTCGCCTCGATGCTCGCCGGGAACCTGCTGGCCCTCTTGCAGAACAACGTCAAGCGAATACTGGCCTACTCCTCCATCGCCCATCTGGGCTACCTGATGGTGGCCTTCCTTGCCAGCGGCCCCCAGGCCGTGGCCGCTGTGACCTTCTACCTGGCCGCGTACTTCGTGACCACGCTAGGCGCATTCGGGGTGGTCTCACTTCTCTCCAGCGGGGGAAAGACTGAGGGCTGGACGAACGAGTACCGGGACGCCGACGCCCTGGAGGACTACCGCGGCCTGGCCGCCCGGGAGCCTTGGCTGGCCGGCGTCTTCACGGCGATGCTCCTCTCCCTGGCCGGCATTCCCCTGACCGCTGGCTTCGTGGGCAAGTTCTTCGTTGTGGCCGCCGGGGCCAGCGCCGCCCTCTGGTGGCTGGTGATCGTCCTGGTGGTGGGCAGCGCCATCGGCCTGTACTACTATCTGCGCGTGGTGGTCATCATGTATGCTCCGTTTCCCGTCGAGCGAAGGGCTATTACGGCACCGCTGTCCATATCCCTCCTCGGAAGCGTGGTGCTGGCCGTCCTAGCCATACTGCTGATATGGCTGGGGGTGTACCCTTCTCCTCTGGTGTCCGCAATCCAGGCGATGGTAGCCAGCCTCCTCTGAGCGGCAGCGCAGCAGGGCCTCTGCCAGCCAGCGCTCTTCGGTGTTAGCTGGACCAATCAGAAAGCCGGTGATCCCCCCGTGCGCATCCACGATGCCCAGCAACTGTACACCGTAGTACCGGTCGTGGTCACTACCTCCGCGCCCAATAGCTGCTTCTCGGCCGAAGAGCTTGGTCTTCTTGCCCCGGCAACAGCGCATCAGAGGCACTGACACGCTATCCATAACCTCGGCAGGGGCACGCCTCGCCTTTGGCGAGGCCAGGGTGAGGGCGAAACCTATCTCTCTTGCGCGGCGGCCCGGGCCGCCTGCCAGACCTCCCACACCGAGACGCCGTGCTCCTGCGCCAGCCGCCGGCAGTCGTCGTACTCGGGGGCGGCGACGCGCTCGTCGTCCAGCGCCTTCACCTTCACCCGCACCGTCCCCCAGGGCGTGGAGACCTCCTCCTGCCAGCGGTCGGCCTTGTAGCGGCCCATCCGGGCCACCCGCACGCCCAGGGTAGTGGTCTCGCGCAGCATCCGCTCGGCCAGGGTCGCCTCCCGCTCCAGCGACGCGATCACGCTCAGCTTCACCGCCGGCCGGTTCTTCTTCATCTGAATGGGCGTGAAATACACGTCGAGGGCGCCGGCGGCCAGCAGGCTCTCCATCGCCGCCCCCAGCATCTCGCCGGTAGTGTCGTCCAGGTTCGCCTCGATTACGCTGACCTCGTCGGCGTCCAGCCCCTGTGCCAGCGACTCGCCCAGCCACAGGCGAAGGACGTTCGGCCAGGGAAACTCTTTCTGGCCGAAGCCGTAGCCGATTTCCTGCAGGCGCATACGCGGTTGGGCGAAGGTTGCGAAACTCGCCAGCAGCGCGGCGCCCGTCGGCGTCACCATCTCCCCTTCGACCGGCACATCTCGCAGCGGCGCGTTGACCCGCCGCATCAGCTCGAGGGTGGCCGGCGCCGGCACGGGCAGCAGGCCGTGGGCGGTGCGGACCTTGCCATGCCCGGCGGGCAGCGCCGAGGCGTAGGTGCGCGTCACCCCCAGCCCCTCCAGGCCGAAGCAGGTGCCCACGATGTCCACGATGGCGTCCACCGCCCCCACCTCGTGGAAGTGCACCTCCTCGGGCGTGGAGCCGTGCACCTTCGCCTCCGCCTCGGCCAGCAGCCGGAACACGGCGATGGCCCGCTCCTTCACCGCGGCGCTGAGGGTGCTGGCCCCGATGATGTCGGCGATATGGGAAAGATGCCGGTGGGGCTGCTCCTCCCTGAGAGTCACTTTCACCTGGGTGCCCGTGACGCCCTTGCTGGCGACGCGTTCGGCGGTTATCTCATACCCGCCCACGGGCAGCTCCGCGAGGGCCGCCCTCAACTCCTCGAACGGGAGGCCGGCATCCACCAGCGCCCCCAGGCACATATCGCCGCTGATGCCGGAAAAGCAGTCGAAGTAGGCGATGCGGCCGCTCACGGCTTCGCGCCTTCGGCCGCCTTCGCCTTCTGTCGCAGCGCCGCCATCCGGTTCGCGATGAGGGCCGCGGTGGCGCCGGCCCCAATGCCGTTGTCGATATTCACCACCGTCAGGCCGGGGGAGCAGGACTGCAGCATCCCCATCAGCGCGGCCACACCCTTGCCGCCCAGCCCATAGCCGACCGACGTAGGCAGCCCGATGACCGGCACGTCGACCAGGCCGGCCACCACCGAGGGCAGGGCTCCATCCATCCCCGCGGCCACCACTATGGCGTCCACTGGCGCCTCCAGCATCGCCCGCAGGGGCTGGAACAGACGGTGGATGCCCGCCACGCCCACGTCAAAGGCCGTCAGCACCTCGCAGCCCATCTCCTCGGCGATGACTCTGGCCTCTTCCGCCACCGGCACGTCGGAGGTGCCGGCAGTCAGCACGCCGATCTTCCCGCCGGTGGTGGGGCGCTTCAGGCCGGGCCGCCGCACCACTACCATCCGTGAGGCGGAGAACATGTCGAACTCGTGGTCGGGGAACTCGGCGCTCAGCCGCGCCAGCAGGGACTCGCCCACCCGGCTCACCAGGGCGCGGCCCTTCGCCTCCAGGAACGCGCCCACGATACGGACCGTATCATCGGGCTGCTTCCCTTCCGCCATTATCACCTCGGGCACGCCGTTGCGTCCCTCGCGATGGAAGTCCAGCCGGGCGATGGTCTGTACCTCGCAGCCCTCCGCCTCCCGCATCAATCGAAAGAACTCGTCCAATGAATTGGCCAAACGGACCTCCCGGCCCCTTTATCATAGCTTCTGGGGCTCTAGAGCTTTCAGAGACAGGCTTATCATAACATAAGAAGCGGGATTTCTCGATACGCCCCAAACATCCGAGCGCGGTTTCCTGGTATACTGTAACCCAGAGCACATGTTCCCCTAGCATCGTGAGATAGTTTCAGCATTGACCAGTGGCAATTTCACGAGGAGGGCACGATGGCTAACCTGTTCGGCCGCACCTACAGTCGCAATGAGCTTCTCCAGAAAGTGGGCGACATCTCCCAGGTGGCGGGGGTGAAGCCGTACATCCTCACCGATGGCCGGAGCGCGGGCGTCGAGGCCGTCGACTTTCGGACCGGTAGCGGCTTCGCCTTTACCGTGCTGCCGGGCCGGGCGATGGACATCTCCTATGCCGAGTGGAGGGGCATCCCACTGTGCTGGCGCTCCCAGACCGGGGATGTGGCCGGCGCCTTCTACGAGCCGGAGGGCATCGGCTGGCTGCGCGGCTTCGCCGGCGGGCTCCTGGCCACTTGCGGGCTGACCCAGGCCGGCGCTCCCTGCGTCGACGCCGACGAGCAACTGGGCCTGCACGGGCGCATCGGCTACATACCGGCCACCAACGTCGCCGCCGACGCCGGGTGGGACGGCGACGAGTACTCGATGTGGGCACGCGGCAAGGTGCGGGAGGCCGTGGTGTTCGGCACAAACCTCCAGCTTACGCGCCGGATCAGCGCGCGCCTCGGCGAGAACCGGCTCCTCATCGAGGACAGGGTGGAGAATATGGCCTTCCAGCCCACTCCCCACATGATCATCTACCACATCAACATCGGCTTCCCTGTGGTGGACGAGGGCGCCGTTCTCCTCTGCCCGTCGAAGAAGATCACGCCGCGCGACGATATCGCAGCCGCCGGCCTGCCCGACTACGACAAGGTGGAGCCGCCCCAGGCCGATTTCGCCGAGCACGTGTACTACCACGAGCTGGCGGCCGGCGAGGACGGCAACACCCTGTTCGGCATCGTCAACAGAGGCTTCGCGGGAGGCCACGGCATCGGCGTGTATGTGAAGTGCCGGACGGGGCAGCTCCCTACCCTCGTCGAGTGGAAGATGAACGGCGCCGGCACTTATGTCATGGGGATCGAGCCGACCAACGCCGCTAGTGCAGGTGGGCGCGCCTGGGAGCGTGAGCAGGGCACGCTGCCGATGCTGGGCCCCGGAGAGAGCAGAGATTATCAGGTGGAAATTGGCGTGCTGACCTCGCTGGCCGAGATAGAGTCTTTCGAGCGGCAAGTCCAGGCGATGCGGTCGAGGCCAGGGTTCTTCGATTATTCGATGTAATCTGTAGTGGCCGACCCGCGTGTCGGGCGGGCCGACCCGCGGGTCGGCCCGCCCGACACGACATGGGGCCTGGGCCAGGGCGCACACGAGTGTGCGCCCCTACAATGGCACGGGCACGCCCGAAGCGCCCCCGATAGTTGGTGGAACCTGGGGTTAGGGCCTTTTCAAAGTCGCCAGCCAGGAAGCAGACGGCACTTCGGTTGCCTTGCCAACGGCAGTTAACCTCACCTCCGGCCTTCGGCCACCCCTCGCCACGGCGAGGGGCCAGGGGGTGAGGTAAACCCCACGAGCAGCCGGATCAGCGGACTTTGACATGACCCTAACCTGGGGTGGCGGAGAGTGTTGAATAGAATGAGAACGACGAAGGCCATCCCTATTTTGGCCTCGAATCAAGCCCTATGCGCCCCACAGGTCGGGCATGACTTGGGCC
>JAMCWG010000050.1 GCA_023475235.1 Chloroflexota bacterium
GCAGGGAGTGAGTGGTGAGGTGCCCTGCCGACCCCGCGGGACCATCCTGCACGTCATTCATTCCGGCGCCATCGGCGGCGGCCCCAATGCGGTGAAGCTGCTGGCCACCCACGTCAACAGCAGCGGCTGGCGTAGCGTGGTCGTGTGCAGCGACAACGGGCCGCTTGTGCCCGATCTGCACTGCTTGGGTGAGCCTATGATTGCGGTCGATCTGCACACCAAGGGCCGCTGCATCACCGGTTTCCTGCGGCTCGTTCGGGTGATCCGGTCGGTGCGGCCGAGCATCCTCCATACCCAGGGCCAGTTCGCCGGCTTTTTTGGGGGCTTGGCGGCGCGTTGCCGCATGCTGCGCTCGAACGGGTGATCTTCGTTCCCTGGCGGGAATTCACGCCGGCCAGGCTGGCCGATGCCGTGGAAGCGGCGCATGGCCGGGGCTTCTCGCGGGACCGTCCAGCACGGCCACTCTGGTCGATGGGCGACTGTGCAGCCGCGCATCTTGCGCTGTACAAGAGGATTCGCGGCGGCCGGGCAGAGCAGGTCAGTCGCGACTGATAGATCGACGAGGAACAGAATCCATGGAGTATTGGGTCGACCGCCAATACCGGAGCACAAGTGGGAGGGACGCGCGCACATGACGGACATGCTCGTAGCAATCGCCGTTCTCGGGATCGTCTTCCCGCTGTCGCTGTGGCGGCGCACGGAGCGCTGGTTCCCCATCGCGGCAATGATCATTTCGACCACTGCCAGCGGGTATCGGCTCGAGATCGCCGGGGCAAGGGTTCGGTACGATTACCTGGTGGCCATGGCTCTCTTTACTGCCTGGGCGATCCGCTTTGCACGTAGGCCGCATCGCCCGTCCTTGCGGGCCGCACCCTTGCTGTTCGTGGCCTGGGTGTTGTTGAACCTGGCCGTCTCGCTTGTCCTTCCTCCCCACCCGGCGGCAAGCCTTCGCTTGGTCGCGACGTACGCTCTTATGGGACTCCTCTTCTTTGTCGCCATGAAAGAGGGAGAGCGATCGCCGAATCTAAGGGTCGCTCTCTGGTGTTTGTTCATCACCTCCATCGCCGCCTCCCTCTACGCCGTGGCCTGCCGCATTGCCTATACCTTCGGGCTGGTCGTGGGTATCCGGCTCGAGCCCTACAGCCAGGCCCCGCTCACTCTTGGCGTGGCCTGGGAGGCCAACATCCTCGGCAGCTACGCGGCTTCGGTCGTGATGGTCGCCCTCGTCCTCCTCTCCCTTCGGGCGAACACCACCAGGGCCATGACCTGGCTGCTCTGGGCCGGCCTCATCGTGAACACGGCGGGCCTGTACGTGGCGCTGTCCCGGGCACCCTGGGCTTCCTTGGCTGCCGGCATTCTCCTCTTCCTCGCGCTGTCGCTGCTTCGCAGGCACGGCACCGGGCTGAGGAGACTCAGCCTGGTTGTCCTCGTGGTCACCGTCGCCGCCGGGGCAACCGCGCTGACTGTCTACACCTTCGACGTCAGCGCGCCCGCCCAGGCCTCCATGAAGGTGGTCAAAGCGGGAGAGACCGGCCAGGTCTCCAGTAAGGTGGTCAAGGCGGGAGAGACCGGCCAGGCCTCCGGCAAGGTGGTTGAAGCGGGAGCGGCCGGTGAGCCGCCAGCGCCCGGCCCGGAGCGTATCATGCAGCGCCTCAAGGGCGCCGCCAACATCGTGGGCAGGTTCTATACCTACGAGAAAGCCATCCGGTTCTGGCGGCGGTCGCCAATCGTCGGTAATGGCGCCAACTCGTTTGGACAGCTCAGCGACATTCGTGGCGAGTGGCAGAGCAACCTTGAATTGCGCATTCTGACCGACACCGGCATTACCGGTCTCGCCCTCTTCGCTGCCCTTCTGGTGAGTATCCTCGCGGCTCCCGCCAAGATATTTTGGAAGCGCCAACTTCCACGCGAAGCCGCTTCCATGGTCGCGTTTGCCTGGGCCGGCGTCGTGCTTCTCATAGCCTACCAGCTTACCGACGCATCGATACTCGGCTACTTTTGGGTCGTCTTGGGGCTCGTCCTGGGGGCGTCGCGTGGAATGCGGGCCACGAGCCGCCATGAGGATCGCTTGAGTGCCGCACCCGTGGAGAATCCTCCAGCGATGAGCGAGGAGCCAGCCCTTAGGGCTTTCGATTGTGCAACTCCCGCTCATCCCTCTCCGGCTCTCCCTTCTCCCTCAAGGGGAGAAGGGAGAGAGTGTCTTCCCCCCCGAGGGAGAGGGACTGAGCGTGAGGGGCACCACCCTGGTCTGCACAATGTCGAGAATCGAAAAGCCGTCGGGCCAGCCCGGCCCGCCCTTGAAGGCGAGCCTGACGCCCATGTGGAGCGCTCCGACACACTCGACGAGCCATGGGCGCGGGCGATGTTCTGGGCCTCCAGCCGCACGCTGGCATGGGTTGTCATTGGTGGCGGTGTTCGTCGCATTCGGCATCACCTTTCGTGACCACTTTAGTTCCGACGATTTCGGTAGATGATCACGGTCCACCCTCAACCCACTCACATCTCCACTGCAGTAGCGGGCGCACGGCGCCCGACATGCCGCCCAGGTAGTCTCCCCGCACTTCTCCGGCATCTGTCACCTCGAACTTCACCACTTCGTCCTGCTGGCAAATCAGGCGATAGGTGTCCATCCACAGGAGCACGGTCACACCATACTGGCCATCGGCCAGGAAGAGGGGTGGTATG
>JAMCWG010000054.1 GCA_023475235.1 Chloroflexota bacterium
ACTCTCGCCGTGGCGAGGGGTCGCCTTCTTTGACTGCTGGTGAGGATGGCGGGTCTGGCGACTGGCGAGGGGCCAGGGGGTGAGGTAAGCCGCCCGAGCAGCCGGATCAGCAGACCTTGAAAAGGCCCTGGAAGCGACGCAGAGTGAATTGACACCCCCTCCCCCCTGAACGTATAATCCAGTCCAGTAGCAGCCGGCGGGGCTGCGATACTGCACTATCACCTGACGGACGAGAGTTCCTCCCGTGGTGTTGACGACAGATATACGGATTCCGCAGCAACGGTGAGAATAGGGACCGTCGCGCTGCTTGTGGCGGCCGGGAGGGGGATGGCGCGCAACTGGCGGGGGTAAGCCGGCGGTGGGCGGAAGAGGTGTGTGCCCTCGTGTGGCTGCCTCCTTCCCGTCGGCGGGCGATGCGTGCCGTGGGCGAGAGGCGCGGCCAAGATGCGGGAGAAGTCGAATGAGAGCTGAGCAGAGGGGCATGCTGCCCGATGGTGGGCCGAGGTCTCGGCTGAGCGATGGGTAACGGACTGGTGCGGGCTTGGTGGCCGGGGCCGGACCAGCAATGGCGGCGCAACCAGTACGTTTCGGTGGCCTCCCTTTTCGTGGCCTTCCTCGGCTTTTCCTTCGCGTCGCCCTTCCTGCCGCTGTATCTCCTGGAGCTTGATATCCCAACGATGGAGGAGGCGTCTTTCTGGTCGGGCGTATCATTTGGGGTGTCTCCCCTTATCTCGGCGATGCTGGCGCCATTCTGGGGCAGTGTCGCCGACCGCTTCAGCAAGAAGCTGCTGGTGCTGCGCTGCCTCATCGCTTTCACGGTCCTGCTGGCGCTGATGGCCTTTGTGACCCATATGTGGCAACTGCTGGCGCTGCGCATCATCCTGGGCTTCTTCGGCGGATTTACCACCCTGGCCACCATCATGGTGATGTCCTATGCGCCGCCGGACCGCACGGCGGAGGCGGTTGGCTTCGTTCAGGCTGCGCAGATCATCGGCCAGGGCATCGGCCCCGTCTTCGGCGGCATCACTGCCGATATGGTCGGCCTGCGGCCCTCATTCGTCGCAGCAGCCGTGGCCTGCGCTATTGCTGCAGTGATACTGACGGTGTTCCTTAAGGAAGAGAAGGTGGCCGCGAGACGGCAGCGGGCGAAAGGCAGCCTGTCGATCCGTCAGGTATTGCTCCTGGCGAATATGCTAGCCTTGATGGTGGTGCTATTTGGGGCGCGGTTTGTGGAGCGCACCTTCGATCCGGTAATGCCGCTGTTCGTTTCGCAACTGGACGTGGACCCGGGCTGGATCGCGACGGGCGTGGGGCTGATCACCGGGCTTTCGACGGTCGGGCGAGCCATCTCCTCGACGCTTGCCGGCGGCTCGTCGTCACGCGGTTGGTCACGGCGGACTCTGCTCCTGATCAGCCTTGGGGCCAGCGCCGTCGCTTGTTTGCCGATGGCCCTCGCCACCGCATTCTGGCAGATGCTGATACTGCGGGCCATCGAAGGCTTCCTGTCGGGCGGGCTTCTGACCCTGGCCATTGCGACGGGAGCCGACCTTATCCCCCGGCAGCAGCGAGGTGCGGGCGTCGGCCTTCTGATGAGCGGAGGAATGTACGGCTCGGCGGTCGCGCCGATGGTCGCCGGAGCTATCGGCGCCGTGAACCTGAGAGCCGTCTTCGTCTTGGATGCAGCCATATTCGCGGCCCTGACGATCGCGACGCTGGTCTTCATGCGGGAGCTTGCAGTGGAGAGCGTCGCCGCCGTGGGGATGGAAGACGCCAGTCCGACGGTGGAAAAGTGGAGGGAAACATGAGGACAGTTGAAGAGGCTGCCCGGCGCCTGCCGGTCATGGAAGAGGTTGACGTGCTGGTGGCCGGCGGCGGGCCGGCAGGCATCGCGGCGGCGGTAGCGGCAGCCCGCAACGGCGCGCGTGTGCTCCTACTGGAGCGGTACGGCTGCCTGGGCGGGCAGGCCACCGGCGGCCTGATCGTGAACTTCAACCTGATGGACGACGGCACCCGTCCCACGGTCAAGGGCATTGCCCAAGAGGTATTGGACCGGCTGGCGGCTCGACAGGGGACTGTAGCGCCGCCGGAGGAGGACCGCTACTCGCGCGAGCGAGGGGCTGTCAATCGCTGGAAGCGCTGGGGGTTCACCGATGGCAGTCAGGTCCGGTACTGCGTGCAGACAGAACCCGAAGCCCTCAAGGACCTCGTCAACGAGATGGTTACGGAGGCGGGTGCCGAGCTACTGCTCCACACGTGGGCAGTGCACGTGCTGAAGGAGGGAGATGCCGTCGTCGGCGCGGTGGTGGAGAGCAAGGCCGGACGGCAGGCGGTACTGGCCAAAGTAGCCATCGACGCCACCGGCGACGCCGATCTCGCTGCTTTCGCCGGAGCGCCGTTCGAAGTCGGCCGGATGCATACCAATCTCGTGTATCGGCTCGGCGGCGTAGATACCGAGCGGGCGCTGCGCTTTCAGGAGGAGCATCCTCAGGAGTACGACGCCATCCTGAGGGAGATGGGCCGGCAGGGGGCCAGCCACCTGGGTTGGACGCTCACGGGCAGCTCCGGCATCGTGCACTGCAGCTCGGCGCCCTTCCACGACATTGATATCCTCAACCCCGACGATTTGAGCCGCGGCGAGGTCGTGGCCCGGCGCCAGATCCAGTTGCGGCTTAGCCTGTCCCGGCGGATGCTGCCCGGCTTCGAGAACGCGTTCCTGGTGGATACCGCGTCGCAGTTCGGCCTGCGCGAGAGCCGCCGCATCGTCGGCGAGTACGTTCTGAAGGACGACGACATTCGCGCCCGGCGGCAGTTCCCCGATGTTGTAGCCATCGCCAACGCGAGGGCGGCCGAGTTCCCGCCGGGCGGGCTGTCCGCCGACGTCCCCTATCGAGCGCTGGTGCCGAAAGACGTAGAGAACCTGCTGGTGGCCGGTCGCTGCATCTCCGCCGAGCACGAGGCGCAGAATACCATTCGCCGCATACCGCAGTGTATGGCCACCGGCGAGGCGGCGGGCACGGCGGCGGCGCTGGCCCTGCGGGCAGGCGTCACGCCGCGCCAGGTGAGCGTCGCCGAGCTACAGGCGCAGCTACGCCGGCAGGGGGCGTACCTGGGTGAGATAATGGGAATAGAGGCCGTGCCTTCCCCGCCGGCGAGCGCTCCACCTTCGCCGGAGTAGCTCGCTGCCATCCGGCTGGGGTAACCTCGGCCAGCAAAGGAGACATCAGATGACAGAACAGGCGGCGGAAGCAGCATCCGGCCAGGCCTCGGTCTGGCGTTTCGGCACCAGGGCGGTGCACACCGGCGAGCGGGCGCCAAAGCCCGATTTCACTCCGGTGTCCACGCCCATCTACTCTACCGTGGGCTACATGCTTGACACGATGGAGCAAGTGGACGCCGTATTCGGCGGCGAGCGAGAGGGGTTCGTTTATACGCGCTACGGCAATCCTACCGTAGCGGCGCTGGAGCAGGCCGTGGCCACGCTGGAGCTGGGCGACGGGGCCGTGGCGTTCGGCTCGGGGATGGCCGCCCTGCACGCCGCCCTCCTGGCGACCGGCCTTAAGCAGGGCGACCGCGTGGTGGCCAGCCGGGATATCTACGGCGCTACATTTTCCCTGCTGTCCACGCTTATGCCCACGCTCGGCATCGAGACGACCTTCGTCGACGGGAATGACCTGGCCCAGGTAGAGGCGGCGGTGCTCGAGAAGAACCCCAGGGTGGTGCTGGTCGAGACCATCACCAACCCGCTGATGTTCGTGTCCGACATACCGCGCATCGTGGAGATCGGCCATCGGGTGCAGGCCTATGTGCTGGTGGACAACACCTTCGCCAGCCCGTTCCTGCTCCAGCCCCGCGCGCACGGCGCGGACATCGTGGTCCACTCTACCACGAAGTACCTGGGCGGCCACGGGGATGTCACGGGCGGCATTGTCGTGGGAGCCGAGCCGGTATTGTCCAATCTGAGCAGTCTGATAAAGCTCACCGGCGGCATACTGGGGCCGTTCGAGGCATGGATCACCCTGCGGGGGATCAAGACCCTGGCCCTGCGGGTGGAGCGGCAATGCGAGAACGCGCTCAAGGTGGCGCGATGGCTGAGCGCCCATCCACGCGTGGCCAAAGTGAACTATCCCGGCCTGGAGGAGCATCCGCAGCACGCTCTGGCCGCCAGCCTGCTGCGTCCGGGCCGGTTCGGCGGGATGATCTCGTTCGAGCTGGCCGGGGGCGACCGGGAGAGTGTGATGCGCTTTATGGACGCCCTGCGCTTGTGCCTGCCGGTGACCACCCTGGGCGACGTGTACACGGAACTGCTGTATCCGGCGATATCGTCCCATCGGGCGCTGAGCCCGGCCCAGCGCGCTGCCTTCGGCATCGGGGAGGGCCTTGTGCGCATATCCGTGGGCATCGAGGACGCGGAAGACATCATTGCAGACCTCGGCCAGGCGCTGGCAGCCAGCCGGGCCGGATAGGAGACGGGGCGACGGCGCGGTTGCTGCCGCCGGCCCGGAAGGCACACACCGGCGCGAGTTGAATGGCCACTCACATCGCGGTGAGGTGAAGGCGTGTTGAAGGACGAAGAACGACGGCGCTACGATAGGCAGATGCGCATCCAGGGCTTCGGCCTTGAGGGGCAGGAGAAGCTGAAGAAGGCAAGGGTGCTGGTGGCCGGCGCAGGCGGATTGGGCTGTCCGCTGGCCCTGTACCTGGCCGCGGCAGGCGTGGGCAGCATCCGGCTGGTCGACAGGGACCGCGTCGACCCGAGCAACCTGAACCGGCAGGTCCTGCACTGGACGCCGGACGTCGGCGTCCTGAAGGTGGAATCGGCCGCCGCCAAATTGCGTCAGGTCAACCCTAATGTCGCGGTCGAGCCCCTGATGAGTGAGATCACTGCCGGCAATATTGATGGTCTGGTGGCCGACAGGGACCTCATTGTGGACGCTATGGACAACTATGCCACCCGTTACCTGCTGAACGAGGCGGCCATCAGAAAGAGGATTCCCTATTTTCACGGCAGCATCTACGGCTTCGAGGGAATGACCACCACCATTATCCCCGGCAAGAGCGCTTGCCTGCGCTGCCTCTTCGCCCAGGGCCCGCCGCCGGCGATCTTTCCAGTACTGGGCACCACGCCCGGCATCATCGGCCTGATTCAGGCGACGGAGGTGGTGAAGTACATCACCGGGCTGGGCGAGCTTCTGATCGACCGGCTGCTCATCTTCGACGGCCTGGCGATGAGCTTTCGGGAGGTACGTATCAAGCGACGGCCCGACTGCGTGGACTGCGGATCGCTGCCGGCAGAAAGCGCCTAGTGGCCGGGAGTCGTCCGCACCGTCGATGGAAGGACGGCCACTACATTTGCCAACGCCGAGGCTATGCTGCGCACCATCTGCGAGCTGACCCATCCGGCCTGATTCGGCCTGTTTCGGGCGCGATGGTCGGGGGCTCCCGGCCATTGTCCACGCCGGGCAGGCGATCGCCTGCCCGATAGCACGCTGTGCGGAGGTAAGCGCGATTGCTGGGTAACCTTTCGGCCATTGGCTCGGCTTTCACCTGGGCCACGGGCGGCGTTCTCCTTCGCTCGCAGACGCGGCAGGTGGATGCCATCACCCTCAATGCTATGCAGTACGGGTTCGCGGCTTTCTTCTTCGTGGGTGTGGCCCTGCTGGCCGGCCGGCTGCCGGGCGTCCTGGCGGCTCCCACCGCCAGCCTGGCCTGGGTGGTAGGAGGCTCGATGATCGGAATGATTGCGGGCGATACCTTGTACGTGCAGGGCATGGCCCGCTGCGGACTGTCCCGCGCCTTCCCCATCACCAGCAGCCTGTACATGCTGTTCTCCTATGTTGGGGCCGTCGTGCTGCTCAAGGAGCCCGTGGGATGGAACGCCGCCCTGGGCGGGACGATCATCGCCGCCGGCATATCGCTGATCACGATGGGCAGGGCAGGGCAGAAGGGCAATGATGTGGCGGCAGCCCGGATCGGGCCGCGGGAGTGGGCCGGGCTGATAGGGGCATCGACCTTCTGGTCGATAGCTACGATGATGCTGCGCGTGGGCATGCTGGAGGTAGATACCGTCTCGGCGAATGTAGTGCGCCTGCCGGTAGTGGCGGCAGTGCTGCTGGTCGCATCGACCCTGCACCAGCGCGGACCCCGCTTCGCACGTTACGGCTGGCGGCCCCTGGCGGCGACGGCGGGGGCCGGGCTGATCGGGATTTGCGGGGGCAGCATGCTGTTTCTGTACGCATTGCAGACTGCGGGCGCGGCCCGGGCCTCCATCCTGTCGTCGCTGTCTCCCCTCTTTGCCGCGCCGATGTCGGTCGTCTTCTTCCAGGAGGGGGTGACCCGCGTGCTCGTCCTGGGCACGCTGCTGTGCGTGGCCGGGACGGTCGTCATCACGCTCCGCTGACGCGCCCCGTGCCGGGTGTCGCTGCTGGGAGCACGCGGCTGGCTAGTCCCTGTACTCGTCCCGCGGCGGAGAGAAGATGTCGATGGCGACCGAATCCTCGAGGGCATAGACCTCGTGCATCAGCCCGGAAGCGATCAGGTAACCGTCGCCGGCGCTAAGGATGGCGGCCTGTCCGTCCACGATGAACCGCAGCCGGCCCCTGGCCACATAGCCGATCTGCTCGTTGGGGTGCTGGTGGGCAGCCACCGCCTGCCCCCGGTCGAGTTGTATCTCGCAGAGCATCGTGCGCTCTCCCCAGACCAGCGTCCGGCGGGTGATGCCGGGCCACAGCTCGACCGGCTGTGCCTGCGCAGAACGGCGGTACCATACCTGGGTTTCTCGTTTCTCCGACATATTCCTCTCTAAGGGTGTCTGCTGCTCCGGCTCCGCATCTCGCCAATCGGCCCCGGCAGTGTCCCGGCGAAGCCAGAGGCCGGCGACCTAGTGTGTGCCGCTCTTCGAAATGAGACAAGGCCTGACCGCCTCTCACTGCGATCAGGCCTTGTTGATGGCTGGGTATCTTACGCGGACACCTCTCCCAGTGCCTCCTGGTCGGCGCTGCTGGGCCGGCCGGGTCGCGGCAGCAGGATGGGCCCGCTCTTCCGGCGAATGGTCTCGGCACTGATGACGCACTTCTCGATGTCTCGCCGTGACGGGATATCGTACATCACCTCGAGCAGAGCTTCCTCGATGATGGTGCGCAAGGCGCGCGCGCCGGACTTGAGCTTCAGCGCCTCTTGAGCCGTCGCCTCGAGGGCATCCGGAGTGAATACCAGCTCCACATCGTCGAGGGCGAGGAACTTCTGGTATTGCTTCACCAGGGCGTTGCGCGGCTCGGTGAGGATGCGCATCAGCGCCTCCTCGTCGAGCGGATCGATGCTGACCACCACCGGCAGCCGTCCGACGAACTCGGGGATGAGGCCGTACTTCAGCAAATCGTCGCTGATGACCTGGTGCAGGAGCGAAGTGGAAGGGTCCTGTGCGTCGCGACTCTCTGCCCAGGAGTGAAAGCCGATGGCCTTGCTCGTGCCCACGCGCTCGCCCACGATCTTCTCCAACCCCTCGAAGGCGCCGCCGCAGATGAAGAGAACGTTCTGGGTGTTGAGCTGGATGAACTCCTGGTTGGGGTGCTTGCGCCCGCCCTGGGGGGGAACGTTGGCCACGGTGCCCTCAAGTATCTTGAGCAGGGCTTGCTGCACGCCTTCGCCCGAGACATCGCGCGTGATCGACGGATTGTCTGCCTTGCGGGCGATCTTGTCGATCTCGTCGATGTAGATGATGCCGCGCTGCGCCCGCTTGATGTCGAAGTCGGCGGCCTGGATCAGGCGCAGCAGGATATTCTCGACATCCTCGCCCACGTAGCCGGCCTCGGTGAGGGAGGTGGCGTCGGCGATGCTGAAGGGGACGTCCAGGATCTTGGCCAGCGTTTGGGCGAGAAGGGTCTTACCGCAGCCGGTAGGTCCCATCAGGAGGATATTGCTCTTCTGAAGCTCGACCTCGTCCACCTGGGAGCCCATGCTCACGCGCTTGTAGTGGTTGTACACGGCGACGGAGAGGACTTTCTTAGCCCGCTCCTGCCCGATGACGTACTGGTCGAGCTGCTCCTTGATGCGCTTCGGCGTCGGGATAGGGCTGATCGGCTCCCGGCTCGGCGGAGGAGTGTGGTCCTCCGCTATGATATCGCGGCAAAGATCCACGCATTCGTCGCATATGTACACGGAGCCGGGCCCGGCGATCAGCCGCCGGACCTGGTCCTGTCCTTTGCCGCAAAATGAACAATGATACTGATTGTGGCCGCCTTTGTTGGGCACTGTCGGGAACCTCCGCTCTATCTTGTCTCCGATACCTTCGTCTTTTCGGAATGCAAAATGTCGTCTACGATACCGTACTCGACCGCCTGATCGGCATTCATATAAAAGTTCCGGTCGGTGTCACGCATGATGCGCTCCTCGCTCTGGCCGGTGGTGCGTGACAGGATATCGTTGATGAGCCGACGCAACCGGAGTATCTCCCGGGCCTGAATCTCCATATCCACGGCCTGGCCTTGCACTCCGCCCAGTGGCTGGTGGATGTGTACCGTAGAGTTGGGTAGAGCGTACCGCTTTCCTTTTGTGCCCGCCGCCAGGAGGACCGTAGCCATGCTGGCTGCCATTCCGACACAAATGGTAGAGACGGCCGGCCGGATGAGCTGCATTGTATCATAGATGGCCAGGCCGGCGGTAATGATGCCGCCGGGCGAATGGATATACAGGTTGATATCGCGCTCGGGGTCCTCCCGGTCCAGATATAGCATCTGGGCGATTATCAAGTTGGCCACGTTGTCGTCGATGGGGGTGCCCAGGAAGATGATGCGTTCCCGTAGCAGGAGCGAGTAGATATCGAATGCTCGCTCCACCCGTCCGGTGGACTCGATGACCATTGGTACAACATTAAGTGGATTCATAGTTCCCTCTCTAGCTATGAGCGCCTTCTTCAGAAGGCGGTGTCTGTTCGGTTGCCGCCGCTTCGGCGGGCGGCTCGGCTTGGGTCTGTGACTCGGGCTGGGTGGCCTGTTCGACCAGCCAGCGCACGGTCTTGTCGTAGCGGAGGCGAGCCTCCAGGTTCGCGCGGCTTTCGGGGTCGGCATACTCGCGTCGAGCCCGGGCACCGTCGCCGAGGGCCAGGCCGATGCGGAGTATCTCCTCCTCGACCTCTTCTGGTGTCACCTGGATGCCTTCGGCATCACCGATGGCGTCCACGATCAATACGCTCTTGATGTTGCGCTCCGCCTGGCTGCGGTACTCTCGGCGCAGTTCTTCTTCCGATTTCTGAGCTATCTGCAGATAGTTATGGAACGAGAAGTTCTGTCGGTCGAGACGCCGCTGCAGGCTCTGCACCATTCGATCGACCTCCCGGCCCACCAGCTCGTCCGGCAGATCGATCGGCGCTTGGGCGCTGGCCATATCTACCACCAGGTCGGATAGCCGCGCCTCTTCTTCGGCAGCGGCCCTGGCCAGGAGCATCTCTCGTATCTCTGCGCGCAATGCCTCCAGGTTGTCCTGTGTGCCGACTAGCGTGGCAAAGCCGTCGTTGACCTCGGGCAGGTGCTGTTCCTTGATCTCCTTGACCTTGACCCGAAAGCTGATCTCTTTCCCCGCCAGCTTGGAATTCTCGAAGCGAGGGTCGTCGCCCGGCACCGCCAGCCTGAACTCCTTCTCCTCGTTGGCGCTCATACCCACGAGCTGCTCGGCGAAGCCCGGGATGGGCATTCCCATATCTGGCTCCACCGGATAGGCCCAGTCCTGCTCGTTGAGCACCACCTCACCCTTGTCGGCGTGGACCAGTTCCTGGCCCCCTGCAGAGTACAGGAGGGGACGGTGGCCTGTGAAGCCCTCGGCGTCGATGGTGACCAGGTCTTCCTCGGCGACGGGGCGCTCCACCGGCACCCACTCGGCGTGCCGCTGGCGAAGCTGTTCCAACTGGGTATCCACCTGGGCCTCGGCGACCCTGGGCTCCTCTCTGGTGAGCCGGATCTGGCGGTAGTTGCCCAGCTTGATCTCGGGCCGCACCGTCACGGTGACTTTGACCACGAGCGGGTCTCGCTGGGTGACGTCAAACTGCGGGTCGCCGATGGGCTCGATGTTCGCCTCTGAGACCGCTTCCCGGTATAGCTGCGGCAAATACACTCGCAGCGCCTCTTCCTCGACGGCCTCGGGGCCGACGGCCCGCATCACGATAGCTTTGGGAGCCTTTCCTCGCCGAAAGCCCGGGATGTTGACGCGATTGGCTAATTGGCGCCACGCCTGCTCCAGCGCCTTCTGGTATTCCCCGTCTCCCTCTTCGACAGTCAACGCCACGCGACTTCCCGGGAGGCTCTCACAGGTTACTTTCACTCGACTTTTCTCCTTGGAGGCGACACTTAGAACTGACGGATATGTGGCCAGCGTCTAGCCTCTTATGCTCGGCAAGAAAAAGGGCTCCTGAGAGAGCCCACGCTACACTTCAGCGTGCCGGGTCACATATGGACCACGAAGCCGTTGCCTGGGCGTGTGCTCTGGCGGAGAGCCGATCTCATCTGCTTTCCAAGCGGCGAATTGAGGGGCCACACTGGGTGGGGAAGGGGGGATTTGAACCCCCACGGGCTAAGCCCACATGATCCTAAGTCATGCTCGTCTGCCAGTTCCGACACTCCCCCGAAGGCACTTCTCCAGCCCCGAGGCCCCGTTTCGCCTAAGCCTAATTATAGCAGGGCCCCATGCCTTGTCAAGGTGTGGCTCGACAGAACAGATGTATGAAGTATTAGGCGCGCGGACACCGGCGTAGCAATGGGCCGCCCAGCGCCATTCCGGCCACTGGGCCCGCGTTTGACGGTGCCGGGCTGCTTTGCTATACTTAGACCTAACTGCGCAGTGGGGTGCCGCGGTGGCATCTTGCACAGAACAGGCGATCCTCTGGCTGCCAGGCTGGAGGATAAGGCTGGGCCCGCAAGGGCAGTGGACCTCCGTGTCCTCGGGACTGGGTGAGCGCGTACTGCAAGAAGGCGTAAGCCGGACAGCAGATCACGTTACCAGCGGTCAGGGTGGACCAACTTGCTTTCCCAAAGACCGCGGAGGAAACATGCTATTCAACAGCAAGTCGTCGGCTGCGGCTTTGTCAGTGGCCTCGAATACTGTGCTGATCATCCTGAAGCTCGTGGTCGGCATATCGATGGGGTCGGTAAGCGTCATCTCGGAAGCCATTCACTCCAGTGTGGACCTCCTGGCCGCGCTCATAGCGTTCTTCTCGGTGCGGGCCGCGGCCAGGCCGGCCGACGAGGGCCACCCCTTCGGCCACGGTAAGATCGAGAACGTTTCCGGAACGGTCGAGGCGGTACTCATTTTCTTTGCCGCGATGCTGATCATCTACGAAGCCATTCAGAAGCTCATCTATGGCGTGCACATAGAGTCTCTGGGCCTCGGCATCGGCGTCATGGCGTTCTCTGCCATTGCCAACATCGTTGTTTCACGCCAGTTGCTGAGGGTGAGCAAGGCGACCGGGTCCGTGGCCCTGGAAGCGGATGCCTACCACCTGACCACCGATGTCCTCACCTCGGTGGGCGTTATGGCCGGCCTGACGGCGGTGCGCGTGACGGGTCTGGAGATCCTGGACCCGTTCATCGCCATCGCTGTGGCGCTCGCCATCGTAAAGGCGGCCTGGGACATAACGCACAAGGCGTTTGTGGACCTGCTGGACCGGCGACTGCCCGATGAGGAGCGCCGCGTGATCGAGAGCGTGCTGTCCAAACACAGCGATCTGATGATCGGCTATCACGGCATGCGGTCCCGCAAGGCCGGGCCCCTTCGATACGTGGACCTGCACCTCGTGGTCGATGGAAGCAAGTCGGTAGAGGAGGCCCATCGCCTGTGCGATCACCTCGAGGAAGAGGTGGAGCAGGCACTTCCCAACACCGACCTGGTGATCCACCTGGAGCCCCACGCCCGGACGCGCTCTGCGTAGGCATCAGTTGCACAAGGCGCGAAGTAACGACTAAAGTCGTCACTTCGCGCGAAACTACGTAGTGACGACTTAGTCGTTACTACGCGTTGCCGTCATTAGCTGCTGGTCGGAATCGGCAGCTTGCCACGCTCGCGGACGAGCTCGCCCACCCGCTTCACTCGCTCCAGGCTGGCTTGGGGCATCGTGTTGTCGCCTACGCCCAGGATGAAGGCGTGGCCGGGGGCGATCTCGCGAAAGAGTTTGCTCATATGGGCCTCAAACTCCTCATCGGTGGCCAGGTCCGGGCATAAGATGGCGGAGGGCACCCCTCCCCAGATGATCACACCGGGGCCGTAGGCCGCACGCGCCTGACCCGTGGTGGTGCCGGTCATGGGGGCCGGCGTGAACGCTTCGATGACGTCCAGACCGGAGCCGCGTATGGACCTCAGCAACTGGCCCGGCTCGCCGTCCATGTGGGTGGCGAGCTTCTTGCCCCGCTTGTGCAGCAGCGCCGATAGCTCTCGGGTGTACGGCGCGAAATACCTCTCGAAGATGGCCGGGCTGGTCATCAGACCGGTGAGGTTGGCGCGGATGGCCACCAGCTCGGTGGGCGCTTCCAGCGCCACCGGCCAGAGGCGCTGCCGATGATAGTCGCTGATCACCCCCAGCAGGCGCTCGAGCTGCGGCAGGTGGTCGGCGAGCTCGAAATATACGTCGTTGTAGCCGATGAGCTGGATGAGGATATCCTGGATGGGCACGCGGTCGGCCCCGTACGGCAGGGGGTAGCCGTCCCCGTGCAGCCTCTCGGCCTTGGAGATGATGTCCTCATAGTTGGGTTCGACCAGGGTGTGCTCGTAGATGTACTCTACGACTGCGTAGTCCTCCACCCGCTTGATCATATGCTCGGTCTCGTACCAGTAGGCGCCGGGCGCCTTGCCCCCCGCGTTCAGGGGCGCGGCATCCGAGCCGATGACGTGCCGTGTGCTGACGGTGCCCACCGGCGTGCGGTACTCCACCAGCCGCTCATTCCCGCGGTCACGGGTGACCACCTCCACGCCCTGCAGCTTCTTGCGGTAGTAATCGGAGCGGGCCAGGATGCCCATCCCGATGTCACGCTGGATATCCCACATGCTCCAGCCGCGGTATCGCTCCGGCAGGCTGCCGTTGGCGCTGTGAAACTCGTACCATAGCTCGAGCCGGGCGACCCACGGAAGGCGGTCGGGCACCTCGCCCCGGAGCACGGCTGTAAAACGCTCTCTTTCGTTCATACCGGTGATGTAGTCTCCTCTATTTTGCCAGATCTGGCCTCAAAATTGCCGCGAGTGCTGTTACTGGACAACTTCGAGCAATACCGGGGTCTCGGGTAACCGAGCTTCTTTGTCCCGGTGGCGGCCCTGGAAGCGTACACCGGGCCAGAGCCGGAGTCAATGCGCGCGGGCTGGATGGCGTCCTCCAGTTGACCGAGCATAACTCGTCACTTCACCATATTCTCCACGATGATTGCGCTTGGTCAACTGGAGGATCTTCTCAAGCGCGAGGCACAGAGAAGAGACGCTTATCCTCTTTGTGTTTCCCCGTTGGTGCCAGGAGCACCGCGAAACGGGCTCGCTGACTACTTGTTCAAGCCTCCGCTTCTTACCGGAGCCGTAGATCAATGGTGTAGCCACATCAGGCTGCGCCGCCAGAATCTTTGGCTCTGCTCCAGGTGCTAGCTGGCCACCTCGATCTGGGCCTGCAGCACGTCCCCGTTGCTCGTGTCCGTGAAGATGATGGTCCAAGAACCCTCCTGGGCCACCGGAAAGTCGCGAGATGGCACGACTTCGAGGTAGAAATGACCGGTATCGTCTACATCGAGCATGAACGGCCCGCCATCGGGGCCAGGAGGGGTGAACTCCTGCCCATCCGGAGCTCGAGCAGAGAGGCCAATCCGGGCTCCAGCGTCAAACCCGAAGCCGGTGAACTTGAAACTGGTGTCGGGGGTTCCCGCTGCTGGCTCGAAGGATATCTCTCCAGCAGACGCAGCCGGGGCGATAGCCATCAGAGCCAAGGTGACCAGGAAGAAGATGAGAGCTACACGTCGCACGATGTCCTCCTGTTTGCTGAGTCGGGCGATGTCGGCTGCCATCGGGCCGGACGTCCGGCTCGGTTTGTCCGTCAGCGAGCTGATGCACCGCCCGCTGGCGCTGGCTGAAACGTTACTACAGCCGCCTTCTGCTGGCAATAACGGCGTCAATCGCTGCCGCTCCAAGCTCGCCACATCTTCGGCAATGGCTACGCTCGGTTAATTGAGGCCTGGTCATAATTAGGGACCTGCGCCGGATGGCGATCCGGCGCAGGTGCTCCGTACTATATGGTTGTGAGACCCTAGCACGGAGGCAACCATATGGTAACCCAAAGCTCGATCCTTGTCGCCCTGTTGACGGTGATCGACCACATTCCGATGCCGGCCCCT
>JAMCWG010000102.1 GCA_023475235.1 Chloroflexota bacterium
GGCGTGTTGTCGGGCATCGCCGTCCGCCTGCCCTTTGGCGTCAGGGTCGGCCTCGGTCGTCCTGGCCAGAGGGTCCCGTTGCTCCACGTCGATGACCTCACCAGGGGGCTGGTCGCTCTGTTGAGGACCAATACCGCCCCCGGCATCGTACGAATCTTCGATGTTACGTCGGCCGACCTGGCGTCGAAGCAGGAGTTCTTGAAGGAGTACTCAAGATTGTCGGGGCAAGATTTCCGGCAGGTATGGGTGCCACCCTTAATTGTGATGGCCGGCGCGCGTGTCCTCGACGCCGCGTTCAGTCTCCGCGGGGATCGCCGGAACATCGCATACAAGACCAGGCGGCTCTACGGCTTCGAGCCCCGAGACCTGCCTAACGATAAGTTCTGGGAGCATGTCGCCGACAGACCGGCCGCCACCGCGCGCGATTGCATAGTGTCCGTCCTGACTCCGGAGCGCAGGCCCGCTCTGCCCTCGGCCGAGGCGCGGGACAGACTGCGCTCCATTGCGGAGACCATGCTTCGTATCGACGCCCTCAAGGTGCAACCGGCCGACGCTCTCGCCGACATCGTGCTTGTTGGAGCGGGAAGAATCGCCTGGGAAATGCACATCCCCATCCTGAAGCATTTCTTTCCCTCCTCAGTGAAAGCGGTGGTAGATGCCGACCTTCACGCGGCGCAGAAGGCTGCCGCCGAGCTTGAAGGGGCGAAGGCGCTTTCATCGATACAAGCCCTCGACGGCGACGTGTTGCAGGGCAGCACGGCGGTCATCGCCACCCCCGGCTTCACCCACTGCGCGATAGCGCAGCAGTTGCTCGAATGCCAGACCCATCTGCTGCTCGAGAAGCCCGCCGCGCTCACGGCGCAGGGCTTCGAGGCCATCCGGGACGCCGCGCATTGCAGCGGCCGGGCGGTCACGGTCTTTCAGAACTACCGTCTGAGGCCCAACGTGTTGAAGCTGTGGCGATTCCTGATCGCGCACGATGTGGGAGGCCTGGTCAAAGCGTCGGTCGTGTTCCACTCGGACCGCGTGGTCACGGAAAGGGCGCGCTGGAGCCACGAGGAGAAGCGCAACCGCGTGATGGTAATGGAGCTGGGCATTCATTTCCTGGACCTGGCCTGCCTGGTAGCGGGCGAGCTGACGGAGCTACAGCACGTCCGCGTCGTCGATAGCGACGACGGGGAAAGCACCGTCTCGGCAACGGGAATCGCCCGCGCGGAATTCGGGGCGGAGGTGTATTTTGATCTCGACATCTCGGGGAACTCCCGGCGGACCCAGATCACGCTCCAGTTCGAGCGATGCACCTGTGTTCTCGATTTCTTCCCCGAAGGCTTCCGGGTGTTGCCGGAGCAGGTAACGCCCATTCCGGATATCGCGGCGGCGCTGAAACGTCTGGGCACGCTTGCCGGCGATAAGCTGCGGAGCACCCGACAAGGCATCCACAAACGCGCCCTGCCCCACCTGGCACTCTACCGCCATCACTTCATCAATGCGGAGAGGAGACAGCCATCGGCAGGCTTCTCGCTGGACGAGCTAGCCCCGACGATGAGATCGCTGTTTCGCATAGGTGATGCGGTTTACGGAGAATACGATGAAAGGGCCCAGCTCAGAGATATCCGCTGACCTGGTGCCGCTGAGCGTCATCGTCTGCACGCTGAACGAAGAGGCCAACATCGGCAACTGCCTGAGAAGCGTCGGATGGGCGTCTCAGCGCTTCGTGGTGGACGCCGACAGCACCGACCGGACCGCGGCCATCGGCCGGTCTCTGGGGGCAACGGTGATCAGCCACCCCTGGAGGGGGTACTCCGATCAGAAGAACTGGGCGCTGGACAACCTGCCCATCGAGCACGATTGGATTCTCTGCCTGGACGCCGATGAGGTCGTGCCCCCGCCACTGGCCGGCGAGATCCGGGGGATCGTGGCAGACAGCCCACCGCGCTACGCCGGCTACTATGTCGCGAGGCGATTGATCTTCATGGGGCGGTGGCTCAAGCACTGCTGGTGGTATCCCGACTACACCCTGCGGCTGTTCAAAAGGGAGGCGGGGCGCTTCGAGAAGAGACTGGTCCACGAGCGATTGGTCCTGCGTGGATAAGCCGGTTACCTGCACCACGACCTGCTCCACGCCGATCAACGAGACCTCGCCACCTATATCAGCCGGCTCAACAGCTACTCTTCCCTCGAAGCTCGGGAGATGTTCCGGCTCCAGTTCGAGCGCCGCTCGACCGACTTTCGGGCATCGTGGCGCGGGGATTGGGCCCAGCGGCGGCGCGCCCTCAAGGAGAGGGTCTGGTACAGAATGCCGATGCGTTATGTGTTTCGGTTTTTCTGGACGATGGCATTTCGGCGGGGGGTTCTGGACGGGAAAGAGGGGCTGATATTCACCATCCTGGCCTGCATCAATGACTGGCAGACCAGCGCAAAGCTATACGAGCTAGAGCTTGCGCGTCGAGGCAAGCGGCCATTGCCGAGTGAGACTGTACCACTCGAGGCTTCCCGCGCGGTCAGCGGCCCTTCGAGCCGGTGAGCGTCTTCGCCCCAGGAGCGGACACGAAGTCGATAACGCCTTAGCTTCGGTCCTCAATTGCCCTAGACTCAGAACGGCGACGTCCGTTCATCCATTTTCTACCGTCTCGCCGCAGCATTCCCGTTGCGGATGCCCGGAGAAGTCGATGAGCCTCAAGCTGGCAGACCCAAATCTAAGGAAACCCACATCCCAGATGGCGTTCTACCGCGACGCGGTCGATCCAGAAGAGGAGATCGAGCGCCCGCGCGGCTATCCCCGCGCCGTTCAGTTCCTGCTGGACTTCAAGGTCAGGAGGGCCCTCGCCGGCCTGGACAGGCCGCTGGACGGGCTCTCGGCCCTGGTGGTCTGCGGCGGCTCCGGTATGGATGGGGAGAAGCTGGAATCGAGCGGCTTGAGCGTGACCGTCACCGATCTCTCGGCGGACGCGATAGAGCGGGCCCGCCGCCACGGGCTGGCGTACAGGCTGGTCGCGGCGGACGCCACACGCCTCCCATTCCGGGACCGGTCATTCGACATAGCCTTCGTCCACGATGGGCTGCACCACCTGCCAGACCCCAGCGCGGGAATCGCGGAGATGTGCCGCGTGGCCAGGCTGGCAATAGTCGTTGCGGAGCCGCAGCGGGAGGCGTTGACCAGACTGGCCCTCGCCCTGCACATGTCCTGCGACTGGGAGGACGCCGGAAACTACGTGTTCAGGCTGCGCGGGCCGGAGATCGCGCGCATTGCGACCGAGCGAGGCTTCGGCAGGTCTGCCTACAATGCCCATCTTGTTTACTACCAGCCCTGGACCTTTCCCATTTACAGATTACTGAGCCGTGACCCGCTTTATCCGCTCTTTCAGGCAGGCTTCCACCTGCTCAACCGATTGGTTGGCCGTTGGGGCAACTCACTCAAGTTTGTCGCATGGAGGAATGATCAGCTATGAACTGGCAGGGTAGCAGGGTACTTGTGACTGGTGGCACCTCTTTTATCGGCTCACATCTGGTCGACGCACTCGTGGAGCGGGGCGCCCGCGTCCGGGTCGTCGATAACCTCAGCAGCGGCAAGCTGGCGAACATTCAGCATCACGTGAGCGCCGGGCGGATAACGTTCATCCACTCCGATTTGCTCGGTCCGGGCGTAGCCCTGCGGGTAGTGGACGGGATGGACTTCGTCTTCCATCTGGCCGCCGACCACGGCGGGCGCGGTTATGTCGACTTGCATCAAGCAGCCTGCGCGACAAATCTAGCCCTTGACGGCACGCTGTTCGACGCCTGTCGCAAGGCCGGCGTCGGGAAGGTGGTGTACGCCTCATCCGGCTGCGTCTATCCCAACAACCTGCAAACAGACCCGGCCAAAGCGTTGTACCTCACCGAAGACATGGTTGGCCCGCCCTACGATGCCGACAACCTTTATGGCTGGGCCAAGCTGATGGGCGAGCTGACCATGCGCGCCTTCCACAAGGACTGGGGAATGAGGTCCGCGGCGTGCCGCTATTTCACCGTGTACGGCAGCCGGGGACACGAGAACCACGCGGTCATCGCGATGATTGCCCGGGCATTCGTTCGCCAGGACCCATTCATCGTTTGGGGCAACGGGGAACAGGTCCGCAACTGGACCCACGTCAGCGATATCGTGTCAGGGACGATACTGGCCGCCGAAAAGATAGACGACGGTACGGCCATCAACATCGGCACAACCGAGCGTACCAGGGTCCTGGATGCTGCCAACGCCGTCCTCTCCTTCACGGAGCACCGGGCGCGCATCGAGCTACATCCAGAGATGCCCACAGGTCCTATGAACCGTGTTGCCGACAACTCGCTGGCCAGGAAGCTGCTCGGATGGCAGCCCAAGGTCAGGTTCATGGACGGCTTGCAGCGCACCATCGATTGGTATTACTCGACCAAGGACCGCCAGCAGGTGATGAGGGTTCTTCCCCGGGTCCTGACCGAGCGCTAAGGGGATGAATATCCTGGTCCTCGGAATGAATTACGTGCCCGAGAAAACGGCGATCGGCCCGCTGACGGCCGACATGTGCGCCTACCTGGCCCAGCGCGGGCACGATGTCGCCGTGGCTACCGGGTTTCCCCACTACCCCGAGTGGCGCGTCTATGACGGATACCGGGGCCGGCTGTTTGCCCGCGAGGTGGTGAGCGGCGTTGCGATTCACCGGGGCTACGTGTACGTGCCGGGCAAGCCCAACGCCCCCCAGCGCGTTATATACGATACTTCGATCGCCCTATCCGCTGGACTTAGCCTCCTCAAGTGCGCCCACCCGGACGTGATGGTGGTGCTCTCGCCTCCACTGCAACTGGTGCTAACGTCTATCGCGGCGGGCAGGGTCTGGAGGGCCCCGGTGCTGCTGGTGATCAAGGACATCGTTCCCGACGTCGCGGTCAGCGTGGGCCTTTTGAAGAACCCTGCAGCAATCCGGTTGGCCTCCGCTATGGAACGGATCTGCTACCGCTGCGTCGACCGGATCTCAGTTATCAGCCAGGGCTTTGCGAGCAACTTGATGTCCAAGGGTGTTCCGAAGGGCAAGATATCCCTCATTCCGGACTGGGTGGACCTGGATTCCGTCCGCCCGCTGGACCGGATGAGCCGGTTCCGCCGCAATCACGGCATCGGGGCCGATACCTTCGTCGTGCTCTATGCCGGGAACATGAGCCTGAAGCAGGGGCTGGAGAACGTGCTTCTGGCTGCGGAGCAACTGAGGGACCAGGCCAGCGTGCACTTCTTCCTCGTCGGAGAGGGGACGGCGCGGGAGGGCCTGTGCAGAATGGCTGACCACAGGCGGCTGTCGAACGTGACATTCCTGCCCTTCGAGTCCGAGGAGATGTTCCCGGAGATGCTGGCGGCCGCCGATATCCTGCTGTTAAGCCAGCGCGCCGACGTCCGCGACGCCGTCCTGCCGAGCAAGTTCCTCAAGTATATGGGGGCCGGGCGGCCGGTCGTGGCAGCAGTCCACGCGGACAGCGAGACAGCGCTGTACGTGGCCAGGGCAGATTGCGGCGACGTGGTGCCGCCGGAGCAACCCGTGGAGCTGGCCGACGCCATTCGCAGGCTCGCCCAGGACGAGTGCCTCCGCCGCCGGTTCGGCACGAACGGGCGCGCGTTTGCCGAGAAGCATTTCTCCCGGGACGAGGCGCTCCGCGCCTACGAAGAGCTGCTGATCGCTATGAAGCAGTGACCGGCTGGAGCCAGGTTTCACCGAGAAAATGTCACTATCCATTTCGGCTCACCAGTCCTTCTCCTACCGCGTCGTCAAGCGCGCCTTCGATGTCGCCCTGGCCCTGGTCGGTCTAGCGCTGCTCTCGCCTCTGCTGCTGCTCATCGCCATCGCCGTCAAGCTGACGTCGCCGGGGTCGGCCCTCTACCGCTGGCGCGTGGTCGGCCAGGGCGGGCGACCCTTCACGGCCTACAAGTTCCGGACGATGGTGGCAAACGCCGATGCGATCAAAGCCCAACTGATGGCCGCCAACGAGATGTCCGGCCCCGTCTTCAAGATCAAAGACGATCCGCGTATCACGCCCGTGGGCCGGTTCCTGCGCAAGTACAGCCTGGACGAGCTGCCGCAGCTATGGAGCGTGCTCGCCGGCGACATGAGCCTGGTGGGGCCGCGCCCTCCGCTGCAGAGCGAGTGGGAGCACTTCGAGCTCTGGCAGAGGCGCAAGCTCATCGTCAACCCCGGCATCACCTGCATATGGCAGGTGAACGGCCGCAACGCCATACGCGAGTTCAACGAATGGGTCAAGCTCGATCTCGACTACATCGATCGCTGGTCGCTCTGGCTGGACGTCAAGCTGCTCTTTCTCACTGGACTGGCCATCCTTAAAGGGACCGGCAGATAGCGGGTATGCGTGGCGCTGGATGAAAGGAGGCAGTCTATGAGGATAATCGTCACCGGCGGCGCCGGATATGTCGGCTCTATCGTCACGGCGAAGCTCGTGGAGCAGGGCGCCCGGGTAGTGGTCTACGACAACCTGCAGTTCGGCCATCGGGAGGCCGTCCATCCCGACGCCCTGTTCGTGGAGGGCGACTTGGCCAACACCGAAAAGCTCGAGACGCTGTTCGCCCTGCACGGCTTCGATGCGGTGATGCATTTCGCAGCAAACACGCTGCCCGGCGAGTCGATGGAGAAGCCGTTTCTGTATCTGCGCGACAATGTGACCAACGCCCTCAATCTCTTGCAGAGCGCGGCCCGGTACGGCGCGCGAAAGATTGTGCTATCATCCACGGCCAACCTGTTCGACCGGCCGGAGAAGATACCCATCTCGGAAGACGAGAAGATTGCGCCCGGAAGCCCCTACGGCGAGTCAAAGCACCTGATCGAGCGTATGCTCCACTGGATGGACCGGACGATGGGGATGCGCTACGCGTGCCTGCGCTACTTCAACGCCGCCGGAGCAATGCCCGGCGGAGACCGCGGCGAGGACCACAAGCCCGAGTATCACTTGATTCCCATCGTCATGCAGGTTGCCCTGGGACAGCGTAGCCACGTCGAGGTGTTCGGCGCCGACTATCCAACCCCTGACGGCACCTGCGTGCGCGACTACATTCACGTTCTCGACCTCGCTCAAGCCCATATCCTGGCGCTCGAAGCCCTGGACAGCAGGAGCCGCGTCTACAACCTGGGAAATGGCCGGGGGTTCAGCGTCCTCCAGGTGATCGAGACGGCCCGCGAGGTCACCGGCCATCCCATACCCGCGCTGATCGGCCCCCGCCGGCCCGGGGACCCGGCCGTCCTCATCGCCAGCTCAGACCGCATCCGCCGGGAACTGGGCTGGAAGCCCCGATACCCCGGACTGCGGGACATAATCGAGACGGCCTGGAGCTGGCATCGGACGCACCCTCACGGCTACGAGACATCGCAGCCGGGACGTGACCAGCGGAGCGCCGGCCGCCCGACCCAGCGGGCAGCCAACATGCGCTTCCCCTCCTGGATGACCATAGCGGAGACGGCGGCGAAGCAGGGCCGTGACGATCGCACCGGCGTCGGCTTCGGCAATCAGGGCTGAGACTTATGGCATCTCAGAAGCCCACGAAAGCAGTGGTCCTTGCGGCAGGCGAGGGGACGAGGCTACGGCCCCTCACGCTGGACCAGCCCAAGCCGATGCTGCCCATCGCCGGCCATCCCCTGCTGGAGCACACGCTTGCCCTATTGAGGCAGCACGGCATCGCGGACGTGGCCGTCAACCTTCACCACCGGCCCGAGGTCATCACAGAATACTTCTCCGGCGTGTCCGAGCCTCACATCGTGTACTCCTACGAGGACCATCTTCTGGGAACGGCAGGCGCGGCCAAGAAGCTCTCGCACTTCCTCGACACCACGTTCGTCCTGGTCTACGGCGATATGCTCATCGACATCGATTTGTCCGATCTGCTGGCATATCACCGGTCGCTGTCAGCCGCGCTGACCATCGCCGTGTACCCAGAGGTGGAGGACCCGGCCCGGTGCGGGATCGTCGAGGTGGATGCAACGGGCAGGGCGCTGAGCTTTGTGGAGAAGCCGCCCAAGCCAAAGTCGAACCTGGCCAATGGCGGGATCTACGCCATCGAGCCGGAGGTCCTGCGCGAGATATCCGACGGGTCCGCAGACTTCGGCCGCGACGTGTTCCCCGCCCTCATCGCTCGCGGGATACCCGTGTATGTTTGGCGCATCCCTTCGTATGCCTACTACCTGGACATCGGCTCCTTCGAGCGATACGAGCAGGCCTGCCGGGATGCCTGCGAAGGGCGGATTCGCATTCTCCAATTGGACCACACGAAGTCGGTCTCTCGCCGGGAGGCCCCCCGATGTTGATCGCCCGTGCCCCTGTCCGCATCAGCTTTGCCGGCGGTGGCACCGATCTGGCGGCCTACTACGGCCATTTCGGAGGGATGGTGGTCAGCGCGGCCATCAACAGGTACTTCTACGTGATTGCGAATGCCGTTGAAGGTCGCGACATCCAGATAACATCATCGGACTACCGCACCTTCTACCGCCAGAACGGCAAGCACGGGTCGCTCTGGGACGGCGATCTGAGCCTGCCACGGGCCATTCTGCACGAGTTCGGCTTCGAGGAAGGGCTTTCCCTCTTCCTGGCGTCAGAGGTCCCACCGGGGACCGGCCTGGGATCTTCAAGCACCGTAGCCGTCGCTCTGGTCAAGGCGCTGTCGACGCTGCGCGACCTGCACTTGAGCAAGCAGGAAGTCGCAGAGATCGCATGCCGCATCGAAATCGAGAAGCTGGGAAGCCCCATCGGCAAGCAAGACCAGTACGCCGCCTCGTACGGCGGCCTGAACTCCTTCGTGTTCAACCAGGACGGCTCGGTGGGCCGCGAGCCCCTTCTGCCGGAGCCGGAAACGCTGCGCGCCCTGGAGGAACGCTTGTTGCTGTTCTTCACCGGGTCGTCACGCGATTCGGCGAAGATCCTGAGGGTGCAGAAGAGAGCATCGGAGATGGGCGATGGCGATGTGGTGAGGCGACTCCATCGCATCAAAGCCCTGGCGACCAGGGGCCGCGACGCATTGCAGGCCGGGGACCTGGACAGATTTGGACAGCTCCTGGGCGAAGGCTGGGAGGAGAAACAACGCCTCGTCAAAGGCATATCCAATCCAGATATCGACCGGTGGTACCGGATGGCCCTGGCCAACGGCGCAGTGGGAGGCAAGATCACGGGTGCGGGCGGCGGCGGCTTCCTGATGCTGTACTGCCACCCCGAGCACCAGGGGGCAGTTGTCGGCGCGCTTGAAGAACAGGGGTTGAGATGCATGGACTTCCAATTCGACTTCAGCGGGGCGCGGGTCTTGATGTACTCCACGCGCGTCGTCCCTTTTTCCTCCCGCGAGCACCGAAGCATCGTGCCCGTTTGCCGGTCCTTGAGCGCCACGACTTTTTCAGCAGCGAATGAATGACCATTCTGTGTTTGCGGCAGTGAGAATCCCGTGATGACAAAACGGCATACTCGCGGCGGATGGCGTCTCCTGGTCATCGGCCTGGTCTCGCTGGATATCGTTGGCCTTGCACTGGCCGTGGTGCTGGCCTACAACATCCGTTTCGTCTTAAAGATCATCCCGTACGAATCCCCACTCGACCCTGGATTCTATGTGCGAATAGGGCTGGGAATCATCCCCGTCTGGCTGTCTCTGTTCTGGATATATCACCTCTACGATAGGAATGTCGTGCTCGGGGGCTTACGAGAGTACGCCTCGGTGGTCAGTGCATCGGGTCTGGGCATTGTGCTCCTCATGCTGGTCTCCTTCTTTTTCCTTCGCCAGGACGCGCAGCTTTCCCGAGGCTGGATCGTCTTGCTCTGGGGCGTTTCGATCCTCTTTGTTGGCTCGCTGCGGTTCGCGGCCCGCCGTGTGGTCTACTGGATGCGGAGCAAAGGATGGTTCGTGAGAAGGACCATCGTGGCTGGAGCGGACTATCAGGGCATTGCCCTCGCACGCCATATGTCGCCTCCTGGCAGGACGGGCGTAGAAATCGTCGGGTTTGTGCACGAGTATCTCGCGCCGGGATCGATCGTGGGCGACGGCTTCCGTATCCTGGGGGACCCTATGGACCTGGAGAGCCTGGCCAATGAGAACGAGGCCGATCTGGTGATCGTGGTCCCCAGCGCTCTTTCGTGGGAGAGTATGCAGTCGGTGATGCTGGCCGCGGTGAGCACGTCGAGCTTCGAGTGCCGCGTGCTGCCCGGGCTGTACGACGTCGTGACCATCGGAGTGACCCTTGACAACAGTCGACCTACGCCGTTGCTCTCGCTGCAGCGGATGCGCATAACGGGCTTCAACCTGTTGTTGAAGAGCGTGCTGGACTACGGGTTGAGCGCCCTGCTGCTGGTGGTCACGCTTCCCCTGGCCGCTCTCCTCGTTCTGCTCTCCATCGCGAGGCGAAGACCGATTATCGAAGGTCGCCGGTATCTGGGCATCGGCGGAAAGCCCTTCCAAATGCTGGCCTTCGGCGGATGGTGGGACGGTAAGTCGGATGGGAACTCCAATGGCCTGGAAGGATTCCTGCGCGGCCGCCGTCTGTACCGGCTTCCAGGGCTGATCAACGTGCTCAGGGGCGACATGAGCCTGGTGGGGCCGCGCCATATCCTTTCCGAGGACCTTTCCCGACAGAGCCGCTGGCAGCACGCCATGTTTTCGGTCAAGCCTGGCCTCACGGGGCCGTGGCTATTGGCCGGCGCGGACCGGCTGTCCCTGCAGGAGAGCCTGGACCTGCGGCTGGTGCACCTGGACCTTCAATACGTCAGGAACTACACCATCTGGCTGGACCTGGAGATACTGTACCGGACCCTCAAGCTTTTCTTGTTCGGCGGCTTTCGAGGAAAGACGGCCGCCGCCCCGACCGGCCTCCCGGAGAGGCCGGTATATAGCGCCGGGCAGTAAACGGAGGATTTGCCCTTGTGCTCCGAACGCACGGACGCTCTGCATCGCGAGACCCTTCCGCAGGAGGCGCCGGCCGCAGCGGCACCAAGGCCCGGCGGCATCGTCGACACGCTCATAGTCCTCGAGCCCGTCTACTTCGTTCCCCTTTGGGTCCTGCTCATCCTGTCAGCGATTGCGCCCTCAGCGATAGTCTGCATAGCCTTGGTGGTGCTCCCGCTGCCGTGGGCACTCCGCCTTTTCCGATATGGCCGATTGTCGGTGGGCACCTCCCTCGACCTGCCGTGGGCCGTGTTTTTTCTGAGCGCGCTCGTCGGGCTGGCTGTATCTCCCGAGCCCCGCCTCAGCCTCGAGCGTCTCTCCGGCATTCTGGGGGGAATAGCCCTGTACTACCTGATCGTCAACAGCCCCAACGAAGGGTACGTGAAAGGCTACATCGCTTGTTTCGCCCTGGCATCGGTTGCGATAGCTATCTGGAGCTTCAGACAGTCCCCATTCTCCGCTTTCGATGGCAGCCAGCTACTGTGGGCCGTCGAGATGGCGCATCGGGTCATTCCCGGCGTTTCCTCCATCGCCGTGCACCCGAATGGGGTCGCCGGCATCACCGCCCCCGTCCTTCCGCTATTGGCGTCGCTCGCCCTGCTGGCGGGCCACACTGGCGCACCCTCGCGAGACGAGTACGGCGCTGGTGAGCGAGCGACGACTTCCGCCCCACATCGCCGGCACAGGCCCGACCCGCTCCAGGCCTGCTGCGCTATTTCGTCTGTCGTTCTGCTGCTGGTGCTGCTGCTGACCAACAGCCGGGGAGGATTCATCGCCCTTGTTGCCGGACTGGCCATCTGCGCCATCGCCATAGACCGCAGGATCGTGCTCCTGCTACCGGTGCTGGTCACCTCAGGTTACGTTCTAGTCGTGAAGCTCGTCAGCTCGCCGGAGCGACTCCTGGATACGGCAACCGGCGTCAGCCGCCTCCAGGCGTGGCAGAGCGCTTACTGTATGGTCCAGGACTTCTTCTACACCGGCGCGGGCCTGGCCGCTTTCCCGTACATCTACCCCTACTACGCTTCTCCATCTAACCCCAGCAGCCTGACAAACGTGCACAATGCCTATTTACAGACCTATCTTGACCAGGGGTTGCTGGGATTCTTGAGCTGGACTGCAATGCTGGTTGTGGTAGGGACCACCATCGCCCGGACCATCAGACGGCATCGGGGTGCCGGGCTCCAGTACGCGATTGGAGTCGGGCTGGCTGGATCGCTGGCAGCGCTGGTGGTGCAGGGGATGTTCGAGGCATCGGTCAGCGTAGTCTACGGCGATGCATCCGGGGTCCTTCACGTCGTGACCTCGCCGCTGCCCTATTTCCTGTCCGGCCTGGCCGTCAGAGTAGCCCGCGACGAGGGCTTTCTGCTTGCCGGCTATCGTCGGCGAAGACAGAAGTCGCAGCCCGCCATGACCGCCGTTTCAGCGACCTCTCCGGAGTTCCAGCCGGCAGTCGCGCATTCAGATGTTCATCGCGCCGGGGGCCAAAGCGAAGACCATGATACAGACCATCTTCCTCGATAGGGACGGCGTAATCAATCGCAATCGCGACGACTATGTGAAGTCGTGGGAGGAGTTCGAGTTTCTTCCCGGGGCGGTGGACGCCCTGCAGAGGCTCGCCGAGCTACGATGCAAGGTGGTGGTCATCACCAACCAGAGCATCGTAAACCGCGGAATCGCCAGCCGTGAGGCAGTCGAGGATATCAACCGGAGAATGCTGCAGGAGGTAGCCATCCGCGGAGGCCGGATCGACGCGGTGTTGTACTGTCCCCACCGGCCGGATGAGGGCTGCCGATGCCGAAAGCCGAAGCCCGGCCTGCTCTACAAGGCCAGGGACGAGCTGAACGTAGACCTATCGGCGGCCCTGCTCGTGGGAGACCGCATTAGCGACCTGGAAGCGGCCCGAGCGGCTGCCTGCCGTGCTTCGATTCTGGTGTTGTCGGGCCGTCAGTCACCCCTGAACGCAGCCCGGGATGGGCACGGACATCCACAGGCCAATGGCACGGGTTTTTATGTGGCGAAAGACCTCAACGAAGCGGTGGACCTGATCGGTTCCGTTTTCCGGCGTGCCGACTGAAGGGCATCGGTAGATACGCCATCGCCCGGGCAAGGAGAAAGGGAGCAGCGTAGATATGCAGAACATCGAGGCGTTCACCTGGGAGTACCTGGACAAGCTGGAGAAGACCGCCCAAGCTCTGCACGGGGAGATGCAAGACCTGGCAGCCATCGCCGCGGTGCTATGGTCAGCATACGAAGGGAAGCACACAATCTACGTCTTTGGCAACGGTGGAAGCGCCGCAACAGCAGCCCACTTTGCCACGGATGTCGGCAAGGGCACGCTGGGTCGGAGGGGAGACCTGCCGGTGAAGGGCTTCAAAGTGATCGCCCTCGGTGACAATCCAGCACTGGTGACCGCCTGGGCGAACGACGCCGGCTACGACACCGTTTTCGCCTCCCAGTTGGCCCGCCTGATCGAGCCCGAGGATGTGGCGATCGCCATATCGGCCAGCGGTAATTCCCCGAATATCCTGAAGGCCGTGGCGAAAGCCCGGCAGGCCGGCGCCATCACGGTGGCACTGACCGGCTTCGGAGGCGGCCGGCTGGCTTCGGAATGCGACTATGCTATTGTCGTGGACAGCTACGACTACGAGATTGTGGAAGATATGCATTCGTGCCTTGCCCATATCCTGGCCCAGCACCTCCGAGAGCGTCTGTTCGCCCTGACGAGGGCGTTTGCCGCCGAGCAGGTCATCGCCGGTCATTCTGCGACTCCCATTCCAATCCGCACGCGGGTCTACGGCAACGGAAGTGCCGGGCACAAAAGTCCCACAGGGGCAGACCTACTGAAGAACAGGCAGTCGAAGCTGGACCGAAGCACTGGGGGATAGCGCCATCGACGATTTCGACTTCCAGCTTAAGGAGACGGCCAAGAAGGGATAACCAGGCAGGCAGGCGCCGCGCGGTTCACCCCCACGCGTGTGGGGAATACACGATGGTATGCCCTTGGTATGATTTCCTTAACGGTTCACCCCCACGCGTGTGGGGAATACGCCTTCGCTCCCGAATCAGGGGGCTTTTTGCCAGGTTCACCCCCACGCGTGTGGGGAATACGGGCACATGCACCCGCAGGCTCACCCGGCTTGCGGTTCACCCCCACGCGTGTGGGGAATACGGGACCGGACTTGGCACTTCGCACCAGTGGTCAGGTTCACCCCCACGCGTGTGGGGAATACCCAGGGGCGGCGAAGGCATGCAACGACACGACCGGTTCACCCCCACGCGTGTGGGGAATACGTCTTCGCCCCGTCGGTCTGGAGGTCCAGCAGCGGTTCACCCCCACGCGTGTGGGGAATACCACTGGGTCAGCGTCGGGCAGGCCGCCGCCGC
>JAMCWG010000075.1 GCA_023475235.1 Chloroflexota bacterium
GATTCGGCTTGATGAGCACCTGCCGTGCGCCGTCAGCCGATTTTTCCCCCGAGCCTCTCGGTGGTGCTGGCCGCCGCTGCGACGGCAGGGCCGTCTCCGGCCGGGCCGGACCGCGCGGCTGCCCCCAGCGGCGACGGCGCAACGACAGCCCTGGCAGTGGACGCCGTGAGGGTAGCTGGAGGCGTCGCCGGCGAGCAGGCGAGCGGGGCGGAGGCGGCCCTGCCCCTCGGCAAGCTCGCTGCTCTCGCCAATTACTATAGCCTCCAGGCGCGCGATGCGGCGCATCGGGTCGCCGCACTGGTCTGGCGGGTCGGGCTGGGCTGTTCCCTGGCCGTCCTGTTCTGGGTGCTGGTCGGGCTGGCGCCGGCCTGGCGCGCCGCCTTCGGGGCGGGCGGCTGAGTGCCCGCCGAGGCCCGGAAATCGGCAAAGAGCATTCCAATATGACTAGCCTTTTATGCTCACGTGTGATACAGTAACTGCTAACAACGATGCCGGAGGTGATGCCTGCCCCTCGAAGGGGAGCGGGACTGGCTGCCGGAACAGGACCCTGGTCCGATGGGGTCCGCCATCAATACCAGAGCATAATACTGCGGTGAGGTAACGTTGACCTATGGCGGTCTCTCTAAGACCAGCACGCCGTCGCGCTGTACTCACAAACCTGAACATCCTCCCCGCGGACCTACGGGCACCTGCCCCATCGATGTTGGCCCTATCGCTCTTGCTGGTCCTGCTCATCGGGCTCCTTCTCCTCTTCTCGATTTTGCAGCTAAAGGCCCGGGTAGACGCCGAGCAACGGGCTTCGGACAGGCAACTCACGGCGATGCAGGCCAGTATCGCTCAGCTCTCCAGCAGCGAGGGTGTCCGCCTCCGCAATGCCCTGGCGGATGCGCAGAGCCGGCTCGCGGGCGTCGCCACCGACTACGACGCCATTTCGTCCCAGCGCGTTCGCTGGTCTATGGTACTGCGCGCCGTCCAGTCGCACCCCCAGGTCAAGGTAGAGGAGATCGTGCAGACACCGCGCAGCCTCCAGCTTACCTTGAAGGGTGTCACCAGCACGGACCAGGCGCTGATGGAGTTCGGAAACGGGCTGCGCGGCTCAGGGCTCTTCGACGACGTGCGCATTCAGTCTATGGGGGGCGGCAACGGCACCCTTCCTCCCGGCCTCGCGGGCCCCAGCCTGCCTCCCTCGCTATTGCCCACCTTCCCTCCCGGCGCAACGCCGCCGCAGCAGTTGCTGACGCCCTCGGCGCCCGTCGGGCCGCCGATACCGCCGGGGCTGCCCATCCCGTCGGGCGGGGCCGCCCCCTCGACGGCGAGTGGCACCACGCCGACCATCGTCGGGCCCGTGCTGGAGCCGGGGGAGACGGATGCAGCGCGAACGGCCACGGCGATGGCGTCGGCCGCCAGGACGCCCACGCCGACGGCCACCGCCAAATCTGCCATCACCAGCACGACGCCCTCGGCAACGGCCACTGCCGGCTACGAGTACACTGTGGTCTGGAAGCAGTCTACCTACGTACCGGAGAAGGATGCCTCTAACCGCTACCCGGGGACCATCTCCGGGAAGCTCGTCGACGCCGCCGACCAGTTGGTGCCGGGGGCCACCTTCCGCATCGAAAGCTACGGCAGCCCGGTGTGGACGGCCGATTCGCCGGGCGAGGGCCGCCAGGCCTCCAACGGCGAGTTCGCCTTCACCACGCTGCGGCGGGCCACCTACCGGGTATACGTGGTGGCGGGCTCCAGCCAGGCCGCCGCCGATCTGAACATCGGGACCGACGGCGTTCCAGGGTACAACAACTGGTACATCGTGTTCAAGAAGAACACGCCCGGCGCGCCGGCCGGCAGCGTCACGCCCAGCCCGACAGGCACTCCGCCAACGGAGACAGCTACAGCCTCCCCGACCGCCACGCCGACCTTCGGCGAACCTACTTCGGACCATAGCACCCGGGCTGCTGCTCTGGACCTTTCGGACAAGGTAATCTGGTGGGACTGTATATGCAGCTCAGGCAACGAGGACTGGTTCAAGATCAACGTGCCTACGACGGGCTCGCGGCTTACTATGACTATGGGACAGGGTGGCTCGCTGGGCCTATATATCGCTGACCCATCCGGGACTACGGTGGCATCAGATTTGAGCGGGTCTCAGACGAAGACGCTCAACTGGGATATCGGCACCCAGACCGGCTACTGGTATGTGCGGGTGAGCGCCGTGAACTACGGCTACTACAGCAATACCCCTTACTTCCTTTCGCCATTGATCACGCAGCCGACGGCCACGCCGGCGCCGGGCACTGCGACCCCAACGCCTAGCTGTGGATACGACCCATACGAGCCGAACAACTCCTTCGCCCAGGCCAAGCCCGTAGATGCATACCCACTTAGTTCATACATTTGTTATCCTAATGACGTAGATTATTACAGCATCAGGGCGTACGCGAACAGTACGCTGAACATTCAGGTCACGCAGCCCGTACCACTCAACCTCTATTTGTTCAATTCCGACCAGCAAATGGTAGCCAGCTCTATGGGTCAGGCTACGCCACAGCCCGCGTCAGTAACGTATGTGGTGCCGGCCGCCACACCCACGAGCGCGCCTTTCACTCCTAGTGCCACACCGTCCATCCCGCCCACGCCGGAGATACCG
>JAMCWG010000045.1 GCA_023475235.1 Chloroflexota bacterium
TCGCCGGGCTGGTGGCCTCCCTCGTCGTCGTCCTCCACCTCGACCTCCACCTCATCCTCGTCGTCATCATCAGTCACGGCTGTCGGCGTCGTGGTGGCAGTAGAAGTGACAGTCGTAGTGGTGGTATCGGTAGTGGTCGCAGTAGGAGTGGCACTCGAGCCGGATATCTGGGCCCAGGCGCCAGCCGGATCGGCGACGTGGCTGGGGATAGCTTCAAAAGCGCTGCCCACGGCGTTCCGCGGGCCGCCGCCGGCCGGGTTCACGTGGCAGGCGCCACATGACTGGCCCGTGGCTGCAGCGTAGCTCGGTAGGGCCGCACTGGGGGATGGCCGGACTAATGCCACCGGCAGGGCGATCATCGTCGCCAGCGCCGCGGCGATCAAGGCATGTCTCGATATGAATCGTATCACTATCTTCGTAACCTCCGTGATTCTCGTTTCTTTAACGCCCGCATAGGGACGCCGGACCGAAATCCTCCCTATTTTGGTCTCGCTCACCTCCTTTCGCCACCGTACCGCTCATGTCATGAACGCCTGAACTGCTCTCGCGTTTCAGGGAAAAGTGGAATCCGGAATAAATGATACGCGCCGAGACCGAACCCAGCATCATCTGGATCCGGTCTCAGTGTCTCGGTGGCTCCGTAGTCACGTAATCTTCGGCCGGCCAACGCGCCGGAGCGACGCGCTAGAACATCGTCACCCCGCCGGTGATGTTGACGGCCTGGCCGGTCATATAGTCGGCGTCGGGCGAGGCGAGGAAGGCCACCAGCCCGGCGACGTCCTCCGCCGTTCCGGCCCGGCCCAGCGGGATATTGGCCACCGTCCGCCGCATAAGCTCGCCCTTCGGCAGCCCCAGCATCGCCCCCCGGTTCTCGTCAATCTGGGCCCACATCTCCGTGTCCATCGTGCCGGGGCAGACGGCGTTCACGTTGATGTGGTGGGGTGCCAGCTCCAGGGCGAAGCCGCGGGTGAGACTGATCACCGCCGCCTTGCTCGCCCCGTAGTGGATGCTGTACGGGGTGCCCCGCTTTCCGGCGTGCGAGGCAATGTTGATGATCTTCCCGCTTCCGGCCTTTATCATATACGGGGCCGCGGCCTGGCAGCAGAAGAGCACGCCCTTGGCGTTAACTCCGAGCACGAAGTCCCAGTCCTGCTCGCTCAGCGTCAGCGCGGGCCGCACCTGGTGGACGCCCGCGTTGTTCACCAGGATGTCGAGCCTGCCGAACTCGCCGGCTGCCCGCTCCACCGTCGCCGTCACCGAGGCCTTGCTGGCCACGTTGCACGCCAGGGCCAGGCAGCGCCGTCCGAGGCCCTCTACCTCGGCCTTCACGCCCGCGCCCAAGGGCTCGTCGATCTCGGCCACCACGATGTCCGCACCCTCGCGCGCCAGCCGCAGGGCGATGGCCCGTCCGATCCCGCGCCCGCCGCCCGTTACCAGCGCTACCTTGCCCGATAGTTGACCCTCGCTCACCTTACGCTACCCCCGAATCCGTGTATTTACCTGCCAGCATAGCGATTCGTCCCACTTCGGGCAAGTGCCGTCCTCTTTTCCTCTACCTTTCTGTGCTCCGATACACTATAATGACCCCAGCCTACCAGATACGCTCGAAGAGCACGTCCGGCGAGTCCACCCAGGAGATGGCGGGACAGGTGATCGGCAACAGCGACAAGATCGGCGAAGTGATCGAGGCCAACACCACCGGGTACACGGCCGAGTGCTACCAGTTGCACTGCGCGCCCGCCTCCGGCTCCTTCGTCGCCGTCCGGGATGGCACCTCCGAGGCCTACGGCGTGGTCAGCAACATCGAGACGACCAGCCTCGACCCCGGCCGCCGCGCGCTGGCCAGGGGCCGCGACGAGGCCGATCCGGAGGACGTTTACCGCCACAACCCGGAGCTGCCGGAACTGCTGCGCACCCAGTTCGAAGTGGTGACCATTGGCTACGCCGGGGATGCGGTGGTGCGCTGCTACCTGCCGCCCCTGCCGCCGCGCCTTCACGCCTTCGTCTATTCCTGCCCGCCGGAGGTGACGGCGGCCCTCACCGCCGACCTTCGCTACCTGCAGACCCTCCTCAGCTCGTCGTTCCGGTCCGGCAGCGAGGAGCTGGTAGCGGCCTGCGTTCGCCAGGCGGCAGCAGGCCGGGAAGACGGCCACGACTACCTGGTGAGCGCGGGCAAGGAGCTGGCGCGGCTGCTGGTCAACGATCCACTGCGGCTGAACGCCATCCTGCGCAGGATGGCGTCGTGAGCGGCCGGCAGTTGGGCCGGGTGGTGGGCGGCTCCCTCAGCGAGGGACTGGAGGTGCGGCTCGACCCCGGCGTCTCGGTGGAGGAAGTGACCCAGGGCACCTACGTGGTGATCGAGGGCCAGCGGCAGAAGTTCTTCGGGATGATCACCGATGTGCTCCTGGGCACCAGCAACCCCCAGTTCACCGCCGCGCCCCCGGATATGAGCGATTCCTTCATCGCCGAGGTGATGACCGGCACCAGCATCTACGGCATTCTCAAGGTGATGCCGATGGTCGTGCCGCACGAGGAAGCCGCCCTGCCCGAAGACCGGGTGAGGCCGGTGAAGACCGTCCCCACCCACTTCTCGCCGGGGTCGAGCCGCACCTCCAG
>JAMCWG010000023.1 GCA_023475235.1 Chloroflexota bacterium
CGGCCAGATGCTGACGGCGGTGGCTTACAGCTTCATCTTCCCTTTCATACCCCTGTACGTGCAGGTGCTGGGGGTGAGCGGCACCGTCGAGGCCGCCCAGTGGGCGGGGGTCATCGCTGCGGCGGCGGCTTTTGCTATGGCGACATTCCAGCCCATGTGGGGCAACCTAGCGGACCGGTGGGGTCGCAAGCCGATGGTGGTCCGGGCTATGGCAGCCGGAGGCATCACCACCATCCTGATGGGGCTCGTCACCTCCCCGGAACAGTTGCTGGTGCTGCGCGTCATCCAGGGCATCTTTATGGGCACCGTGGCTGCGTCGACCGCACTTGTGGCCGCTTCCACGCCGAGGGACCGTCTCGGATTCGCCCTGGGGCTGATACAGGTGGCCATGTTTCTCGGCAGCTCCGTAGGCCCGCTGGTAGGCGGGCTCATCGCCGACACGCTGGGCTACCGGACCGCCTTCTACAGCTCGGGCGGGCTGATGCTGGTGGGGGTCGTGCTCGTCATCGGGGTGGTGAATGAGCGCTTCGTCCGTCCGGCTGCCGGCGCCGTCCAGGAGGGGGTCTGGGCCAGCAGCCGGGCCATCCTGGCCCTGGCCTTCTTCCCCATCCTGGTCGGCATCATCTTCCTCATCCAGTTGGGCGGCGTCATCGTGAGCCCGGTGCTCAGCCTGTTCATTGCCGAGCTGAGCGGCGGGGAGAATGCGGCCACCGCATCCGGCATAGTGCTGGGGACGACGGGCGCCGCCAGCGCCATCTCCGCCGTCATCATCGGCCGGATGGGCGACCGGATCAGCCGCACCGTTATCTTGCCCGTCTGTCTGGCCGGGGCTGCCATCATGTATTTCCCGCAAGGCCTTGTGCAACAGGTCTGGCAACTGCTTGTGCTGCGGACGCTGCTGGGGGTCTTCCTGGGCGGGCTGATGCCCACTGCCAACGCCCTCGTGGCCGGCCTGGTGCCGGAGCCGCGCCGGGGAGCGGCGTACGGCCTCACCAGCACCGCCAGCGCCCTGGCCAACGGGGTGGGACCACTGGCGGCTGCCGCCATCGTGACCCACCTGGGGATGCGGGCCGTGTTCGTCACCACGGCTGGCCTGTTTGCCCTTGTGTGGGGTTGGACCATCTTGTGGCTCCAGCGGAACGAGCTGCCGCAGCTTCGGCCGGAGGTCGAAGCAGACAGGGCCGAGAGTTCTTAGCTCAATGGGTCGGCCACGGGTGCGGACGAGGCCGGGATGAAGAAGGGGCCTCTGCGTCCCGTAGGGGCGCACGGCCGTGCGCCCCTACATAACCCTTCTCCCACTGGCAGAGGTCGCCCTCGCCAGGGCCAGTCGCCTTTGGCGACAGGCGGCTGGCCCTGGCGAGGGGTGGCCGAAGGCCGGAGGCGAGGTCAACAAGGAGGGGACGGGTGACCCGCCCCCTACGGGATCGAAAGGGTCTGCAGGCAGGCTTTGAAAGGCCCTGCCCTGCAGGGGCCTACCTCGCGTGCCGCTCGCCCCTGGTTATTAGCTCCCGTTTGCGCACACGGCCCATATCTTTATCTGATCGGGGTCTTGTACACGAATCCATCCCACCATCCAGGCATCACCGGCGTCTGACGGGCGACTCCAGGATATCCTCACGCCGACGCCCGCGTTTGCGAGGAACTCGTAGCCGCCGGCGAGGACTTTCTTGCCTGGGGAGCAGGCCAGCGCGTACGAGCCGTTGGTAGACCCAGAGCTGATACTGATGACATCGCTGCTGCGGAGCTCGTACCCGTTCAAGCCGGGGGCCCCAGTTGCCGTAGGTGTGGGCGTACTGGGTGCCTGCGTGGAGGTAGGCGTCGGCGTATTGGCAGGGAGCTGGGTAGCCGTGGGCGTCGGCGTATCGGCGAGCAACTGGGTGGCGGTAGGTGTGGGCGTATAGACAGGCAACTGAGAAGGGGTAGCTGTCGGCGTGCCAGTAGCAGCCTGCGTGGCAGTCGATGTCGGGGTATTCACAGGTGGCTGGGTAGCGGTCGGCGTCGATGTGATGGCAGGGGATGGAGTGAAGGTCGGCGTGGCCGTGCTAGAAGCGGATTGGGTGGAGGTTGGGGTAACCTGCGGCCCGGGCACTGCCCCCAGATTCAGCCGCCCGATGCCGTACTGGTTATCCTTGCCCGCCGCCCCCAGATCCACGGCCCGGCCCTCCAGGAACGCGCGTATCTGCGCCGGAGTGTACGAGGGATAGGCTTGCTTCACCAGGGCGGCCGCTCCCGCGACGTGGGCAGAGCCGGCGCTGGTGCCGGTGAACCCGCCCGGGCCGTATGTGACGCCACTCGTGCGATCGGGGCCGACGATGTCGGGCTTGGTGCGGCCATCGGTGGTCGGACCCTGTGCGCTGAAGTCCTCCAGCGTCGTCAGATTCGACCACGACACTGCCCCCACGATCATCGCACCATCGCTGGCATTGTCGGATGGCTGGGGGAGACTGCGGCTGGTGCTCCGGAAGTTCAAGTCGTGATAAATGCTGATTAGCTCGAGAACGGGAGCTCGCGTGGCATTGACGCGGCGAATCCTGAGGTAGTAGTCGTCGGTGACTGGCGCGACGTACGAGATCGTCTCCAGGGGATTCTGGGAACACGACTGGAGATTGGTCGAAGAGGCGACGAGGGCATTGTTGCTCCACCGGTACAAGTACAGATCGTAGTCGTTGCACGAGGCCCCCCACGGGTCATCCCAGCGCAGCCCGACGACGATCTGGTCACCGGCGTCGGCGTAGAGATGGTCCTCCTCGTCTACGGGTGTCCAGTCGTGCCAGTTGTTGCCGTTGACGTCGGCCCACGTGCCCCGCCAATGCCTCTGCGCAGTGTTGCCGGCGCTGTTTGCCCAGAATACGCCGGCCGCCACGGCATTGTCGATGATGCCGTCAATGACGCCGGTGCCGTCGCCTGGCGCCTCGTAGATCCATCCAACGGACTGATTGATGACTTTGACGCCTTTGCTGACGAGGCAATCGACGGCATTTCCAAACTCAACTTCTGTCGACATAGCCGCCAGGTATAGCTGTGCCCCAGGCGCCACATCGTGCACGATCTCGGCAATTCCCTTGCCATGGAGGATACCATTCTCCATCGGTCGCTGCGTGCAGGAAGTGTCCACCGACGCGGGCAGCTCGGTCCCGAGCAGAGACGTGTAGCCCTGGAATCCACGGTCCACAATGCCCACCTTCACGCCGGTGCCGTCAAAGCCCGAGGTCTGCCAGGTGCTGGCCCCGATCGGCCCGACCCCCTCGCTGGTTATCTCGCTCTCAAACGAAAAGATGGGCGGACGAAGGCGACGCACGCTCGGTTGGTTGGCCAGAGCCTCCAGATCGGCGATCGGCACCGTAAGCTGGACGAGGTTGCGGTACGTTCGCGCTACTGACAGGCCCCGGCCTCGCGCCGCGCCGGCCACCGCGTCGGCATTGTCCACCGCCTCGGCGATGACGGTCACGCGATCACCCTGCAGCTCAAGTCCGGATTGCCTGACGACGTCTCTGGCGCGAGCCGCTCCGCCCTTCCGGTGCGCATCGGCTGCTTTTGCCAGGCGCGATTCCAGCTTCGGATGCTTCGGTTCGTCGGGCGGGGGCGGGGCGGGCGTGCCAGCGGGCCGTGAGGCTTTGGCAAGCTGGACCCCGCTGGCCGTCGATGCGGGGGAAGTATCCCAGAGGGGACCTGACCCCGACGCGGCGTTGCCGGCAGTCCAGGCGACAGGCGCGAGCAAAGCCAGCAGCAGGAGTGCGGACACAACAACTCGGAGAGGAGCAGTTCGGAGCACGGTTTCACCTCCTGCCCAGCCCGGGCACGACGGCGAATGGAAGAACAGCGCGACAGCGGCAGAAGGCCACTAAATTTCATTATGCAGACTGTGGAACGCGGTGTCAATTAGAATTTTATTACCAAAGTATTGCGAAAAGCCGCCAAACCTCTTATGATCCGCAATTACATAGGACGTGGTGCCCACATTATTTCACAGCATCACAATCTGGATGCCGGGTCCTTTCTTCCTCGCTCCCAGGCCACGACCTGGAGAGCTCAGATGAATCTCAAATGAATACTGGGAGATGAACAGAATGCGCTGGCTGCTGCTGCCTGCCATTATCCTCGCCGCGCTCTTGCTGCCCGCCGCCGCTGTGGCGGCCGACCCTCCGGAATACACCCTCGAGACCGGAGACCTGCTTTTCTCGGACGATTTCAAGGCTAATGCCAACCACTGGAGCACAAAGGCTTCTCAAGATTCGCAGCGTTTCTTCGAGGACGGTACGTATCGCATCGCTGTGAGCAAGGGCGACTGGATGGCCTGGAGCAACCTGCCCGAAGAGTACACCGATTTTGTTCTGCAGGTAGAGGCCTCAGCCATCGAAGGCACCAAGGCTGTGTATGGCATCTTGTTCCGTTACCAGGATGAAGACAACTTCTATAGGCTTAATGTCTCCAGCGAGGACACATACAGATTCGACAAGAAGACGAATGGCAAGTGGATAGCCACCCCCTGGTGGAGGTCTTCCCCCTCCATCAATCAGGACGGCAGTCCAAATGTCCTGAAGTTGGTGGCCAAGGGGAACACCTTTGGCTTTTACGCGAACGACACGTTGCTGGCAATCCACGTCGACGACACCTTCGACTCAGGAAAGATTGCCCTGTTCGCGGGCACTCTGAAAGACGGGGCGAATGTGCAAGTCCGCTTCGATAACCTGAACGTATGGGAGGCTCTGGACTTTGCCCCCGTCCCCGCGCCGGAGGTCCCAGCAAGCGAGCCAGCGGAGGGCCCTGCACCGGAAGCCCCCGCTGATACTCCTGCGACCTCACCCGCCGATACTCCGCCGCCGGCGGCCGAAGCTGCCGTCCGGCGCCTGCCCAACGGCACGTTCATTCGGGATGCAAAGCGGGATGGCCTCGGCCAGCTCACCATCGAGAACGGCCGGGAGCTCGACGCCGTCGCCATACTCACCAGACCGAGCGGCGATCCGGTGATAGGAATATACGTCCAAAGTGGCAATTCCGTTACCGTCCCTGGTATCCAGGACGGCACCTACTATCTCTACTTCAGTCTCGGCCAGGACTACGATAGCGGTACGGCAAAGTTCACACGAGACGCAACTCACTCTCGTTTTCAGGATTCGCTGGTGTTCCGGACCACCCAAGTGCCGGGTGGAAGGCAATACACCACTTTTCGGGTGACGCTGCAGCCGGTGGCAGGCGGAAATGCCAGCACACAGCGAGTGGACCCGGGGCAATTCCCCGGCCTCAGATAGACATCCCAGAGCTTTGGCAGGACCGGACGGGTAACAACAAGCACGGGGCCCGGCTGATAACGCGATATGCGCTTGAGTCTCAAGCGCATATCGCCACCCTGGTCCAGCGGCGGTCTGTAAACAGCTACCTCAGGTCGGGGAACTGGCTGTCATCCACCGATCGTGTGCTGGCGTTTCCATCCGGAACGGAGTAGAGCGTCACCTAAAAGGTCTTATATTGCCTGCCCTGCGCCGTTGTAGTGGTCTGAAAGGTCAGGGTATCTTCAAAACGGGAAAGCCGGGCTTTTCTGGTGAACCGGGACACTTCGTCGTCCCAGTCTTCGCCCGAGGTGAAGTAGAGATAGTAAGTGCCGTCCCGGATTCCGGCGATAGTGAAGGAATCCCCAGCCTGGATATAAGCCGACACTACAGTGTCGTCATCGAGGGTGGTAAGGGCAGCCACGGCATCCAGGTCACGGCCGTTCTTCACGGTGAGCTCGCCCAGCCCGTTTCGGGTGCTGTCCTTCAGAAATGTGCCGGTCGCGAGGTGGCGATTTAGAGCCGGGGTAGGCGTCGCGACCTTGGTCGGGGTTTTCGTCGGGACCGGGGCGGGCGCGCGTGTCGCTGTCCGGGTCGGGATGCGTGTCGCGGTGGGCGCTGCCACCTTGACCGGAGGAGGCGTGGGCGTGCGCAAGGACGAGCCGGACGGTGAGCCTGCGGGCACAGCGTTGCCAGGTATCCTAGCAAGGGGGGTTGGAGAGCGACCCATCTGGGCCTGGGCGGTCGCTGCCTAAACCACCGCAACGGCGGTTGCCAACTGCATCCCTGGCTGAGGAGTGGGAGCTGCTTTCCCGGCAGTCGTCGTGTGGCGATTTGGGTTGACAACGACGAACAGAGCCAAGGCGGCGGCGATGACAGGTATGTACACCAAGGCCGCCTGCAGCCGGGTCTTTCTTTCCCCCCATCGGATGGCCAGGCCGGGACTGATCAGACCGGCGACGAGCCCGAAGCAGGCGAGCAGAAATGTGCTGAAGAAGACGTTGGCCAGGGTATTGATGCTGGCAGGCACGGTCGGCCTCGAAGGCGGGGAGGTGACGCCGACCAGCACCAGGAGGACAACTGTCGCGGTGCCATAGACCTCCAGAACGCGCCGGCGTGTCCGGAGGCCACCCCATCTCAGGACCAGCCCCGGCCTCAACAGCCCGGCGAGCAGCACGGGGCAGGAGAGCAGGAACAATACTATGACGAAGGTCTGCACCGTGCCGGGAGCGATGTGAGTCTCCCGCGGAAACGCCGTGACGGCGAGGGCGGCGAGTAGAGCAACAACAACGCCGGCGGTTAACGCCAGCGAAACCGGCGTTCTCGGGCTGACCGCAGCCGCTTCTTGTAGCAGCCGGCTGTCCAGCTCGGTGTCGTCTCCTCCAGGCCCAGCAGGACTTTCTACTGACACATCATCGCCGATCTGCGCGCCGCTGGGCTCGCTGCACGTCGATTGCGATACAACGGTACGCAGCGTGAGCGGCTCGGCCTCCCGCGTTGCTGCTGATTCGGGCCGGGACCACTCGCCGGTGGCCACCTTGTCGGCAATGGGAGGCTGGCCAAGCCGACCGAGCAGCTCATTCACCTCAGCGCGAGCCCTGTTTCGCAGCTTGGGGGCCATCCAGCCCCCCGGCTCCAGCGCCATCTCCAGCGAAGGCCGAACGATAAACAGCGTTCCGAGCATAGTGAGCAGTTGAGAGGCGCGGTCTCGCCTGAGCCATGCCTGGAGCTGGACCCTGTCCCCGCTTCGGTCGACCTCCAGCATAGCAGGCATAGCCAGGATCACGCTGCCTCGCTGGTACAGCCGCCTAGATTCGCTCGCCTCAAGCAGCGAATAGCCGTGCTCGCCCGCCCATGCCTCGACGGCAGCCCATATGTCGCAGTCCACCGTGAACTCGCGCACCGTCCTCGTATTCATCCAAACACCTCCTCAACGAAGCGTACATTGTCACTAACGGGTATTGCCGGCGGCCAGGTGCAGACCCGTCACCAGATGCGTGGTTGTGACGACATCCCTGGCCGACGCGCCACCTCAATCAGCTTGAGCGGTCCAGTCCCACGTCCCCAAATCGTAGCTGGTGGATGAGCCGACCCCACCGGATGGGGCGGACTGGACCACGATTACGACATGGACACTTCCGCTCGCCTTCTTAGGCGAGCTTAGCTGTCCGTTGATCTCTCCTTGGTTTCCGAGGGGAATCACAAAGCTGCCGTCTGAGTTCAAAGTGGCGATATGGGTGGGCCCTTCTTTCTGCAACGACCACTTCTCCATCGAAACGCGTCGCAGGGCCGCCCCATCCCTCTTTTCCGCTTTGATGTCATTCAACGTGAGACCTACTTTGGCAATAGACTTCCCATCTTCAGTAAGTGTCAACTCGATCGTCCCGCCACTGGCCCCCTGCTTGATCTCGATTGGTCCGCTCAGCCTGGGGCCAGCAGGAAGTGCAGCGGGTGTCGATATCGCGGGCACCGGAGAACCTGCCGGCGGGGCAGTCCTTACTATGGTCGGGTCGAGGCTTGGCGTGGCAACCGGAACAGATGTGGCGTCAGGTGCGGCAGGCTGCGGGGTGTGTGTCGCTACGGTCCGCTTCACGGCTGTCTTCGTAGCCGATGGGTCGGGTATTGGGGTAGCCGTAGAAACGCATCCGGCTGAGGCCAGGAGGACCAGGGTCCATCCAAGGGCCAGACTGAGCAAGCTTCGATAGTTCATTGGTCACCTCCGATCATCGTCGACGTAAGCTTGGCCATCTGAGGCTTCGGCCGTCAATAGCATAACGAAATCCCCAAGGAGAATAGTCCCCTGAGGACGGGCTGGCTGGGTAAGGCTGCAAGCGAAGCGCCTGCAGCAGTGAACTGAGGAGGCTGCCTCGCAACGACTGCGGCAAGTGCGACGAGGAGGCTCAGTCCGAGTCAGGCTACCAGCATTAAGTGCCAGGGCCTATATTATGCAACGTGGAACGTGATGTCAACCGTGCTGGGGCCACCCTCACGCCGGGCTGGCCTAACGGGCGCACGGGCGTCCATGCTCGTCCCCACCGGGCCTACTGCTATCCCTTCGCGTCCGCCTGAGCCGGGATGGTCGCCGCTGGCGTCTCCTGCGGCCTGGGGCGGCGCACGGCGAACAGCATCAGCGTGGCAACAGCCGCCGCCACCGAGAACGAGACGAAGGCGAACCGGTACGAGCCGGTGACATCGAAGACGTAGCCGGCGAACAACGGCCCGCCGATATTGCCCACCATTTGCACCGTGTTGGAGAAGCCCTGCACCGCGCCGAAGTGCTTGCGCCCGAAGTATTCTGCCAGGGTCGCCGGCACCTGCGGCACCGAGCCTCCATAGGCCATCGCATATATCGGGACATAAAGGAGTACCTCGGTCAGCCCCGTGGCGCGGGACATCACCAGCATCGCGACGCACAGCAGGCCGAGTGTCATTCCGTTGACTACCCGCTGGTCCATATGGTCTCCCAGCCAGCCAAAGAATATCCGCCCTAGTATGCTGGTTACGGCGATGATCCCCAGTATGCCAGCCGCCATCTCCGGACTGAAGCCGAGGTCCTCCAGGAATGGGATGGTGTGCACCGACACGCTGTTGGTTATCATCTGGCGGATGCTGAAGATCGTGGCCAGCAGCCAGAAGGCCGGCGTGTGCAGGACCTGCCTCGGCTCCAGGCTGACATCGGAACTCACCCGCGAAAGCAGGCCCCTCGCCTGCCGCGGCGGTTCGGCGGCCCGGGCCTGCAATGGCCCGTCGCCGTCCGGCAACTGTCCGTATTGCTCCGGCCGGTGCCGCATCAGCAGGGCGAGCGGCATCTGTACCACCAGTATGAGAATACCCGCCCCCAGCATCGTGTTGCGCCACCCATAGTTGGAGATGAACCAGGCCAGCAGGGATACCACCGCGCCGCCCATGCCGAAGCCGGCCATCACGATGCCCATCGCCGTGCTGCGCCGCCGGACAAACCAGTTGCCCACCGCGGTGATCGCGCTCTGCGTCGGCCCGAAGCCGAGCCCCACTGCGACGAACAGGGTGTAGATGACATAGAACATCAGGAGCGAATGCACCCTGCTCAGCAGGATGAACCCGATGCCCATCAGGGCGATGCCCGCCATCATCAGGCGCCGGGGGCCCCAGCGGTCGATGAGAATGCCGGAGAACGGCGCGATGAGCCCGCCCTGCAGTCGAGAGAGCGAGAACACCCCGCTCAGCTCAGCGCGAGATCAATGGAATTCGTCGATCAGAGGGTTGAAGTAGGCGCTAAAGCCGTAGTGGATCGCTCCTCCATGAATGGCCAGCGCCACGGCGCCACCGATCACCATCCACCAGCCGTAGAAGATCCTGGGCCTGGACAGTCTCATTCGTCCACCCCTCTCGATGTGCTCAGCGGACCGGCCCTTCCCGGGCCACGACTGACGGCTGCCAGCACTGGTCGGTGCACCATCCAGCACAGGGGCAGCCCTGCCAGCGTCACGACGGCAAAAGATACGAAGGCGACGAGGTAGCTCTGGCTGACGTCGAAGATGTAGCCGGCCAGGATGGGGCCGCTCACATCCCCGAACATCGTCACCGTGCTCGCCGTCCCTTGAATAGTGGCGTACGAGCGGCGGCCAAAGTAATCGGCCACCATCGCGATGGACACCGGCACGGTGCCTCCGTAGCCAGTGCCGAAGACCATGATGAACGCGGCCACCCGCTCGGGGGTGCTCGTATCCGAGATAGTCGTCATAATGAGCACGCCGAGGGCCATCAGGCCGTGGCACAGGGCCAGTATCCAGCGCCGGTCCCAGCGATCGCCCACCCAGCCCCAGAAGAGCCGGCCTATCACGCTGGTCAAGACGGTGCCCCCCAGCAGGGCCGATGCTTGCTCCAGCGTATAGCCGCGGTCGACCAGAAATGGGGCCTCGTGTACGGCGATGGCCGAGCTGATCAGATGCCGGATAGCGAAGATTATGGCCAGGAACCAGAAGGCACTGGTGGCCAGTGCCTGCCGGGGAGTAAAATCGGCCTCCGTATGCGGCGGGGTGGCCGTAGCAGCAGTATCCGCACCTGGATCACCGGCCGGCGACGCCGGTATGCCGTCGGGCAGGGCGCCGCGCTCCTCGGGCCGGTGGTAGATGAGGCGCGATATTGGGAGCCCTATGGTCCAGAAGATGAGCCCGACAATGACGGCTGCTGTCCGCCAGCCGAAGGTGGCGATCAGCCAGCCGAGAAGGGGCACCCCCAGGGCGCCACCGACACCGAAGACAGCCATCAAGACCCCAATAGCCATCCCCCGGCGCCGGATGAACCAGTTGTTGACGGCGGCCATAGCCGGCAGGCTGGTGCCAAAGGAGTTGCCCACGGCCAGACACAGGATGAAGATAAGGTAGAACATCAGCAGGCCGTTGATCCGGGAGATGAGCACGAATCCCAGGCCGATCATCGTGATGCCGATGGCTATGATGCGCCGGGGACCGAATTTGTCGATGAGCATGCCGGCCACGGGCCCTGCCGCGCCGCTCTCGAAGCGAGCGATGGAGAACGCTCCGGAGAGCGCGGCCCGGCTCCACCCGAACTCGTCGATGATTGAGGTGAAGAACGCGCCAAAGCCATAGTAGTAAAAGCCGGAGTTCATAGCGCCGACTATGCCGCCGGCGGCGATAACCCACCAGCCGTAAAAGACGTTCGACTTCGGCAGGCGCATCCCACGCTACCCCTGGCCTATTGTACCTGAACAGCAGGGGTCCCGCTACCGGCGCGCGAGCCGCCCGCGGACGGCCGGCGAACGAACCAGAATAGCGGCACGCTGACCAGGGCAACGAGGGCGAAGGACCGGAGGGCGAAGACATAGCTGTGGCTGACATCGAAGAAATATCCGGCGAGCACAGGCCCAATCACGCTGCCGACCACGCCGATGCCGCTGCACAGCCCCTGAATGGTAGCGTAGTGACGCCGGCCAAAGTAATCGGCCACCATCGCGATGGACACCGGCACGGTGCCTCCGTAGGCCGGGGCGAAGACCAGGATGAAGACCACCACCAGGCCGAGGCTGTACTGGTCGGGGATCTCGGTCATGATGAACACTCCCAGCGCCAGCATCACATTGCATATCACCAGCACCCAGCGGCGGTCGCAGCGGTCCCCCATCCAGCCCCAGAAGACCCGGCCGACAATGCTGGCCCATACCGTGAAGGCCAGCAGGGCCGTGGCTTCCTCCAGCGTATAGCCGCGGTCCACGAGAAACGGCACTTCGTGAACGGCCACTGCCGCGCTGACCAGGTTTCGGAGGGCGAAGATGATGGACAGCAGCCAGAACGCTCTGTCGACCAGTGCCTGGCGAGGGGTAAGCTGGGCTTCGACGTGGCGCGCGGCGCGATTTAAACGGGGGATTGCCGCAGACGGAGGGATCTCCCGCCCGTTCGGCGGAACGGTGTCGCCATCGGGCAGGCAGCCGAGCTCCTCCGGCCGGTGGCGCATCACTCGCGCTGCCGGAAACCCTACCAGCCAAAAGATGATGCCCGAAGCGATGGCGGCCGCCCGCCAGCCGTACACGGCGATGCTCCAGCCGAGGAAGAATGTTCCCAGGCCGCCGCCGATGCCGAACCCTCCCATCAGAATGCCCGCAGCCGTTCCCCGGTGCCTGATGAACCAGTTGCTGAGGCAGGCCATGAATGGCAGGCTGGTGGTGCCCAACGACGCGCCGACCGACAAGAGGACGAACGTCCCATAGAACATCATCAGGCCGTTGGTCAGGGGGAGAATCAGGTAGGCGATCCCGATCAGGGAAATGCCCGCCGTGATTATCCGCCTGGGCCCGAGACGGTCGATAAGGATGCCGGCGATGGGGGCTACCAGACCGGCTTCGGCCTGGGCGATGGAGAACGCTCCCGACAGCTCTGCCCGGCTCCACTGGAACTCGTTGAGAATTGGGGTGAAGAATGCGCCGAAGCCATAGTAGTACAGCCCGGAATTGAGGGCGCCGATGGCAGATCCCGCGGCGACAATCCACCAGCCGTAGAAAACGCGTCCCGGCCAGGTGACGGCTGCTTTGATGAACATCGGCGCCCCCGCTCTCGACAAGCGGAGAGCGGTCACCGGGGCGTCTCGGCGAAGCCCAGGGTCAAGTCTACCAGGGTGCCCACACCGACGCCGGTGGCGCCCACGGGCAGGTATGGGCGGGCCTTGTCGATGAAGGCCGGTCCGGCGATGTCAAGATGGGCCCAGGCCACGCCTTCCTTTATGAATGCTTGCAGGAACAGCGCCCCGGTGATGGTGCCACCGGCGCGGCCGCCGACGTTCTTGATGTCGGCCACCTCGCTCTTTATGAGGTCCTTGTAGTCCTCCGGCAAGGGCAACTGCCACAGCCGCTCTCCCGCCACCTTGGCCATATCCCAGACGCGGTCCACCCACGCTTGGGGCGCGCCCATCAGGCCGGAGATATCGTTGCCCAGGGCGACGATGCAGGCCCCGGTGAGGGTAGCCAGGTCGACGATGTGCGTGGCCCCCAGGTTCTGGGCGTAGCCCAGCGCATCGGCCAGGATCACCCGCCCCTCAGCGTCGGTGTTGTCCACCTCCAGGGTCTTGCCGCCGATGGCCCGCAGAACATCTCCGGGCTTGATGGCCCGGCTGCCCGGCATATTCTCCGTGGCCGGGATCACGCCAAGGACGTTGACCGCCGGCTTCAGCGCGCCGATGACCCGCATCGCCCCCAGCACGGCGGCCGCGCCGGACATATCGGACTTCATACCTTCCATAGCGTTGCTGGGCTTCAGGTCGAGGCCGCCGCTGTCGAAGGTGATTCCCTTGCCCACCATAGCCAGGGTCCGGCTATCGCCTAGCGCGCCGCGATGGCGCAGCACGATCAGGCGCGGCGGCTCGGCGCTGCCCCGTGATACGCCCAGGAGGGCTTCGGCGCCCAGCTTCTGCAGCTCCTCGGGCCCGAAGACCTCCATCTCCAGCCCGAATTCCGCTCCCAGGGCTTTCGCTTCATCGGCCAGGTTGCTCGGCGTCATACGGCTGGGGGGCTCATCGATCAGCCGGCGGGCGTAGTTGGCCGCCTCGCCCACCATACGGCCGATGCGGGCAGCGTCCTCCAACGGGCCGGCGGCAGGCCCGGCAGGGGTAAGGATGGTCAGGCTCTCGGCTTCCGGCGTCTTCTCGTCGCCGGTCTTGTACTTGTCGTACTGGTACTGGCCGCGAACGAACCCTTCGGCTACACCCCGCACTTCGGCCGCATCGGGCAGGCCGCCGGACAGCAGGAAAGCAGCGGATGAGGCCGAGTGCCCGGCCAGGCGGCGGGCCGCGGCGGCGGCCACCTGCCGCACGATGGTGGCATCGAAGGCATCTCGCTTGCCGCAGCCGATGGTGGCCACCCTCGCGGCGGCGATGCGCCCCTCGGCAGGCACCATAGAGGACTGGTAGGCCTTGCCGGAGATATCCTTCCAGCCGGCCATACGGGCCAATATGCCCCCCAGGCGGCCGTCGAGCGCAGCCAGAGCTCCCTGCGAGAAGTCCTCCCCTTCGAAGATAGGAATTACCAGCACATCCGCGGCCACGTCGGCCGGCGGCTGCTGAGAGATAGTCACTTCCATAAGGTCACTCCTTTTCGAGGTTCTCCCGGCGCCCAACATCGAATGATTGACGAATCCATGGAGTGTGCTCAGGGCGTATCCGGCATACTGAAAGAGTCACCGTCATAATAGCATCTAGGGCAAAGAAAGGGAATATGGCTGCTCGCTCCGTCCAGGGCTTATGAGTTCTGGGAGCAGTTGCCCGTGAGCAGGGCAACGGCCTGATCTGGGTGACTACTGTGGTAGCGCAGAGGTCGGGCAATTGGCCGGCAACCGACCTGGTGCAGGAGACTGACGGCAAGGTCGCGCAGTATGGCCATAACCGGAGGGCCGTTGCCCAGATGGATCAAGCTGTGGTCTTCACTCAGGGTGACACCTTTTACACAGTGCAGGCCGTTCTCGATCTGCCAGTGCCCCCTCTTTAGGACCAACAGCCGGGATGCGTCGGCAATCTCTGGTGGCAGACTGGTGATGCCATAGTTGGTTGGAAAGGACTGCCGCTACCGCCAGAGCGAGGATGGCTGGCAAGGGAAAGCGAGCGCCTTGGCGACGACGAGGATCAGGCACAGTGGCGAAGGCAGCGAGCAGAGCCTCAGGCGAGACAATCAGTGGGGCGGAAGGTGCGGTCGTGGTCTCCGACGGCATTGCCGGAGCAGGACATCGGACAGTATACTGCATCACGTTCTCTTTGGTTGGTGGTTCGCTTCAGCACGAACATCCTACCAACTCTCTGCGTCAATAGGAGAGCCTTCTGTACCTTACCTCTGAGAACGCATAAGCCCTGTCGCTCCGTCGCTTTCTTATGCTTGACATACCCTGCGGGGGTACGGTATACTACGGATGGCCCTGGGAAGAGTTAATGGGCTCGATGGGTTCGAGGCTATACAGGCAATGGAGTGCCACTCTTTGTTTGAAGGAGTCTCTGTTTAGAAATGAGTGATCTGAGCAAGAAGCAACTATCGTACCTGGGGGAAATGTTCGGCGACCGCGTATCGTTTCGCCCCCTCGAGCGCAAGCTATACGGCCACGACATCGCCGCGATGCCGAGCCTGATCAAGCCCCTCATCGGAGACACCACGCCGGCGGCGGTGGTCCAGCCCGAGACCGAGGCGGAGCTGGTCGAGCTGGTGCGCTGGGCGGCAGCGAACGGTATCCCCCTCACGCCGCGGGGTAAGGCATCGTCGGGCTACGGCGGTGCCATCCCCCTCAAGCATGGGCTGGTGGTCGACTTCTACCGCATGAAGCGGGTCGTCGCTGTCGACACTGAGCACGGCACCGCCACGGTTGAAGCCGGCATCGTATGGGAGAAGCTGGATGCGGAGCTGGCGAAACACGGCCTGACCCTCCGGCTCTACCCCACCTCCTATCCGTCCTCCACGGCGGGCGGCTGGCTGGCGCAGGGCGGCGCCGGCATCGGCTCCTACGAATCGGGATGGTACCGCGAGAATGTCCTCAGCGCCCGCGTCGTGCTGCCCAGCGGGGAAGTCCGCGAGGTCAGTGGCGGCGAGCTAGACCTCGTGGCCGACGCCGAGGGCACTACCGGCTTCATTTCCCAGCTCACCCTCAAAGTCCAGCCCCTGGAAGACCTGGATGTGCTCGCCATCGGCTGCCCGAACCCCCACGACCTGCAACGCCTGGTCGAAGGCATCGTGGCCGCCGAGATGCCCATCTGGTCGCTGGTCTTCATCAACCCCAAGATGGCCGAGCTGAAGAACCGTGCGCCGCTGATGGAGCACAACGGGCATTCCGTCGAGGAGCGCGTGCTGCTGCCGGCGTCGTACATCATGACCCTGGCCTATCGTAAGAGAGACCGCGAGGCAGTGCAGGAGAAGCTCCGCGGCATCGTGCGTATGTGCGAGGCTGAGATCCTCAGCGACAAGATCGCCAACCACGAGTGGAAGAACCGCTTCAGGCTGATGGTGGTCAAGCGGCTGGGGCCGTCCCTGGTACCGGCCGAGGTGGTGATCCCGCTGTCCAGCCTGGGCGACGTGATGAGCGAGGTCGAGCGCAAGATAAACCAGCCGCTGGTCAAGGAAGGCGTCGTCATTCGCAAAGGCGCGAATGGGGCGCCGGAAGTGGTCATCCTGGGGTTCATCCCCAGCGACCAGCGCAAGTTCTCCTACAACTTCGTCTTCGGTCTGGTGCTGACGCTGGTCAACATCGCCGAGAGGCACGGCGGGCGCCCCTACAGCACGGGCCTGTACTTCGGCAGCCGGGCCAAAGAGATACTGGGCGCCGGCCGCGTGGCCAGGCTGAAGGCTTTCAAGAAGCAGGTCGACCCCCGACGGATCCTCAATCCCGGCAAGGTCATCAACAATGGGCTGGTCGGCAAGGCGCTGGCATTGGGCAGCGCCTTCGAGCCGCTCATCCGGCCCTTCGGCAACCACGTCATCACCCAGGTGGGCGAGCGGCCGTCCGAGCCGGTGCGCGATATCCCCGCCGATGTGGCCTGGTATGCCTATTCCTGCTCGCAGTGCGGCTACTGCGTCGACGAGTGCGACCAGTTCTACGGCCGGGGCTGGGAGAGCCAGAGCCCGCGGGGCAAGTGGTACTGGCTGCGCGAGTATATGGAGGGCCGTGAGAAGTGGGACCAGTCGGTGGTGGACACCTTCCTGGTCTGTACTACCTGCGAGCTGTGCAATCTCCGCTGCTCGGCAGCGCTGCCCATCGAGCCGTCGTGGATGAAGCTGCGCGGCAAGCTGGTCGACGAAGAGAAGAAGATGACCTTCCCGCCCTTCGTGATGATGGCCGAGGCCCTGACCGCTGAGGGAGACATCTGGGCCGGCTACCGCAAGGACCGGGCGAACTGGTTCCCCGAGGACCTGCTGGAGAAGCACGGGCCGGAGCACAAGTCCAAGAACGTCTATTTCGCCGGCTGCACCGCCTCATATGTCGAGAATGACATCGGGATGGCCAGCGTGCGCCTGCTGGACAAGGCAGGCGTCGACTTCACTTACCTGGGCGAGAAGGAGAGCTGCTGCGCCACGCCGATGCTGGTGGCCGGCCGCTGGGACCTCTTCGCCGAGACGATGAAGCGGAACATCCAGGCCGTGAAGGACGCCGGCGCGGATACCGTGATCGCCTCGTGTCCTGCTTGCGACATGATGTGGCGGAACGTGTATCCCGAATGGGCCGAGAAGCTGGGCATCGAGTACGGTATCACCGCCAAGCACTACAGCGAGATCGTATCCGAGAAGATCAGAAGCGGCGAGTTCGCATTCCCGGCCAACGAGATGGAGCCGGTGACGGTCACCTGGCATGACTCGTGCCATATCGGCCGGGCGTCCGGCGTGTTCGAGCCGCCGCGCGAGCTGATCAAGGCCATCCCCAACGTGAACTTCGTGGAGATGAGCCACAACCGCGAGAACGCCCACTGCTGCGGCTCGGTGCTGACGCTCATCAAAGAGCCGCCGGTGGCCACCGAAATCGGCAAGATTCGCCTGGACGAGGCCGTGGAGGCCGGCGCGGAGAAGGTGCTGGCGCTGTGCCCCTGCTGCGAGTTCCAGCTTCGGGTGAGCCGCGACAAGAAGGACCTGCCCGTCGAGGTCACCGATCTGGCTCGCTTCGCCTCGACGGCCCTCGGCTACCAGTTCCCTGACCCGCATCCCGAGGTGCGGGCGCAGTGGGCCGTTTTCGAGGCGATGATCGCCCTGATGACGCCCCAGGGCTTCGCCAACCTGATGGGCACGATGTGGCCGGAGCTGATCGACGCGATGCCGTTCGGCATGGGGCCGATGATGCGGTTGATGGGCAAGGTGCCGGGCGCGCTGGACCTGATGAAGCCGATGTTCCCCATCCTGTTCCCCCGGCTGCTGCCGATGATGATGCCCAAGGTGATGACCACCATGCTGGAACGGGTGGGGGAGATGGTGCCGATGCCCGACTATATGCAGGAGCAGATGCCGGAGCTGATGCCGAAGGTGATGGACAACCTGATGCCGCATATGATCGGCGACGTGGTGCCGCTGGTGACACAGCCGATGATCGACTACCTGAGGGGCAAGCGGGAAGTCCGCCTCAGCCCCTCCGGCGGACACTAGGACGCGTCGCCGCCCTGTCATCCTGAGGGAGAGGCCGGTCTTAGCAAGGGGCGTTGTAGAGACTAGAAGACTCTTCGCTTCGCTCAGAGTGACAGCCACGTGCAGGTCTCCTGCGGGCAGCGCTGCCTGCAGGAGACCTTGTTCATCCCGCAGGGCGCGAACCTTGCGGGACACGTATGAATCGCTAAAATATGGCAATTGCCTTGAACCCGTGGCGGACTTCGTCACCGGGCTCGATGGCTGGGGGTTGGAACGATGAAAACGCGTGCCGAGGTGGCCCCGCTCATTCTCAGCCTGGGGCTCGCCGGCTTTGTGGTCATGGCCGATAACTGGGTGGTGTCCCCTATCGTACCAGCGATCGCGCGGGATATCGGCGCGTCGGCGGTACGCACGGCCGTGCTCATCACCGCCTATATGCTGCCCTTCGCCATCTTCCAGCTCCTCTACGGGCCGCTGGCAGACCGCTATGGCAAGCTCCGCGTGCTGCGCTTCACCCTTGTCGGCTTCACCGCCGCAGCCGGTCTCACCGCTCTCGGCACCAGCCTGACCGATCTATCCATCTATCGCGCGCTCACCGGGGCCTTTGCGGCCGCTACGATGCCCGTTTCTATGGCCCTCATCGGCGACACCGTGCGGATGGAGGAGCGCCAGGCGGCCATCGGCTCCTTCCTGGGCATCTCCTTTCTGGGACAGGGCCTGTCGATGGGCATCGGCGGAGCGATTGCCTACCTCCTGAACTGGCGAGGCGTGTTCATTGCCTACGCCGCCATTTCCGCAGTGATAACATTTCTGCTCATTCTGCGCAGCCGCGGCCTGGCCGATCCCGGCAGCCCACATGCGGAAGTGCTGGCCCCGTACCGCTGGCTTCTCACCCAGGGACGCAGCCTCCGCACCTATCTGGTCGTATTCGCGGAAGGGACCCTGATCGGGGGCGGCTTCTCCTATCTGGGGGCCTTTCTCAGTCACCAATTCGGCCTGGATAACCTGGCCATCGGCGCGACGATGACCGCCTTCGGGCTGGCGGCGATCATCGGCGGGCGCAAGAGCGGGGCGGTGGCGGGCCGTATAGGGCGGCGTCGGACGCTGGTCGGCGGGCTGCTCCTGGCGGCGATAGGCGATGGCCTTATCTTCCTGTTTGGTGGCACTTTCGCTGCCGTTGTGCTGTCCATCGCTCTTCTGGGCGCCGGGTTTATGTTCGCTCATTCCACGCTGCTCACCCTGGCCACGGAGTTCGCGGCCAGGGCGCGGGGCACCGCTATGTCACTGGTGGCCTTCTTTCTGATGGGCGGCGGAGCCATCGGCACAGCGCTGGGTGGAAGGTTCCTGGAAGCCGCTTCGTACGGTGCCTTCTTCGGGCTGTGGGCGGCGTTGCTCCTCGGCCTGGCGGCGTTCGCCCTGGTCGGCGTATCAGATACCCTGCCGGCAACGATGCAGCCAACTGTGCGGCCCGAGGCTGCGGGGATGTCCCATCGGCCGTAGTCCTCAGACGGCACGCTGTGAGAAAGCCCCGGGGTCTTTCGGCTATGAGCCGAATTGTCATGCTGAGCCCTTCGCGTTCACTCAGGACAAGCTCCGCGAAGCATCTCAGCGCCCCGTATATGGCCGTTGGAGATGCCCTTGGAAACGACAATCGAGACCCTTCGCGAAGTCTACCCTGAACGGAGTGAAGGGCTCAGGGTGACAACCGAAACACCCTGGAGAAAGCCCCAGTATTGCTATTTGCGGCATCGCCTTTATGCTATAATGTCCCCCTAGCAATGCTGTACGCTTTATGCTGAACTGGTCATATTCGATGATGAGGAGACGTCCGTGAAAGTCCATTCATCCCTCCGACCTCTCGCCTCGTTGTCTTGTGTTCCTCATCTTGACTTACCTCGCCCGCCGTCCGACCCATTACCAGCCGCGGTACCAGCCTCCCCTCATCAGGGTGTGTCCGATATCGTGATCGCCATGCGTAGCGCAGAGGTGGAGTGCAGCTAGCCTGACACCGGTCGGGACTGCATCTCCTGCCACGGCGCAGGGCCGCGCCAGTATGTTTCCAGGCCTGACCATTAAAATCAGCTTAAGGAGAGCACCGAAGATGCGCTATTCTCGCAAGAGTCTCCTGGCGACTTTGGCGGTAATCTTCTTGACAGGCACGTTGCTTCTGGCGAATGGGGGAGGCGTCTACGCCGAGGGCGGGACCTTCCCGGGGAGCCCGTTCAACGGCATGCAGACCACCTATACTATCTCCGGCGCGAGTATCATCTCCAGCACCGACTCGGCAGGCTTTACCTACAGTCGAACCATGAAGGGTAACCTGGGCACGGGCCAGTTGCGGGTATCGGGATCAGCTAAGATGGGGAGTGGGTACTACGCTGATGTGGTGGTGCAGGTATGGGCTGGCGCCAAGCAACAGCAGTGGAAGGCTAGAATCCCCACTGGGTGGCCGGGGTTCAACTCCCAATCGTTCGATGTGGCCGTTGATATCCCGGCCGGTGCCACCAGCGGCGGATTCAGCATCGATATGACCGGCGTCTACAATGCCGGGACCCGCGGCGTCGTGGTCAGCGGCACCTTCGCCGGCGCCCCTGTTGCCACTGCCACGTCGACCCCCCTCCCGACGGCGACGGCCACCCCGGTGCCACCGACGGCTATCCCCACCCCTACCGCTACTCCCACAAAGCCGGTGCCCTGCACCCTATCGTTGGAGGACCAGGTCCGGCGATCGAACGAGCTATACCTCAAGTCGTTCGACGGCACGTGTCTGGGGCAGGTCGTCAGCCTGGGTGATGCGGGAACCTTCCAGAACGCGATGGAGGGTGTGCAGGTCCAGCAAGATGGGGGCTACACTCCGAGCTATCTGGACGGGCGTATGCGGCTGCAAGTCAAGCCGTGTGACGGTAATCTTCAGGTAGGAGCAGGTGCGAATGAGACGGCCTGGCACGAAACGATGCATCGCCTGGAACATCTGAACGGGGACTTCGACAGCCCCAATGCCAGTGTTGAAGGCTATGCGGACCGCAACGCCGACTATGTCACTATACTGGGAGCGTTACTCAATGAGATGAGGAATCTGGAGGCCCAGGCGAAAAAGGGCGCATCCGCAGACCAGTTGGGGCGTGTCTGGCAGCGCCTGCAGGACTCATTCGTTCGGGGGAACCCGGTCAACCCGTTTGCAGCCGTCCCCGACCTTGACCAGTTGCAGCGCTGGACCGGCTTCCGGGCCCGGATAGACGAAATCCGCAATATATACCTCAACGGCTGCGCCGGGGAGGCGATGAAGCAGGCCGTTCTCAGCGTGCCGGAGCCGCCGGCCTACATATCGCCTGGTGGCATAACAGTGGGCGCACCGGAGCCACCGGCTCCAACCGAAGATGCGCCGGTCCCGGAGGATGCCCCGCCGACGGTCCCCGGAGAAGAACCCCCGGGGACCGAGAGTGGACCGCTCCCGGAGGATGTCGGCCCGGGGGAGACGCCGGTCGAGTTTTGAGGTCTGGGGGGACAATCTCCTCTTATCCTTTGCACACAGAGGGGTGAGGCAAGCCTCGCCCCTCTGGCTTGGGCGAGGCTTGCCTCACCCCTAAGACTACGACTACCACGACGTGTGAATGACGCTCCCCGCCCGGCGAAGCCGCCGCGCCAGGTGCGTCTGCCGATCATTCGTCTCATCGCGCTGTTCACCCGGCTCGTGCTATACTCTCTCCGGCATCACTGGCAGGGGTATTCCCAGAATCATTCGACTGAGCTGGCGATGGCCGGGAGGTGCAAGATGCGTTACCGAAGATTGGGGCGGACCGAGCTGCAGGTATCCGAGATCGGCATCGGCGGCGGCGGTCTGCGGTGCTCGACGGCCGGCTATGCCGTCGAGCTGCTCCGGCGGGCACTGGAGCTCGGCGTAAACTACATCGATACGGCTACTGCCTACGGCGACAGCGAGACCAAGGTGGGCCTGGCATTACAGGGAAGGCGCAAGGACGCCGTCATCGCCACCAAGCTCGACGCGGTGACGGCGGCGGAGGGCGAGTCGGAGTTCGCCGCCTCGCTGGAGAGGCTGCGCACCGACTATGTCGACGTGCTGCACCTGCACGGCGTGCAGGACCTGGAAGACCTGGACCGGCGGATGGCGTCCGGCGGGGTGTTCGACGTGCTGCGGCGGGCCAAGCGCGACGGCCGGGCCAGGTTCGTGGGCGTCACCGGACACCGGCACGAGGTGCTGGTCGAGGCATTGCAGCGTGATGTATTCGACGTGACCCTGTTCATAATGAACATCGCCGAACAGGACGCCACGAAGGAGCTGATCCCCCTGGCATTGCGTAAGAACATCGGTATGACGGTGATGAAGCCGCTGGCCACCGGACTGCTCCCTTCGAAACTGGCCCTGCGCTACCTCCTGGCCCATCCCGTGGGATCGGTGGTGCCCAGCGGCTCTACCATCGAGTGGCTGGAGTCCAACGTCGCCGTCTCCGATATGTCCCACCTGCCGCTGACTGCCGAGGAGCAGGCCGAGATCGAGCGGCTGCACCGCCGGCTGGCGCACGTCCGCTGCCGCATCTGCGGCCTGTGTGATCCCTGCCCGCAGGGGATCAAGATTGGCGACCTCCTGGGGACATACCGCTTCTACAACGAATTCCGCAGCAGGGGACGGGAAGGGGTGCTGTCGTTCCAGTGGGGCGATTGGGCGCGTGCCAATTTCCCGAAGGAGCTGGAGGACCACCTCGCGGCCATCGCCCGGTGCGACGATTGCAGGGAATGCGAGCCCCGGTGCCCCCACCAGTTGCCCATCGTGAGCTTGCTGCGAGATATGGTGCCCGCGATGCAGGAGTTGAAGTCGATCACCGCTATCTGGTGATTATCTAAGCCCTCTTTAGCTGGGCCGCCAGCGCCGCCGGCTCGTTGACCGGCGCCAGGCAGGCGTAGCCCTGGCACACATAGGCGGTGGGCCGGCCGCCAAGCATCGGACGGTTCACCAGGAGCGGCAACTCGGACAGGGGCGTGGAATCTTTAGGGTCGAGGGCCGCAAACACCTTGTTGGGCAGCCAGGTCTTGCATGCTGTGCCGACGAGCTGCGACGTGCCCGGGTCGTCCCTGGGCCCGACGATGACGATCTCCTTCGGCCGGGACAGGTAGAAGTCCAGCCCGCACAGCCAGTGGCCGAAGCCCAGGGGCTCCTGCACCATCAAGTCGGCCATCGAGCGCAGTGACTGCGCCCCAATGCGCGCCCACGTCTGATTGCCGGCGAGGATGGCCAGCTTGAGGAGGGCGAGCGTGGCCGCGGAGGGACCGGACGGCATCGCGCCGTCGAAGGTACTCCTGGGCCGGATGAACAGCTCCAGATGGCCCGGGCCGGTGTCATAGAGCGCGCCGGCCTTCCCGTTCCAGAACTGCTCAACCATAACCTCTCCCAGCCGGATGGCCTGCTGCAGCCATTTCCCGTCGAGCGTAGCCTGATGGAGGGCCAGCAGCCCCTCGATGACGGTGGCATAGTCTTGCAGATAGCCGTCAATCCTGGCGACGCCGTCTTTGTAGGTGTGCCGGAAGTAGCCGCCGTCCATCATCGATGCCAGCAGGAAAGTTCCGTTTGCTTCGGCGGCGGCAAGGTAGTCCTGACGCTGTAGCACGCAGGCGGCCTCGGCCAGGCTTGCCAGCGCAAGGCCGTTCCACCCCGCGATCACCTTCTCGTCCCGGCCGGGTTTGACGCGCCGCTCGCGCCGATTGAGCAGCGCTTCCCTGGCCTGCTCGATCGTGCTGGAAGCGCCGCTTTGCTCCTCGCCATCGATGTGCAGGATGTTCTGTCCCGCGAAGTTGCCACCGCTGATCACGCCGAAGATATCGCCGACGACCTGGCCCGGCCCTTGCCCCAGCACTTCCTTGATCTCCTGGGGCGTCCACAGATAGTACTTGCCCTCTTCCCCCTCGCTGTCGGCGTCCTGGCTGCTGTAGAAGCCGCCCTCGGGGGCCCTCATCTCGCGAAGCAGATAGTCCAGGGTGCGCTCGGCGATGTAGCGGAACAGGTGCTTGCCCGTGACCAGGTGGGCGTGCACGTACAACTGGCTGAGCAGCGCATTGTCGTACAGCATCTTCTCGAAGTGGGGGACCAGCCAGCGACGGTCGGTGGCGTAGCGATGGAAGCCGCCGCCTATCTGGTCGTGTATGCCGCCCCTGGCCATATTCTCCAGCGTCAAGCTGACCATCGCGAGGGCCCTGTTATCCCGGTTGCGGTGGAAGTACCGTAGAAGGAATTCGAGGGCCATCGGCTGCGGGAACTTCGGCGCCGTGCCGAAGCCTCCGCTCCGCCGATCGAACGCGCGGGCCAGCCGGGAGTAGGCGCGACTGAGCATCTCCGCTGCCAGCGGCTCGACGGCAGGCACGTCGGCCGTGCTACGGCTGATAGCCGCCTCCAACTGCCGGGTGTTCGCCTCGATCTCGCCGCGCCGTTGCCGGTATGCCTCGGCGACGGCCCTGAGGACATGAGCGAAGGCGGGCAGAGGGGGCCGGTCTTCCGGCGGAAAGTAGGTGCCACCGAAGAAGGGCTTGCCATCCGGCGTCAGGAACACGGTGAGGGGCCAGCCGCCGCTGCTGGTCATCGCCTGCACCGCCTCCATATAGACGCTGTCCACGTCCGGCCGCTCTTCCCGGTCGACCTTTATGTTGATGAAGTGCTCGTTCATCGTGCGGGCGATGCCTGGGTTCTCGAAGCTCTCGCGGGCCATGACATGGCACCAGTGACACGCCGAATAACCGATGCTGAGCAGCACCGGCTTGTCCTCGGCCCGCGCCCGGTCGAAGGCCTCCTCGCCCCACGGATACCAGTCCACCGGGTTATCGGCATGCTGTAGCAGGTAGGGACTGGTCTCCTTCGCCAGGCGATTTGCCATATGCTCTTGCTGTCCTCTCTAGCTGGAAGTGGAAGGCGCATCCTCTGGTAGGGCCACCGTGGTGCCTTGCCGCTGTTGGTCGACGGATGGCCTCGCCGGCGGACGCCGATGCGGCCCGGCACCAGGCCGGTGACCACATAAACAGGGTACAACAAGAGGAAAGGAAAGGCCAGAGGAAATGCTCCGCGGTTCCACCGAGAATCGAGGGCTGTCATCCTGAGCCACCGAGGAATGGCAAAGCCACCACTAGCCGGTCGCAGGCAGCCGGCTAGTGGAGCTGCGGATAGCCCGTTAGATGATGCAACAGGTATATGACGCCGACGCTCGCCCAGACCAAGCCGGCCACGAGCAGCGACAGCCGCACCAGACGCTGAGCGACTGCGTCCAGCCAGATGAAGAGAAGGCCCAGCGGGCGAGACACGCGGCCGATGGCCCAGGTCGCGACGACCAGCCCCAGCGTTGCGGCCATCACCCATAACACCCAGACGAACCATTCCTCGTACTTCCCGAGACTCATCCAGATGTAGGTGTTGCCCAGATGAAACTCGGTCATGCTGCCCCACGACCACTTTGTCATCGCCATCACCCCCTTTGCCGAGCCCCGGGCCCCACCCGTTTGTGGCTTCCGGCAACCCCATCCCAGTGGCGCGTCGCCTTCCCCTGCTTGGCTCAATCCACCGGTCTTCGTTAGACCAGCTATCATACCTTTATCATACCATAGGATTCTGCCTTCTGCATTTTAACTTTTATTAACCTTACGTTGACGCTGTTCTTCGGAGCGCAACGGTGACGGAAAGGCGGGTTCGATCGCAGGCTTCGCCTCGCAGATCTGTGGCGAACGTGGAAAGTCCCCGATCGGCTTGCGCCGGCCGGGGACTTTCCGGGCAGGACGTCGAGCTTTCCTCTATGCCGGGGCCTCTTGCGGCCTCACGGCCAGGGCAAATGCTACTGCACGCCTCTCCGTTTCACACCTACCCCGATCTCGTGCCCCTCGATCTTCAGACTCTCGGCGTAGGCGTCGGCGGGTGTCGGCCCGGCCACCAGAGCATCCGACAGCGTCTCCTGGCAGATGTACTCGGCGAAGCGCTCGATAATGGCGGCCAGCTCGGGGTCCGTCAGGTAAAAGGTGGTGATGTGGTCCTCGATGCGGAAGTCGGCGGAGCGCCGCATGGTCTGGATGCGGTGCACCAGCTCGCGCGCCAGGCCCTCCTGCACCAGCTCGGGGCTGAGGGCCGTGGCCACGCCGACCGCATAGTCGCCGTCGAGGGAGACCGCGTAGCCCTCTCGCTCCCTGGCGACCACCTCGATCTCGTCCGGCAGCAGTGTGTACTCGCCCAGGGTGACTTCCTGCCGGTTGCGGACCAGCCGGGCCACTTCGTCCTGGTTGGCCTCCCGCAGCAGGCGCACCACCGTCGACATCGCGCCGCGATACTTCGGCCCGAGCAGGTCGATCCTGGGCCGGATGGTGTAGGTCACCAGCGACGAGGCGTCGGGGACGAACCGCACCCGCTTGACATTGAGCTCCTCCCGCACCTGGGCCTCCAGCTCCTCCAGGGCACTTTCTTCCTCGCGAGAGCGTACCCTCACCAGTACCTCGCCTATCGGCTGCCGGACCTTGATGCCGGCCTTCTCGCGGGCAGCGCGGCCAAGGCTGGCCACCCTCATCACCAGGCGGGTATCGGCGATCAGCTTGTGGTCGATGAGGGTGGTGTCGGCCTGGGGCATCAGACACAGGTGCACGCTCGCCTCGGCCCCCTCGTCGAGGGACCGCACCAGGTTTTGATGTATCTCCTCGCTGACGAAGGGAACCAAGGGCGAGGCCAGCTTGATCACGTCCACCAGGCAGCGATACAGCGTCTGGTAGGCGGCCAGCTTGTCGGCGTCGCTCTCGCTATTCCAGAAGCGGCGGCGGCTGCGCCGCACATACCAGTTCGACAGGTCGTCCACAAACTGCTGGATGGCCCGCGCCGCGGTCGTCGGGTCGTAGGCGTCCATCGCCTCGGTCACCGTCTGGATCAACACCTGGAGCTCGGCGATTATCCAGCGGTCCAGGTTGGACGGCATGGCCGGCGGCTGCTGGCCCGGCACGAAGCGATCGATGTTGGCGTAGGTGACGAAGAATGAATAGGTGTTCCACAGGGTGAGCATGAACTTGCGCACCACCTCGCCGACCAGGTCGACCGAGAAGCGGCGGGCGTTGCCCGGCGGGCTGGCCGTGAAGAGATACCAGCGCAGTGCGTCGGCGCCGTGGGCGTTCAGTACCTCCCACGGGTCGACCACATTGCCCCGGGACTTGGACATCTTCTCGCCCCGGGCGTCGAGGATCAGGCCCAGGCAGATCACATTCATATAGCACGGTTGGTCGAAGAGCAGGGTGGACAGGGCGTGCAGGCTGTAGAACCAGCCGCGCGTCTGGTCGACGGCCTCGCAGATGAAGTCGGCTGGGAAGGAATGCGAGAAGGCGTCGTGATTCTCGAAGGGATAGTGCCACTGGGCGACGGGCATCGCCCCCGAATCGAACCACGCGTCGATGACCTCGGGCACGCGCTGCATCGTCCCGCCGCACTCCGGGCAGTCGAAGACGACTTCGTCGACGTAGGGCCGGTGCAGGTCGAGGTTCTCGGGCAGCTCGGTGCGGGACCGGCGCCGCAGCTCGGCCACGCTGCCGATGCACTCCATCCGCTGGCAGTTGTCGCAGCGCCACAGGGGCATCGGCGTGCCCCAGTAGCGCTCCCGAGAGAACGCCCAGTCCACGTTGTGCTCCAGCCAGTCGCCGAAGCGCCCCCATTTGATGTGCTCGGGATACCAGCTAATCTGCTCGTTGCCGGCCACCAGCTCCGCCTTCTTGGCCGTGGTGCGGATGTACCACGAGGTCTTGGCGTAGTAGAGTAGAGGCGTGCTACATCGCCAGCAGAATGGGTAGGTATGCAGTATTCGCTCGCTCCGGTAGATCAGGCCCCGCTCCTTCAGATCATCGATGATGGAAGGATCGGCCTTCTTCGCCGGCACGCCGGCGAAACGGCGTAGCAGGCCGGCGGCCTGCTCGGACTCGTCCAGACGCTGCCCGCGCCACCATATCTCTGCATGCGGGGTGATCTTGCCCTCCAGGTCGACCGTATGAATAACCGGCAGCCCTCGGGCGCGGCCGAGCTCCAGGTCCACCTCGCCGTAGGCCGGGGCCGTGTGCACGATGCCCGTGCCCTCGTCCAGCGACACGAACTCGGCCTCCACGACCTGGTATACCGGCACGCGCACGCCATCCACCTGATGCTGGCCGACCATATCGTACAATGGGGCGTATCGCGTGCCCACCAGGTCGGCCCCGGTGAGGACCAGCTCCACCGGGTACGCGGCGCCCAGCACCTTATCGAGGCGGGCGCTGGCCAGCACCAGGCGCTCGCCGTCTGCCATGCGCATCAGGCTGTACTCGGCGGCCGGGTCGATGGCCAGCGCCGCGTTGCCTGGGAGCGTCCAGGGGGTGGTGGTCCAGGCCAGCATATACACCGGCGGGTCCAGCTCGTCCAGCCAGGGGGCTTCCACGACGCGGAATTTCACGAAGACGGAAGGATCGGGGGTATTCTCCTCGTAGCCCAGGGCCACCTCGTGTGAGCTAAGGGAGGTGCCGCAGCGCGGGCAGTGCGGAGTCACCTTGTAGTCCTGGTAGATGAAGCCGCGCTCCCATAGCTGCTTGGTGATCCACCATCCCGATTCGATGTACTCGTTGGCGTAGGTGACATAGGCGTTGGCCATGTCGATCCAGTAGCCGATGCGCTCGGTCAGGGCCTCCCAATCGTGGACATAGCGGAAGACGCTCTCCTTGCAGCGGGCGTTGAAGGCGGCCACGCCGTAGGCCTCGATCTCGGGCTTGGAGGCGATGTTGAGCTCGCGCTCGATCTCCAGCTCGACCGGCAGGCCGTGGGTGTCCCAGCCCCCCTTGCGCGGGACGTAGTAGCCGCGCATGGTCCGATAGCGAAGGATGACGTCCTTGTAGACGCGCGCCAGAACGTGATGGATGCCGGGCCGGCCGTTGGCCGTTGGAGGGCCTTCGTAGAACGAGAAGCGGGGACGCCCCTCTCTCGCCTCGACCGTCTTCTCGAAAATCCTGTTCGCTTGCCAGAAGGCAAGCGTCTTTTTCTCTAGCTCGGGGAAGCCTACCTTGCTTCCGACTGGAGTGAACATAGCGTGGCCCCCTTGGTGGCGCATACGAAAACGCCCCTGAAACAGGGACGCTGAACTACTCTGACCCCGCTGTGCCGTGTGCCACTCGGTTTTGACCCCCAGACCAAAGTGGGTACCTACCCTGAGGCTTAAGGGCCGAGGAGGGTTGCCCCTTCCCAGCACCCCGCCTCGGGAGATCGGCTCCCATGGTTAGAGGTGTTGGCTCAAAACGTTGTTAAGCATCACGGGCACTGCAGGGCCTCATTCGGCCTTATCATAGCATCGGAAATCGGGGCGAGTCAAGAAAAACATATGCTGCTCCTTGACGCCAGCCATTCTTCTTCTTACAATGAGCGTGCGGTGGCCTCCTTGCGGGAGACCCCCTTGCACTGCGCGTTTTTCATAAGAACAGAGAAGATTCGCTAGACAGGAGTAAAGAGATGCGCGCCAAAACTGCCCTGTGTCTGGTTGGTATCTTGATTATCATTCTCAGCGGGCTTCCTGCCAGTACCTTCGCCCAGCCCAACGACCAACCCAGCGACCAACCCGGCAAGGGATTAGCTATAGAATTGACGCCGGAAGTGGCGGGCGACGATACCATCAAGGTCCACGTCACGGTCCACAACATCGATACCAACGACCTGGGCCCCATTTACGTCACCGGGTTCATCCCTGACGGGGCCAGGCTGGAGCAGTCCTGGGCCGGCAGCAAGGTTGGCGAGAATCAAGGGAACTTCGGCGGCAACGCCGTGAACTGGTTCAACAATTACATCAAGTCCGAGCGCCCGCCGGCGGGAAGCACGTTCGTGCCGGGCCCGCTCATCTATCACTATGTCCTCAAGGTGCCCACGGGGATGCTGGTCCATGTTTCCGCGCAGGTGCGCTGGGAAGGGGCGAACCGGGGCACCGCGAAAGCGGAGGTGCTCACCTCGGCCGGCCCGGTGATTACCCCCGGCGTGCAGCCCGCGGCCGGCACCGACTACGCCCTCAGCAACGGGTGGTTCTACAAGCAGGCCAACGGCCAGGGCGGCCAGGGTGACAAAGGCTTCGCCGTCGTCGACGGCGGCCCGGATGGGGGCGGCGGCACCGTGGCGATGTGGACGGCCTACAAGAACTTCGGTGGGCCGCAGACCCTGGGCTATCCCATCTCCCGGCGGTTCAGGGACCAGGTCAACGACACCTTCCAGTACCAGGCGTTCCAGAAGGGTATTATTCAATGGGACTCGGTCAGCCACTCCGCGCGCTTGGTGAACCTGATGGACGCCCTGCATGATGCCGGCCTCGACCCCCAGTTGGAGCAGAAGATGTACCCGCCGTGGGAGCCCGATAACGCCGGGGGCGATTTCGCCAAGGCGCGCGAGGAGCGCCTGAGCTGGCTTTCCGATCCGGCATACAGCGACCTGGCGCAGGCATACTTCAGCACGCCCAATTATGAGCAACTGCTGGGGCTGCCGGCGGCCCATCCCAAGACCTACGGCACCACCCGCGTGCTCCGGCTGCAGCGCGCGGTGCTGGCGTCTTATAACAACGGGCCGGTGATTATGGCTTCGATTGGCGACGACGCTAAGAGCTTGGGGTACCTGTCGGGCGACTCGATCCAGCCCCAGGACCCGACTGAGCGCGACCTGGCGGCATGGACCTTCCGGACCGCCGGCCAAGTGCAGGCAGTTGCCCAGACGACCGCCCAGCCCCCACAGTACAAGTACTACTGGGAGTGGGTGGAGGTCAAGCCCAATTGTAGCCACACCTTCCTGGAAGGCACGCTGCGGGATGGCTACAACAACCCCGTATACGGCGAGAAGGTGAAGACCTGGAACGACTGGGGCAACGAAGCCATCAGCATCGCCGGTGCCTGGGGGCCCGGTGGCTGGCAGCGTGACATGGGCGACGGCATCCGACCGGGAACGTGGCACATTCAAGTCCTGAATCCCAACACAGGCAACCCGCTCTCGCCGGTCTTCGATGTCCGCTTCACGGATAGCTGCGGCTCCGGCGGCGTGCAGGAGATCATCCTACACCTGCGGGCTTATCCAGGGTTCTAACGCCGGCCCGCCGCCGGGATTGCTCGGCGGGGAAGACTTGCTCTGAACGGCCTCGCAGAAGAGGTGAGGGCAAGCGCTGGACCGGTGGGCAGAGGGGAAGCCCTCGCGAATGTGCGGCCAGGCATTGCCTGGCCGCACTATATGTGTGAGCCACAGCAGCGCCATCGGACGACGCAGGGTCTTTCACTGGCTTGCCCGAACGACAGCTTACTTGTGGGCGGATGCTCCCATCGCCGAGCCAGCTCGTTGCAGGTTATTCGCTGTGAGGGCGAGCTGCATCTCCACAACCCCGCAGGGCGTCGACAGAGGGATGACCAGCCGGCGGACGTTGAGGGTCGAGATCGTGGTGCCGTTGCCTATGATCACCGCCGGGGGCGTAATCTTGCAGGAATGCCCGTCATCGTAGAGGCTGGTGGCCGCGGCGCCCGCGATCACATTGCCCATCTCGGCGACCCCGCTCTGGGCTAACTCGTCCAGCGCTTCCACTTCCTGGCCCATCAGCCGTGATACCAGGGCCTTGGCAGCATCTTCCGACATGCCGAGGAGCACAACCCCGCGAATGCTTCCCGCAATGCCTACGAAGACGGTGACATCCTGGCTCGTGTACGGCACGATCTGCACCGATACCTGCCCGACTCCTATGGGACTGCCGATCTCGGCCTGCAAGACGCTCTGTGCCGACTGGATGAATCTGTTTACTATGCCCGCTTCCATTTACGATGTTGCCTCCGTGTTGTTCAGTGATCAGGTGCGGCTGTTTAGTTGCTGGGAGGCGGCGCCCCCACCTTGCGATAGAACGATACCGAGATGCTCGAATAGCCCAGTTCCGAGGGGTTCTTCATCACTTCGGTGCCTCCGATGAAGAGGACGCCGCCCGGGCGCAGGGAGTCGTTGAACTTACGGAATATTTCCTCTTTGGCCGGCTCCGTGAAATAGATGACGACGTGGCGGCAGACGATGAGATCGAAGTCCTTCTCGTACTCGTCCCGTAACAGGTCGTGTGTCTTAAACTGGACCCTGTTCCTGATCCGGTCGGCGGCCTGGAACTGGTTGCCGGTGGCCACGAAGAACTGCTTGAGCAGGCCACTTTTCACGTTCACCAGGTCTGCCGGCTGATAGATGCCGGCTCGAGCGCGTTCCAGTACCGTGGCGTCGATATCCGTCGCCAGGATCTGCCATTGGCCGAAGGGCGCCAGCTCGGTCAGCACGATAGCCAGGGAATAAGGCTCCGAGCCATTCGAGCAGCCGGCACTCCACACGCGAAGCTTTCGGCGGTCAGCCATCAGCCCCGGCAGCACGTGCGTGCGGAGGTAATCGAACTTGTCCGGAATGCGAAAGAACTCGGAGACGTTGATTGTCACGAAATCGCGGAACTCTTGCAGCCTGGCTTTGTCCCGAGAGAGCAACCGATAATACTCGAAGAGATTGTGCGCCCCCGAACGGGCCATAATCGTGCCCAGGCGACGCCTCATCTGCTCGCTCTTGTAGGAAGACAGGTCGATGCCCGTTAGATCGAGCACCTTCCTCTGAAAATAAGAGTACTCAAGGTTTACCATTGCTGTTCTCTCACTAAGCTGTGCGTGCCAGCGGCAGGCGGGAGGCAGGGGCAGCTTGGGAGGTGCTCTTGCCTTTGGTGAGAGCCACGATCTCGCTGGCGACCATCTCCAATGACACGACCTTGTCCGCCAGCCCTGCCTCGACCACCGAGCGAGGCATTCCGTATATGATGCAGCTCGACGCGTCTTCGGCGATGACCCGGCCGCCCGCCGCCTTGATCTGTCTGGCGCCGCGTGTGCCGTCGCACCCCATGCCGGTCAGAACGACGCCAAGGGCCGCGGGACCATACACCTGCGCCGCCGAGTCCATCGTCACGTCCACGGCGGGCCGGACGCCGTGCTCGGGCGGCCGCTGGTCCAGGCCGATCGCCCCGCGCTTGGACACCGACATATGGTAGTTCCCGGGGGCGACGAGGGCCACCCCGGGCCGCACGACATCTCCAGGCTCGGCCTCCTTCACCTGGAGGGCCGATAGATCGTCGAGCCTCTTGGCCAGGGACCTGGTGAACCCCGGAGGCATATGCTGGACTATCAGCACCCCCGCCGGTAACGATGCGGGGAGCTGCGGCACGACGTCGTGCAGCGCCCTCGGTCCGCCGGTCGAGGTGCCGATGACCACGACGCTTGCGCATCCACTGCTCTGGCCTCTTTCCTCCGCCTTGCTCTGGCCTGCCGGCGGGTGCGGCCCCGGCACCCTCAGCTTGGATGCGTCGAGGCCCGCCACCTGCTTGATTTTGGTCAGCAGCGCCTCCCGTACGGACTGCAGGCCGAGGCTGCCATTCGTCGGCTTCGGGACGAAATCGACGGCCCCCAGCCTCAGGGCCTGGATGGTGGCGTCGGCCCCTTCCTGGCTGAGGCCGCTGAGTATGATGACCGGCAGCGGGAACTCAGCTATGATCCGCTTGAGTGCCTCAAACCCATTCATCCGCGGCATCTCAAGATCGAGGGTGACCACATCCGGCTTCAGGGAGGCGATCTTCGCTAGAGCGTCGAGGCCGTCGCGCGCCGCATCCACGACGTCGATGCTGGGGTCCGACGCCAATGTGTTCCGCAAGACATACCGCATATAGGCGGAGTCGTCGACTACAAGGACCCTTATCACGTGTTCCTCACCTAATGCCGGCGCCCACCGGCGAATGGCGTGACGCTCCTGCTCAACTTGGAGCCCAAGCTCGAGCCTCTACGCCAGGATCTTCTTGACCGCGGCCAGCACCCGATCGCTCTGGAATGGCTTCAAGACGAAATCTCTTGCCCCGCTCTTCAAGGCGTCGATGACCAGTGCCTGCTGCCCCATCGCCGTCACCATCGCCACACGTGCGTCGGGGTCCAGCTTCTTGATCTCCTTGAGTGTAGCAAGGCCGTCCATTTCGGGCATTGTTATGTCGAGAAGCACCCCGTCCGGATGGACCTCCTGGTACTTCTTGAGGGCCTGCACCCCATTCTCAGCCTCCACCACCGTATGGCCGTTGTCTTTCAGTACCTTGGAGCATCTCATTCGCATGAAGGCGGCGTCGTCGACCACTAGCAAGGTTGCCATACTCTGTCTCCTTGACTCCGAAGGAAAGCTTCGCTCGTCATAGCTCGGTGATGTCCCCTCCGACGGTCCTGACCAGAACCTGTCCCGTTCCCATCAACAGGCGCAGGGTCCGCCCGTGTGATCCCCCCGTATCCATCGCCTTGGGCACGATATTGTATTGCTGCAAGGCATTCATCACCGCTTCGATATTGCGTTCCCCTATCCGGAAGCTGTTCATATGATCGGGAGCCATCAGGATCTGCGCTCCTCCTGCTATCTTGCAGACGAGACTCCTGGGCATGCTGCCCAGCTCGAGCAGCCGCTGCAGCAAAGCCGGAATTGCGATGTCGGCGAACTTGTAGCCGGAAGTCTGTTGAGTAGCATCTTTGCTGCTCGGCAGCATGATGTGCGCCAGCCCGCCGACGCGAGCTACGGGATCGAATACCGATACGCCAACGCATGAGCCGAGACCGTAGGCAGCCAGCACCGCTGATGGATCTCTGGTAGCATAGAGCTCGCCTATGCCGACGGATATAGTATTGTGGTCATTCATCGAGCCGGTTCATTCTTTCCAACATCAATCTCAGCGACGCCACGTCCGGGAACATCAGAAAAAGCCCGTTGATTTGATGGTCATCGTCGGCAAACCGGGTATCGATGACGAGAGCTTCCTCCATCGTCATCGCGACGGCGATCAACGGCACATCCAGGGCTGCCCCCGCCATATCCACAATCACCGCCGGCGGCGATGGTTGCAGCAGCAGATCGGTTGCATCGGCGATGGCGCTCAGGAAGAAGGACCCGGTGACGTTGGCGACTTCTCCCAACGCCGATCGTTCCACGTCGTCCAGCGCAGCCATCGCGTCGGGCCTGTATCCCACCAGCATCTCTACGAGGTCGTCAGCCGCGTCCGGAGAGAGGACCAGCAGGATATGCCCGGCGGCATCACCGGATATGCTCAGATAAGCTGCAACTACGACCTCGTCCGGCTTCCCTACCAGGCCCGGCACCTGCCCAATCGGGATTATGCGCAGGCCAGGCGAGCTCACCGTGATCCGCCGGTCCACCATTAGTGAAAGACCCGAGGCCGCATTCGCAAAACCCAGCGAAACGGCTTTTCGCAATTGCCCCAATTCGCTTTCGGTCAATGAAGCAGTGCTAAGCATTGACGGCTTCACCTGCCCTTTCCTGGTGAGTCCCTCTCACCAGCGCCTGTACGTCCAGGATCAGGGCCACGCGCCCATCTCCGAGAATGGTCGCCCCGGAAAGCCCTCGGATATTCCCAATAAAGCTTCCCAGCGCCTTGATCACCACCTGCTGCTCGCCGATGAGGGAATCGACCAGAGTGCCTACCTGTTCGTCCTCCGTTCCCACTACTACCACGTAGCTGCTATCGGCGTACCTGCCGTTGCCTCTCCATCCGAGGGCGTGGCCCAGCCCCAAAAGGGGCAGGATTCTTCCCCGCAGTTGGATGGCCTTCCCCCCATTCACGGAGTGGATCTGGGATACGGGGACCCGCAGCGTCTCGACTACCGAGGCAAGGGGAATGGCGTAGATGCTGCTGTCGAGGCCGACCAGCAGCGCGTCCATTATCGCCAGCGTAAGGGGCAGCTCAACGGTGATACGGGTCCCCCGTCCCGGAGAGCTCTCCACCTTGACCTGCCCATTTAGCTTGCGGATGTTGGTCTTGACCACATCCATTCCCACACCCCGACCGGATACGTCGGTGACCCGGCTGGCGGTGCTGAAGCCGGGCGCGAAAATGATCTCGATCGCCTCCTGGTCGCTCAGTCTTTCTGCCGACTCGGCCGGGAGCAGGCCTTTCTCTACGGCTACCTGCCGCATACGCTTCGGGTCGATCCCCCGGCCGTCATCCTCTACTATCAACAGGATCCGGCTCTCTCGATGGCATGCCGAGAGCCGTATCTGTCCAACTTCGGGCTTGCCGGCGGCGACCCTCTGCTCCGGTGGCTCGATGCCGTGATCGACGGCGTTGCGCAGCAGATGTATCAACGGATCGCTGATCGTCTCGATAACCGAGCGGTCCAGCTCTGTCTCCTCCCCCTCCATCGCGAACTGGACCTTCTTGCCCCCTCGCTGGGCGAGGTCCCTTATCATCCGAGGGAAGCGGTTGAACACGCTGCCCACGGGAAACATACGGGCCTTCATAATCAGGTCCTGCAGCTCATCGGTAATATGCTGGATCTGGACCGATGCCTCGCCGATCCCCTGTGCCAGCTCGTCCCCTTCATACCTGGCCTGCAAACGCGTGCCGAGCTGCACCAGTCTGGTGCAGGAGATGACCTGCTCGCCGATCAAGTTCATCAGGGCATCCAGCCGCTCTATGTTTATGCGCACCGTCTTCGCCGTGCCGTTGCCGGACACGCCACCGGTCGTGGCTGCTGACCGGCGCTCCAGGTTGGCCTCGCCATCGGCCCTTCCGTCGCCCCCGGCTGCCGGCAGCGAGTCACCGCACTCTGCGTTTTGAGACGGCTCGCCCGCGGCCGGCGTCTCTCCTTCGGCGGCCGCGCTGCCTTCGGGCTTGACCTCTTCCACCTCGACGGCGACGACTTCGGGCACCGCCGCGACCAGCTCTTCGATCCAGCGGCGGTCTTCACTCGTGGAATAGAGGATGTCGAGCTCGTAGCCCGCCTTCTCCGCCTCGATGTCTTCCCTCGTCGGACTGGACTCGACTATCGCGCCGATATCGGACAGCGCGATGAGTACCTGCAGGAAGCGTGCTGCAGGAAAAGTAGAGTCCTTCGCGACCTGTACGCTGATCCGATAGGCTTTGCCTTCTTGTAGTACCGTCCCGGCCGGTTGCGGTGCCGCATCGGTCGGTGGGGCAGCATCGCCTCCTGCTGCCTTCGCCTCACCCCTGGTCGAGACGCCCTCGGCCGCGGGAGTGTTCTGCTGCAGGAAGCGCTTCAGTGACTGCACCAGGGAGGAAGGGTCTATGCCGCTGTGTTCGAGGGTGACCACCTCTTCCTTCAATGCCCGCAGAGCATCCAGGCTTTCGAGGAGCAGATCGATGAGAGCGGTGCTGGTCTCGAGCTGGTCTTTTCGCAGGCAATCGAGCACACTCTCCATGGCGTGCGTCAGGCTCGCCATTCGCTCGTGTCCGATGGCCGCCGAGGACCCTTTCAAGGTGTGGGCTGCCCGGAATACCTCCTGAAGCAGGTCGGCGTTCGGCCCTTCCTTCTCCAGGACCAGGATATCCTGGTCGAGAAGCTGTAGCTGTTCCTCGGCTTCCTCGAGGAACACAACCAGTTCATCCGGCGCGGCATCAAATTGTAGGGTCACGTCTTTATCCTATGCTCTTGAGCTGGAAGGTCTACGTCTCGATTGCGTCGCAGCTTTCCGACATAGTTTTCGACAAGATTCGGATATCCTTAATGGGTACGAGAGCTCGGCGACTCCATTTGTCGAGGCTTCTGGACCCTGCTGCGGGACAAGAGACCCCTCTCTTGCAGTACCATTGGCCCTCCTGCAAGCCCGGCCGAGTGGTGATATTTGTATTGAGCATTTTCATGAGGAGGTAGGCTGGATGTCGGCGGTTCAAGTGGGGGACCTCGAAGAACAATTGGTGGTGTTCGATCTCGGCGATGAGGTATACGGCATCGACATCTCGAGGGTACAGGAGATCATCAGAATGCAGGCCATAACCCAGGTGCCAGGAGCGCCAGCCTTCGTCGAAGGGGTGATCAATCTCCGTGGAAAGATTATCCCTGTCGTAGACTTACACAGCCGCTTTCGCCTGCCGCCGGCTGAGGCCACGAAGTCCAGCCGGATCGTCGTGGTAGAGACCGAGGGGCACGTCATCGGCATGGTAGTCGACGCCGTATCCGAGGTGTTGAGGATACCGGCGAGCTGTGTCGAGCCGCCATCACCGATCGTGGCTGGGGTCGACAGCGAGTACCTGCGAGGCATCGCCAAGCTGGAGGGAAGGCTCGTCATTCTGCTGCAGCTCGACAAGGTCTTGACCAGCGAGCAGAAAGCAGCGCTGCCCGAGCTGGACGCTGCGTGAGCACGACCAGGGGCCTCCAGGCCCGCGCGATCCTGCCGATATTAATTTGGAGATTGGGCAAAGTGTGGCGGCACAGGGGGCCGGCATGCTAAACTTCGCTTACCCCTGCTTCAGAGGTGCACTGGGGAGCAGGACGGCTTAAAGTAAGCTATAATACTCGAAAGCTACATAATAGCAGCCGGCTTGCTCACCATCCTCGCTCCTTGGTCGCCGCATCAGCTCGTCACCGTTCGCAATGGGAGGCCAGTGCCAATAGGACCGCAAGCGGGCTCGGAATAATCTCTGTCGAGTGCGAGATGGTCTCTAAGTGATGGCCACGATAATGAAACGTCTGTATGATCTTATTGCAGACAATGAAGACCGGCTAGCGCGCCGGGTACTCCAGTACGCGGGCGCTCACGGCTACGTTAAATACACCTCAGCGACGGAAGAGCCGTGGCGGAGGTCCGTTGCCGGGTTGTCCGAATGCCTGCTCGCTGCCCTGCAGTCCAACGAACAGCCTTTGGAGTTCAGCCCGGACGACGACCTGAAAAAAGACCCTGTCGCTGCGTTCGGCATAACGGAGGCCAGGAAACACCGGCAGCGCGGGGGCACCCTCGAGCTATTTTTCGGGTTGATGACCTACTTCCGGCAGAGCTACATCGATCTCGTGCTAGAGACGGGCCTCAAACGGAACGATGAGCAACGTTATCTGCGGTTCATCGAGCGTTTCTTCGATCGGTTGAAGCTCGGCTTCTGCACCCAGTGGGCAGAGACCTCTGATAGCAAGCGGGTCGCGGAGCTTCAAGCTGCCAACCAGGCCATGGCTAATGCGGCGAGCGGGCAGCACGCCCTTTTCGAGAGCTTGCCCAGTCCGGTTATCTTGATGGACCATGGCAGCCGCATCGACAATATGAACCGGGCTGCCGTGGCCTTGATGCGAGATATCGGCGCCCTCCACAGCAGCCAGGTCAAGGAGATGCCAGTCGGAGAAGCGCTGCCCTGGCTGGCCGAAGAGCTGCACGCCTTTGTGGCGGGCAGCGAGTCGGAGGCACGCTTTGAGAAACACCTTCAGACTCTGGAAGTAGACCGGGACTTCCAAATACAACTGACGAGAATGGAGGACGCCGGCGGCGATTTCAGCGGCACCGTCGCCATTCTGACGGATATCACCGCCCTTAAGCAGGCACAGCGGGCGGCAACCAGGGAGAAGCTGCTGAATGATGCCATATTGAACAATATGCCGGCAGGGGTCGCATTCCTCGATAATGCCTTTATCCTGCGCAAGTACAATCACGCCCACGCCGAGATGATTCGCAAGTATACCTCCTACAGCCCCGAGCAGGCCCTGGGCATGTCCTACTTCGACTACCTGCCGGGCAGCCAGCCCCAGGTGGAGGAATGGTTCCGGCGGGTCCGCAATACCGGCCAGGCCGAGACTCGCCACGACTTCCGGCTCACGATCTCCGTCAACGGGCGCGAGCAGACCATCCGCTCAGACACCAGCGTCGCGGCGATGGTGGACGCCGCTGGAAAAGTGGAGGGCATCCTCATACTTACACGGGACACGACCGATTACCAGCGCGCAGAGGACATGTTGCGTACCAGCGAGGACAGGTATCACACGCTGGTGGAAAACGCGGATGATGCCATTTTCGTCAAGGACGCCGAGGGCCGCTTCACGAAGGCCAACTCCGAGCTGGCGCGCCGCGTGAGCCGCCGCAAAGAGGATGTCATCGGCAAGACGGCGTGGGAGCTTTTCCCGCCGGAGACGGCCCGCCGGATCGCGAACGAGGAATCGAAGGTGCTGAAGCAGGGAGTGGTGGTGGAAAGCGAGCACGAGTACGCCACCCCGTGGGGTCAGATGGCCCGTAGCGTGCGTAAGGTACCTCTTCGCGATGACGCTGGCGCAGTGATCGGCCTGGTGGGCATCGCTCGCGACACGACGGAGCGCAAGCGGGCGGCGGAAGCACTGCGACGCAGCGAAGAACACTTGCGCTCGCTCACGGAAAGCGTATCCGATATCGTTGCCGTCCTGAGCCAGGCCGGTGCCATACAGTCCATAAGCCCCTCCGTCGAGCGAGCACTCGGGTACCGGCCGGAAGAGATGGTCGGCAAATCCTTGCTCGAACTGGCCCATCCAGAGGAGGCGGCGAACCTCGAGAGCGTCTTCGCTCAGGTGCTCCAATGCCCCGGCGCTGCCGCGTCGGCAGAGATGCGTGGCCGGCACAAAGACGGCTCGTACCGCGTTCTGGAAGTCGCGTTGAGCAATCATCTGAGCAACCCAGCGGTGGGGGGCATAATCTGCAAAATCGTCGACGCGACCGAGCATCGCAAGGCAGAGGAAGCCCTCGCCAAGGCCCGCGATTTCTATCTCACGTTGCTCGATGAGTTCCCTGCTCCTATCTGGCGCTCCGGCACCGATGCCAAATGCTATTACTTCAATAAGAGCTGGCTGATGTTCACCGGCAAGACACTGGAACAGGAGATCGGCGACGGGTGGATGGAAGGGGTCCATCCCGATGACCTGGACCGGCGCATGAAAGCATATCTCGATGCATTCAACGCCCGGAGGCCCTACGAAGCCGAATACCGCTTGCGCCGGCACGACGGCGAGTACCGCTGGATGGTGGACATAGGACGGCTCTACTGCGATCCCGACGGCAATTTCGCCGGCTACATAGGGTCCTGCTACGACGTGACCGACCGCAAGATGCAGGAGCAGCAGCTCGGCTACCTGGCCACCCACGACCCGCTGACCCGCCTGCCGAATCGTCGGCTCCTGGAGGATGCGCTGAGTCGGGCCGTAGCCCGGGCCCGCCGGGGGACCAGGAGCGCGCTCCTGTTCCTCGACCTGGATGACTTCAAGTTCGTCAACGATACCTTCGGCCATACTGCGGGAGACCAAGTGTTGATAGCCACGGCCCGACTGTTGCAGGAGCACCTGCGCGCCGAGGACCTTCTGGCCCGTTTCGCCGGCGATGAGTTTGCGGTGCTGCTGGAAGGGACAGAGGTCGATGAAGCCCGGTCTATCGCGGAGCGGAATCGACGCAAGGTGGAGGAACACACCTTCTCCGTCGGCGGGCACGAGTTTCACCTCAGCGTCAGCACCGGCGTCGTTGCCATCGACGGGCGGGAGGGCCCCGAGTTTCTGATGTCCCACGCCGACAACGCTATGTACACAGCCAAAGATCAGGGACGTAACCGCGTTGTGTTGTACCACCCTGATGGCGAGACTTAGGTCAAGCACCACCAATCGGCAAAGCAAGACTCAAGTAACATACAGCTAGTGCCGATAGTTCTACCAGAGGAAAGCTTCCGCTGGCAGCGCTATTCCTGGGATGGGGACGGCCATAGCGAAGGGAACAGGCAGCAACAAAGATGGATGGCTTATCGTTGATCAAAGAGCGCGAAGAGGCGATGACCGACTACAGCTATGTCCCATTAGAGCTGGAAGGCATTCGCGCCGTCTTGCCCCTGATGTGCGACCTCTATATCGAAGAGGGGGGTCGGTACATTCTGTACAGGAGCACCTCGCTGCCGTTCACTGCGCTGGATTGCGAGCGTCTAATGGCGGCCGGCGTCACCTGTCTCTGGATTCGCGGTGCCGGAGGAATGAGCACCCAGCATCCGGCGACGGCGCTGCTCAGCCTTCCAGACGAGCAAGTCCCACCGATGGTGAAGGCGAAGGTGCTGTACGATTCGGCAATGGAGACCGTGAGGCAAGCCGCTTCTAACACAGCGCTGCAAGCGGTGATACCGAGGGTAGCCGATCTGGTCGGGTTAACCCTACGCTACCTGACCCACAGCTCGAATGCCTTCGGTGCCCTGCTTACCGTGATGCGCCACGACTACTCGGTATACACGCACGCGGTCAACGTTGGCTTCTACGCTGTGGGCGTGGGTAAGGCCATCGGCATCACCGACAACCGGGAGCTTGCCGTCCTGGGGATGGGAGCATTCCTGCACGACGTAGGCAAGTCCAACGTCCCCAACAATGTCCTGAGCAAGCCCGGAGCGCTCTCGGTCGACGAGTGGGCTACCATTCGCAAGCATCCGTCCTGGGGAAGAGCGACGCTGTCGGGGGCGGTCGACATATCCCCTGTGGTGCTGGACATCGTCTCCCAGCATCACGAACGCCTGGACGGCTCGGGCTATCCGGCGGGGATCAAGGGCGACAGCATGCATCTGTACGCGAAGCTGGTGGCCGTCGTCGATTCCTTCGACGCGATGACCAGCGAACGCCCCTACCGGCCGGCGCACAGCCCATACAATGCGCTTAAGATACTGAAGGGCGAGAGCACGGGCAAGCTGGACCCGAAGTTGTTCGCCGCCCTGGTGCGCCTCCTGCGCAATCTCAGCGAGCCTGCCACCAGTTAGAGCGGTTGCCCGCACCTCGTTGTCCTGCCTTCAGGCATAAGTGGCCGGACGGCAGGCACGGGTTACAATGCTCATTTTCCGGGGCCCCGTCGCCGGACGCGGTCTATCACCGTCTGCAGCTCGGCTTCCTTCCACGGCTTGGGCAGGACGGCGTCGACGCCCTCCGCCCGCAGGAGCGACCCGTCAAGGGCAGCGCTGTCGCCGGTCATCAGCGCGACGAAGGGCCGCCGCCTGGAACGCTTGACGCGGGCGGCAAGCTCAAGGCCAGAGGCGTCGGGCAGCTTCAAGTCGGTGAGCACGATGTCGTAGCCGTTGCCTTTAAGGGCCTCAATACCGTCCTGTCCCGAAGTGACCAGAGAGACCCGGTGTCCGTCGATCTTAAGCCTTTCCTGCAGTGCTTCGCCGAACCACTTGTTGTCCTCGACGACCAGGACTTTGAGCTTGCGGCCAGCATCGGCGTGAGGCTCGATTGCCGGCTCGGCGCCCGCCTCGACGCCTGGCTCGCATGGCGCCGAAGCTTCGCGTACCGCCTTCTTCCGCCTCAGGACCTGATTGATCGTCTGCCTCAGCACGGGAAGCCGGCACGGCTTCTGAATGATCCCATCTATGCCAAGCTCCGACAGGTGTTCGACCGCGATCTCAGCGCCCCACCCGGTGAGGAGGACGACTGGCGTATCCGGCGAAGCCGCCTTCACCTTGGCGGCCACCTCCCACCCGTTGACTTCGGCCATGCCCAGGTCCGTAATCACCAGGTCGTACAGCCGCCTGCTGAAGGCGCTGATCCCCTGTTTGCCCCCCAGGCACTTCGTGACGGAGTGGCCGTCGGTACGGAGCAGGGCTTCGACGGCGCCCAGCACGCGCTCGTCGTCGTCGATCAGCAGGACCCGAGCTTTGTGAGCGAGGTATGGTGCCTCGAGGTCGAGCTTCTGCTCGGCCGCCGGCGCTATCGGGAGGACCACGGTGAAGGTGCTGCCCTTGCCGAGGGTGCTTTCGACGGTCAGCTCACCGTCGTGGCGCGAGACTATGCCGTAGGCGATGGAGAGACCGAGCCCGCTCCCCGCCGAGCCCTTTGTCGTGAAGAACGGATCGAATATGCTCTTGACGACCTCATCGGACATTCCGACGCCCGAGTCGCTGATAGCGGCGAATACGCTGTCGCCGCGCTGGCCGGTCACCATCTTGATGTCCCCGCCCTCGGGCATCGCGTCGATAGCGTTGAGGATAATGTTCAGGAATACTTCTCGAAGGTCGGAGGCGTTTCCCCTGGCCGGGGAAACGGCGGCGAACTCGGTGGTGAGGCTGATGGTTATGCCGGCTTTCTCGGCCGCGTCTTTCCATCGCGGGCGGGCCAGCTCGACGGCGCCTCTGATGGCTTCGTTGATATCGACGCTGGAGAACTCGGTATCTTTCCTTATCCGGGTGTACTCCTGGATCCGCTTCACGGTTTCCGTCCCGTCCATCGCCGCCTGATGGATGGCCATCGCGCACTCGCGAAGCTGGGACGTCAGGTCGGCGAGGAGCATTATGTCGCTCCAGCCGACGATGCTCGACAGGAGGTTGTTGAAGTCGTGGGCGATGCCGCTCGCCATCTCGCCAATGGCCCGGAGCTTCTCAGAGCGGATGACCAGCTCCTGCAGCCGCTTCTGCTCGGTCACGTCCTTGACGATGTGGACCACCGCCGACAGCTCGCCACCGCTGTCTAACACCGGGTAAGCCGTTATCTGCGAGATCATCCCTCGAATGCCGCATTCTACCGACGTGACGCTCGGCGGGTGATCGGAATCGGCCTGCCCGCTGTCGAGCAAGCATTGAGGACAGGGGACAGGGTTGCCCCAGACTACCTCGTGGCATTTCTTGCCGATGATATCCCTCGGATGCACATTGAACTTAGCGGCGAAAGCCTGGTTGGCCCTGATTACGACGCGCTCGGTGTTGGTGATGAAGATGCCATCGGAGATGGCGTCGAAGGTCTGCTCCCACTCACGCTTGCCCCGGGCCACGGTCTCGAAGAGCTGGAGGTTCACGGACCGAACGGATTGGGCGTTCCTGATGGCTGCGGTAGCATGGTAACCCAGGAGGGCGGCGACGTCGGGATCGAGCTCGCCGTGGCCTTCGGCTTTCCTCGAGCCGGCCAGGAGGATCAGCCCCAGCGAAGGGCCGTGCAGGGCCAGCGGGATCAGCAGCACGTGGGCCGGGCCATCCGTCGAGGCGCCCAGAAGCGGGCGCAGGCCGCCGGGGACGTCGCAGTCGTCGAAGAACACGGGTCTCGTTGTCTCCAGCAGGCAGGACACTTCGGGGTCGTCAACGGGCAGGCAAAGGCCGGACGAGGCGCCCCTGCCTGTCGATACGTACGGGCGCCGTGAATGGAGCGAGCTGCCGCATAGCGACAGGTGTTGCCTTGCCTCGTCCAGTAAGAGGATGAAGCAGCGGCGGAACCCCGCGATCCGGCACGCTTCGCGGGCAATCCGCGACAGCGTTTCATCCAGGTCGAGGCTTGACGAGAAGGCGACCGCCGCCTCGCTGAGGGCCCGCAACTGCCGCATGGGTTGTCCGTCGCCCTCGCCTGTCTGCGGTACGGTCAATGTCTCGTTATGCTTCAGCTTCATAGTCCAACCCGGCCGTCGTGCGGCACTCTCAGCGCCTCAACGTCGCTGTCAGGTCTCGTACTCTGTCGATCGTCTCGTTGAGGGCATCTTCGAGAAGGCCCAGCTCCTTGGCTGCGAGGGCGTACTCTTTTTTCCCTTGGAGTCGCTGGCACAACTGAGCTTTAAGCAAGCAGACGGCAAAGGCTTGCATCACGTCATCGTGCAATACCCTGGCGATCCTCTCCCGTTCGGCGACGAGCGACCCTTCTGCATCCGCTTGCGGCGGCCTGGGCTGTAAGCCGAGGGCGCTGCCAGGCGTATCTCCGGTGACATCGGGGGCTCTGGCAGAGACTTGTACTGAATCCACGCTGCCTCCTTGCTACGATGACTCTCCATCACAGGCCGGCGGCTATACAGGGTGCCACTCGACCGGGCATTCGGAAAGCGGCCGGCCGGCGGTCCTTCGAGCATTTTAGCACGCCGGTCAATTACCTACAACATTCCGTTTACAAGATTCTTCGATTCAGGCGCGCCTCGCGGAGACCGGGTCTGGCAGGGACTGAAGATATGGGGACTTCAAACCGATAATATAACTGGAGAGCGACATCGTTCGGCGAAGGCGCAGCGGGGAAAGGCGACGAAAGGGCAAGGATGCTGGTCGCCCCGCTGTTTCCCGGCGCACCGGGTTGAGCGGTCGGGTCGAGCGAAGCGAGCCGCCGGTGAGGGCGGGTACCAATGGCTTGAGGCGGCGAGTACATATGGCTGCCGAAGGCGGACGCTTTCGGCTATTGGCAGTAGGTGCTTGCGCCGCTAAGATTCACCCGCCTTACAGTGCGGTCGCGTCCCTGACCTGCAGCAGGTTAACCTGGGCGAATGGAGGCAGTCAATGGTCCGTCTCTCCAGGTTCGATGGCAGCGAGTTCTACATCAACGCAGAGCTCATCGAAAGCGTCGAAATGACTCCGGACACGGTCGTCTCTCTGACGAACGGAAAGAAGCTTGTCGTGAGGGAATCGGCTGAAGAAGTAGTCTCGCGCATAGTGGACTACAGGCGAAAGTCAACCGGCGACAGACTGCTGGTAAGCAACTGCGCCGGCCCGCTGGTACCGGCGGCGGATAGCTAGGTCCGTTCACTATTTCTGATCTAGGTGGTATAGCCTCTTGGGACCAACGACCATCATCGGCTTGATAGTGGGCATCGGTGCGCTCGTAGCAACCATTGTCCTGGAGGGGGGCGAGCTCAGCAGGTTCCTCAGCGTCTCGGCCGCCTTGATCGTGTTTGGCGGCACCTTCGGGGCCACGCTGACCAGCTTCCCCCTCGGCACGGTTGCCAAGCTTCCTGTGCTCATACTTAAGGCTATGCTCGGAGGGGGAACGGGCACATCATCTACCGAGCTGGTGACCACCTTCGTTAGCCTGGCGGAGAGGGCCAGGAGAGAGGGCCTGCTTTCCCTGGAAGAGGAGGCAAATAAGATCAAGGATACCTTCATAAGGAAGGGGATGCTGCTCGTCGTTGACGGCATCGATTCCGAAGTGGTCCGGACGCTTCTCGATATCGAGATAGGAGCGTTGGCCGAAAGGCACCAGAAGAGCTACGCTATGCTGGAAGCTATGGGGGGATACTCCCCGACGATGGGCATCATCGGCACGGTGATGGGATTGGTGAACGTGTTGAGCAGCCTGGAGAACCCATCCGAGCTGGGCTCCGCCATCGCTACCGCTTTCATCGCCACATTCTATGGCGTTGGGACGGCCAACCTGGTGTGGCTCCCGCTTGGAGCGAAGCTGAAGGCCCAGAGCAAGGAGGAGCTATACCTGCGAGAGGTGGCGCGCGAGGGCATTCTTGCCGTTCAGGCAGGGGACAACCCTCGCATCGTGCGCGAGAAGCTGGAGGCGTTCCTGTCGGCGAGCGAGCGAGGCAAGAAGGAGGGGCAGGCCTCGGCCGTCCGCGGCACCCGGAGCGTCGCCGAAGAACCTGCGACTGCAGCCAGTTGACGCTGGAGCACGCGGACTAGAGGCGGTTGCACGTGCAGAGAAGAGGTCATCTCGAAGAAAAACATGAGAATACTGAGCGTTGGCTGCTCACCTATTCTGACCTGATCACCCTGCTGCTGGTGTTCTTTGTGGTGATGTACTCTGTCTCCAAGGCCGACGAAGCGAAGTTCGCCAAGCTGAATGCCTCTTTGCAGAAGGCATTCAACGTCATCGTGCTCCAGGGACAGGACACCACCGCCATCTCCGGCCAGAATGGCCCCGACGGCGGCAACAAGATTATGGACGACTTCCTGGGGATACGGACGAGCGTGATGAAGGCGGCGGAGCAGATGGGCATCCAGAGTCACGTCAACGTGACCATGCAGCAAGACGGCATTGCCATCAGCCTTTCGGGAAACCTCCTGTTCGATTCCGGGCGAGCCGACCTCAGGCCCGAGTCGACAGCGCTCCTGGAGAAGGTGGGCGAGCAGGTGCGGGCGGTCCCCAACGAAATCAGGATAGAAGGGCACACCGATAGCATCCCGGTGGACAGCGACCTCTATCCGACGAACTGGGAGCTTTCCGCCGCCCGCGCCACGGCGGTCACGCGGTTCCTGGTCGAGGTGAGCGGCATCGATCCGCGACGGCTATCGGCCCAGGGGTACAGCCAGTACCGGCCCCTGACGGACAACAGCACGAGAGAGAATCGGGCCCTCAACCGAAGGGTCGACATAGTGATCGTGTACCCTAAGCCAACGCCGGAACCGGCAACCAATACTGGCGACGCGCCGGCCAGCACGAGCGGGGCGCCGGCAGCGGGCCATTAGGCCCCATATGCCGGGTGACTTGCCGGGCAAGGGTCGTTTACCGCCCTGCCTGACAGAAGTGAGGAATACCGATGAAGCTAACCTTTGGCAAGATGATCATAGTGATAGTCCTTGTCGTGGCTCTCCTGGGCGGGGGTGTGGGAGGGTTGTACCTCATCCAGCGCTTCTCACTCCTGGGGGGCACTGCCAGCGCCCAGGAGGCAGGCACACCCTCAGCCGCGGAATCCGGGCAAGCTAAGGCCGCGAGTCCCGGACCTGGGATGATGCTCCCGATGAAAGAGCGAGTGATAAACCTGGCCGACAGCGGAGGGTTCCAGTACGTCAAGATCGAGCTGGCCCTGGAGTTCGATTTGCCGGATGCCAGGAATCTGAAGGGCGATGCCTATAAGAAGCGCCAGGACGAATTCATCAAGGAGATGGCAAGCAGGCGGCCGGTGATGGAGGATATCATCACGATGAGCCTCTCCAGCAAGACTTCGGACATGCTTATTAAAGCCGAAGGGAAGCAGCAATTGCGGGACGAGCTGAAGAGCAAGCTCAGCGGCGTCGTCGGAGAGCATAAGTTGACGAACGTCTATTTTACCCAGTTCATCATCCAGTAACGCTGCAAGTCGGGAAGGAACGAAGATGGACGTCGAAGCGAAAAAGGTTCTTTCTCAATGGGAGATCGATTCCCTGCTCGGCTCGCTAGACTCTCAGGAAGGCACGGCAGCAGGCATGGAAGTCGACGGGAACAAGAACGTCCGGTTATACGACTTCCGCAGGCCTGGCAAGTTTTCTAAAGAGCACTTGAGGGCGATCCAGACCATCCACGAAAGCTTCGCCCACGGGACCGCTTCTTCACTGTCGTCTTACCTGCGGACCGGTGTCCAGCTTCAGCTCTCATCTGTCGAGCAGGCCGTCTACGAGGAATACATCGAGCAGTTATCCAACCCGACCGTACTGGCGATTGTGAGCGCCGACCCGCTGCCCGGGCACATGATCATCGAGATGAATATGGGGCTTGCCTTCGCCCTGATCGACCGCCTGCTCGGCGGAACGGGGCTGGTGCCGCAGAAGCTGCGGGAAGTGACGGACGTCGAGCTGATCTTGCTTCAGACGCTCATCAAGAGCCTCCTTGCCTCGCTTCGGGAGTCCTGGCTGCAAATTCATCGCGTGAATCTGAAGCTCGACGAGATGGTCTTCAACCCCGAGATCGTGCACTCGGCCCTGCCGGCGGACGTCGGGGTGCTCCTGCTGTTCGAGCTCCGGATGAAGGAGACCTCGAACATCATCAGCATATTCACGCCGTACACGATGCTCGAGCCCATAATCGGGAAGCTTACCTCTCAGATGTGGCTGGCCGGCGTTCGAAAGGACGTATCCGGAGGACAGGATGCCATCCGGATGCAGCTAGAGAAGGTGGACCTGCCCGTCAAGGCAGAGCTGGGGACAGCCACCGTCTCCGTCAGAGAGCTGATCGGCCTGCAAAGGGGTGATGTGATCGTCCTGGAAACAGGCATCAAGGAGGAGCTAGAGGTTATGGTCGCCGGCAAGCACAAGTATTACGGGCGGCCCGGGCGGATAGGCCGCCGGCTGGGCGTGGCGATAACTCGGACTTCGCAGGAAGAAAACGACCTCAGGAAAGCCCAAACACCAGAAGCTGTACTTGTAGGGGAGGAACAACAGTAATGGCTAACGAGGAATTCTCGCCGGACGCAGGGCCGAATGACCAACCCGGCGAGCCGGTCGCGGAAGTGCACGTGGCGGAGTTCGCACCCCTCGGCGCCGGCGAGCCAGTCAACGGATCGGGCATAGACCTGCTGCTGGATGTGGTGCTTAAGGTCAACGTGGAGCTCGGCAACTCTTCCCTATCCATTAAAGACATCCTTGCGTTGGGGCCCGGCTCGGTCGTGGAATTGGACAAGCTGGCGAGCGAGCCAGTAGACGTGTTTGTGAACGGCACGCAGATTGCCAGAGGCGAGGTCGTAGTCGTCGATGAGAAGTTTGGCGTGCGGGTCACCGAAGTCGTGACGCCACAGAAGAGGATCACCTCGCTGGCATAGCAGGTATCATGTAGATGAACGAGATCACACGCAATCGCAACGTTCTCGCCGTCATAGCGGCGGCGGCCGTAATCGCCGGGCTGGTCCTGGCCGGCGCTATGCCAAAGGCGCCGGTGCCCGCTCCTGCCGCGGCCGCACAGTCCGAGGCTGCCCCCTCAGGGACGGCGGACAGCCAGGCCGATGGGTTCGTCGTGAGAGACTACGCCGAGTTCGGCAGCGGGGCCGGCGCCGAGCTGCCATCCACCGACTGGCTGGGGCTTGTGGGCGGCATAGCCCTCAAGCTGGCGTTTGTCGTCGGCCTCATCTACATCGCGATGTGGGCCTTGCGCCGCTACGTGTATCGGGACCGCGGCGCCATCGCCGACAAGAGGCCCGTGTCGCTCCTCGGCTCGCTAAGCCTTTCGCCGAACAGGACGGTATACGTCCTCGAGGTTGGCCGGAAGGTGATAGTTGTTGGGGCAACGCAGAATCAGTTGTCGATGCTGACGGAGATTACGGATCCGGAGGCGATGGACGAGCTGCGCGCCCAACAAACGGAGGCGCCCCTCGCGGACCAGTTCTCATCCCTGCTGAACGCAGCGCGCCATCAGTTCGAGAAGCGGGAGGGTCCTCCCCTCGATAAGACGATCGTCGACGCCGCTGAGCTGAAGGTGCAGGAAGGCCAGCAGTTCATGCAGGGCAAGCTGGCCGAGGTACGGCAGTCGCTGGGGCGCGGCTGAGGTCCAAGCTCGCACCTAACCCACAAGGGCGTGCCAACCAACCTTTGCGCGGGTTCAGCACCTGCGCAAGGGTGTTATCGAAGTCGCCGGCCAGGAATCAGACAGCTCTTCGGTTGCCTTGCCAATGGCAGTTTACCTCACCTCCGGCCTTCGGTCATCCCTCGGCGCGGCCCGCCAAAGGTCGCCATAGGCGGACCTCGCCGTGGCGAGGGCGACCTCTCGCGGTGGGAGAGGATTGTGTAGGGGCGCACGGCCGTGCATTGAATCCAACTAATCACCCGGTGTTGTACGGGAAGTGCATTTGCGTTTGGCATAACGAGGTTGCCTGAGCAGGGGAAGGTCGACTGGCATAGGTGTAACCTGCTCAAGGGGAATCTCTGGCGCC
>JAMCWG010000172.1 GCA_023475235.1 Chloroflexota bacterium
TCGATGGCGGCCGCCGGACGGAGGCCGAGTCCTTCCAGGGCGGCAGCGAAGCTCTCGGAGTCGGCCTTGTTCATCTGGCAGCCGACGGTCCATATATAGTATGTCTGCGGCGGGGTAGTCACTGACACTCCACGGGTGCTTGCCGGTATGATCGCGTACATCCCTTATTATGGCAATTGCTGACCGGCCGCGCCACGGCGCAGCCGGTCAGCGGGCGTGATCCCTATTGCCATGTTATCTAACCGGTAATAGAGCGTCAAGAAGCGCTGTTCTGCATTACGATATCGTATGGACAAGGATTGGATGGTGTGATAGCATATTGTCGGAGCAAACCTTGGTCGACCGGATTCGGCGACCGCAGGTCCGCGTACGGTGGGAAAGAGGACTCGGGCCGAAGATGATGTTGTGGATGTCGTGAGCGTACCGCCGTGAGTGTACCGTTGTACACTCACTTTTCTATTGACAGGCGGAAAGGACAGGGGCCGTGCTGATCGCATTTGTCCGGATCATTGGAGGAGTGATCCTCGGATTCGTGGGTTGGCAGGCCGGCGGCGATGCCAGCGCAATGCTGGCTGTGCCCCACGAGTATACAATGATCGTCAGCGCCGGCTTGGGCGCGGTCGGCGTGCTAGGTGGGGTGCTTGCCGTTCCGCCCCTCATCATCTATCCGCTGCGGCATTTGTCAGAGTCGGCCATTCGCGTTCCGACCGATGATCTTGTTGCCGGAGGCCTGGGGCTGCTGATGGCCTCGGTGATCTCGGCACTCCTGGCGGTGCCGCTGTCCCGGCTGCCGTCCTATCTCGGCAACGTGACGCCCTTTTTCGCCGCGGTGGCGCTCGCCTATATGGGGGTTCGGATAATGCTCGCCCGCCATCGGGACTTGGGAGGGGCATTTCACATACCCTGGCGCGATAGCCACGGCGATGACACCTCCCATCACGGCCTGCTCCTCGACACCAGCGCCATCATCGATGGCCGGATAGCCGACATCAGCGTCACCGGCTTCCTGCCCGGCACGCTGTTCGTGCCTCGCTTCGTGCTGGAGGAGCTGCAGCACATCGCCGATTCGCCGGATTCCCAGCGACGGAACCGCGGGAGGCGAGGATTGGAGATGCTCAACCGTCTCCAGCGTGAGTCGCTGGCGCCGGTGAAGATCACCGATCATGATATCGAGGGGCCCAACGGCGTTGACACCAAGCTGGTGAAGCTGGCCAGGCAGATGCGCTGGTCCATCGTGACCAGCGACTTCAATCTCAATCGGGTGGCCTCGCTCCAGGGAGTGCGGGCCCTCAATGTGAATGAGCTGGCTAATGCCATCAGGGTAGTGTTTTTGCCTGGCGAGGAATTAATCGTCCGTATTGCGCAAGAGGGCAAGGAGGCCGGCCAGGGAGTGGGCTATCTGGATGACGGGACCATGGTGGTAGTGGAAGATGGTCGCAGGCATGTCGGCTCCGAGGTTGAAGTCGTCGTCACCCGCGTCCTACAGACGGCAGCCGGGCGCATGATCTTCGCACGCCTCCGTGGCGCCCAGGCGGAGGCTAGATGACGAAGAGCACCGGCACCTCGCTGCCATTCTTGAGCGGCAGAGTGGGCGCCGTGATAGTGGCGGCAGGGAGCAGCCGCCGTATGGGTGCCGACAAGATGTTCGCCGATCTGGAGGGCGCCCCGCTTCTGGCCCGGACCGTCTCCGTGTTCCAGTCCTCTCAAGCTATCGACGAGATTGTGCTGGTGATGGGCGCGGCTAATCTCGGGCGAGCGAAGGCGCTGGTCGGAGAAAGCGGCTGGGGAAAGGTCGTGTCGGTGTGCGTGGGCGGCGACCTCCGGCAGGAATCGGTGGCCCACGGCCTGGCGGAGCTGGGCACCTGCGACTGGGTGGTCATCCAGGATGGGGCGCGGCCGATGGTGACGGATGATTTGATCCGTCGCGGCCTGCAGGCAGCGGCCGAAACCGGGGCGGCCGTTGCCGCTGTGCCAAGCCGGGATACCATCAAGATGGTGGACGAAAGCTGCCTGGTCAAATGCACACTGGCGCGCAGCCAGTTGTGGGCGGTCCAGACGCCGCAGGTGTTCCGGGCCAGCCTCATCCGGCCTGCTTACGCCGACATCGACGAAGAGGTCACCGACGACGCAATGCTGATCGAGCGGCAGGGGTACCCGGTCAAGGTTTACTTCGGGTCATATGATAATATCAAGGTCACCGCACCCGAGGACCTGGAGCTGGTCCGGTTGCTCTGGCGACGAGGACGAGAGAGCGCGTGCGGGTAGGGATCGGCTACGACGTACACCGGCTGGTGGCGGGCAGGCGGCTGGTCCTGGGCGGCGTGGAGATACCACACGAGCGCGGCCTGGAGGGGCACTCTGACGCCGACGTCCTGCTGCATGCCATCGCGGATGCCCTGCTGGGGGCAGCGGCGTTGGGCGATATCGGGCAGCACTTCCCGCCATCCGATCCACAGTACCGCGACGCGTCCAGCCTGATGCTGCTGGCCCGGGTCGGCGAGATAATTGCGGCGGCCGGCTGGAAGGTAGCCAACATAGACGCGGCCCTGGTGGCGGAGCAGCCGCGCGTGTTGCCCTACGTGCCACTGATGCGTGAGCGCATCGCAGGCGCGTTGGGCCTGGAGATCGCGCAGGTGGGCATAAAGGCCACGACCTCAGAGGGGCTGGGCTTCGCCGGCCGGGGCGAGGGTATCGCCGCGTGGGCAGTGGCGCTGATAGAAGAACGATGACGGTGCGATGCACGTTTCGAGGAGAGCTATGAAGGTCTATAACACGCTGAGTCGCCAGGAAGAGGAGTTTCGGCCGATAGGCGACCCGGTCCGGATGTATGTTTGCGGGATCACCCCCTACAGTACGAGCCACATCGGCCACGCAATGTCGTACATCGTCTTCGACGTCGTGCGCCGCTACCTGGAATATCGCGGCTACCGCGTGAAGCACGTGCAGAACTTCACCGACATCGACGACAAGATCATCGCCCGGGCCAACGAGCAGGGCATACCGGCCAGCCAATTGGCGGAGAAGTACATCGCCGAGTTCTTCGAGGATATGGACCTGCTTAACATAAAGCGGGCGGACGTCTACCCGCGGGCCACCGGTGAGGTGCCAGAGATCATTAAACTGGTCGGCGGCCTCGTGGACGAGGGGTACGCCTATGTGCTGGAGGGCGACGTCTATTTCCGCGTCGACAGCAAGGCCGACTACGGCAAGCTGTCCCATCGGTCGCTGGACGAGATGCGGGCCGGCGCCCGGGTGGAAGTGGAGGAGACTAAGGAGAACCCGCTGGACTTCGCCCTGTGGAAGGAGGCCAAGCCCGGCGAGCCGAGCTGGGACAGCCCCTGGGGCAAGGGGCGCCCCGGCTGGCACATCGAGTGCTCGGCGATGTCCACGAAGTACCTGGGCGAGCAGATCGATATCCACGGCGGCGGGCAGGACCTCATCTTCCCGCACCACGAGAACGAGATAGCCCAGTCGGAGGCGTACACCGGCAAGGTGCCCTTCGCCCGCTACTGGATGCATAACGGGCTACTGCAACTCCGCGGCGAGAAGATGTCCAAGTCCATCGGCAACCTGGTAACCATCCGGGAGGCGGTACAGGAGCACGGCGCGGACAGCCTGCGGCTGTTCGTGCTCGGCTCTCACTACCGGAGCCCGCTCACCTACACCGAAGATAGCGCGGCCAGCGCCAAGCGGGGCGCCGAGCGCCTGCGCCTGGCGATGCAGGGCTACCGGCCCGGCGAGAATGGCTCGCCGGCCATGCGTGAGGCGGCTGCGAATGCTGAGAATGCCTTCGTCGAGGCTATGGACGACGACTTCAATACCTCGCTGGCCGTTGCCAGCCTGTTCGACCTGGCGCGCGAGATAAATCGGGCGAGGGAAGCGGGCGCCGGCCCCTCCGATCTCTCGCCGGCCCAGGGCAAGCTCCTCGAGCTGTCGCAGGTGCTCGGGCTGACCATGAAGGAGCCCGTCTCCACGGCGATGGCCGCGGCGCCCTTCATTGAGCTGCTGCTGGAGGTACGCCACGAGCTGCGGGCGGCCCGCCAGTTCGCCGTCGCCGACAAGATCCGTCAGCGTCTGGGGGAGCTGGGCATCACTGTGGAGGACCGGCCCGATGGCACGTCGTGGCGGCCCTCCGCCTAGCTCAAGGTGGCCCTACCTGGGCGGGCATAACGCCGTAGTCGAGGCGCTGCGGACCGGCTATCCTGTATACCGGCTGTATCTGGCCGCCGGCGCGAAGCCCGGCACGATGGCGGAACTGCTGCGCCTGGCCGAAGAGCGGCGCATCCCCATTTCGCTGGTGGAGCGGCCGGCGCTGGACCAGATGGCGCCGGAGAACCAGGGCGTGGTGGCCGAGGCGGCGCCATTCCGCTACGCGGAGGTCGACGATCTCCTGGCGGCGGCGAAGGCGAAGGAACAAGAGCCGCTGCTGCTGGTGCTCGACGGCATCCAGGATCCCCAGAACCTTGGCTCCCTGCTGCGCACCGCCGAGGTGGTCGGCGCGCACGGGGCCCTCATCCCCGCGCACCGTGCCGCTGGCGTGACGCCCGCCGTGGCCCGCGCCTCGGCGGGGGCCGTGTTCCATCTGCTGGTGGCTCAAGTGACCAATCTGCCGCGCACGATCGTGGAGCTGAAAGACAAGGGCCTGTGGGTGGTGGGCCTTGAGGCGGACGGGCCGGAAGAGTACGACGCCATGGACTATCGCGGCCCGACGGTGATTGTCGTGGGGAGCGAGGGGCAGGGGCTGGGCCGCCTGGTGCGGGAGCGCTGCGACCATTTGGTGCGGCTGCCGATGACGGGGGCGACCGGCTCGCTCAACGCGGCGGTGGCAGGAGCGATTGTCCTGTACCATGCCGCCCGCCAGCGGCAGCGGATGAGTAGGCAGCAATAGGCCAAGCGTACGCCGAATGCCGGAGTACCGCTTTCAGCGGTGTTCCTGGATCGTCCGGCTGTTGTTAATCCCCAGTCTGACTTTTCGACGCTTTTTCCATTACACAATTGCGAAGCCACTCCTCGGCCAGCGGATGTCGCTCAGGAGTATATATGGCGTTCCACGCGAGGGCTATAGCCCGGCGGTTTAGACCATCCACTTGGGCTTGAGTCGCCTGTCGTCGCCGCCACTGACACGTGGAGGTGTAAGACATCACAAGGCATAAACGCCCGCTCACTGGCAGCGTCGCCACAGCAGTCGAGCTTTCCCAGCCAACCCCAGTTGGTGATCCATCAATATGCGTTAAGGCGACGGGATTGTCAGATGTCACGAAAAACGATCTGTTCGGCGCCGTAACCAGAGTCCAGTTCATCCGAGTGATAACGCGGGCCACGTCCGGAATGCAGGACATGATATCACGCATCATTGGCTTGCCTACCGCCAGTTGTGCGCGCAGCGATTCTAGCTCAGTCCTAAACGTTTGTGGTGTGCCTTGCCATGAACCTGGTCCTGGAAGCTGCGGCGGCGCATCCATCAGTGCTCGTCGGCCGGACGGAGATTGTAGCATGGCTTCTAGGGCGCTTATTTTCTGGTTCATCCGCTCTAGCGCGTCGACGGTCGGCTTGCCCACGGCGTAGAAAGTAGCCGGAACGCGCAAGAACAGGTTCGCTATCAAGATAGCAAGGGGTGCTCTATCGTCGGAAGAAGGGCGTGTGTTCCTGTTGAGGAGCCGTCGAAAAGCCTCCTGTATGTGCTTGTTACCCTCGATCCTCGAATTCATCTCATCAAGTGACCGTTTGTCATCCAGCGTAGCGCCACTGTAGAACCAGTCTTCAGCCGCAACATTCTTGGGACTGTTGACATGCGCTGGACGGGCCGTCCCGCGCCGGTAGACGTAGCCTGGCTGGAGGAACGATCTTAGGTAGAATTGTGGCACTATATGCTGCGACTTGCCCGTGGTCATTACGTGCTCCTTGCTTCGTTGTTGTGGAAAGAGCAGATGTTGTGGTAGCATAAGTTTAGATACGACGAAGGCATTCTACAACGTATAGCCTAAACAGGAGTATCCGGTCTGGAATCCACAGAGCTGGCTCACCACATTGTGGACATCGCCGCCGACAAGAAGGCGGCGGATATCGTCCTCATGGACCTGCGCGGGATCACCACTATGGCCGATTATTTCGTCATTTGTAGCGGCGAGAGCACGCGGCAGATCCAGGCCATTGTGGACGACGTCACCGAGAACCTCAGGGCGGAGGGAGTGCGGCCGCTCCATCGGGAGGGCGACAGCGACTCCGGCTGGGTGTTGCTGGACTACGGCGATGTCGTACTCCACGTGTTTGCCCCTACGGAGCGGGACTACTACCGCCTGGAGCGGATGTGGAAGGCCGCGCCGGTGATGCTGCGGGTGCAGTAGCGACCCCGGCGCACCGCCGGTCGTAGGGCCACTCCGCCGGCAGGAAGCAGGCGAAGAAGGGGCGCCACAATTGCGGCGCCCCTTTCGCGCGAGGGCTGCCAGAGTTCGGCCATCTCCCGCTGGGGAGAGGTCGCCACAGGCGACTCGCCTCTGGCGAGGCAAGGGTTAGGGGAGATTCTCCCTCATCCCCACCCCTTCTCCCAAAGGGAGAAGGGAGTTTGATGTTCCCTCTCCCCAGCGGGGAGAGGGTTAGGGTGAGGGGGTCTGCCTTCATCGTCGCGCCTCACCCTTGGGATCGTATTTTACACGGCTGACCCTTCCGTGTATTATGAATATGGTCGATGGCGCTGGCTCTCCAAAGCATCCTCGGCAGTAGGCACAGATTGGCAGAAAGCATCATCACCCAGGACTTGACGAAACTGTACGCGTCTATCCGGGCTCTGGACGGGTTGAGCCTATCCGTCAGGGAGAACATCGTCTTTGGACTGCTGGGCCCCAACGGGGCCGGCAAGACCACCCTGCTGCGCTTGCTTACGACGCTGACCAAGCCCACCTCCGGCTATGCCCAGGTGCTCGGCTACGACATCTCCCGGCAGGGGCTGAGCATCCGCCGGCTCATCGGCGTGCTGGCCCAGCAGAACTACCTGGACCAGTATCTCACTGCCCGGGAGAACCTGGCGGTCCACGCCAAGATGCACCGGATGGCGGCGGCTGACTACAACCAGCGCATCGACGAGCTGCTATCGATATTCGAGCTCTCTGCCCGGCAGCATGACCACCCCAGCACGTACTCCAGCGGTATGCAACGGCGGCTGGCGCTTGCCAGGGCCCTCCTGCACCGGCCCCGCGTGCTTTTCCTGGACGAGCCGACTACCGGACTCGATCCCCAGGCGCGGCGTGCCGTGTGGGACCAGATCGATGCGCTGCGGGGGCGGGTCACGGTGTTCCTCACTACCCACTACATGGAGGAGGCGGATGCCCTCTGCGACGAGGTGGCCATCATCGACCGCGGCCGCGTGCTGGTGAAAGCGCCGCCCTCGGAGCTGAAGCGGCAGGCCGGCGGGGACGACCACTACGAGATCGAGGTGCGGGGCGACGCGGAGAGCTATCGGGAGCGAATGGCGGGCGTGCCGGGGGTGCAGGTTACAGGCTCGCAGGATGGGCTGGTGCGGCTGGACCTGGCGTCGAGGGGCTCGTTGCGAGCGGTTCTGGACCGGGTGGGAGCGGATGACCTCCTGCAGTTGACGCGGCGGTCGCCGACGCTGGAGGATGTCTTCATTAAGATGACCGGCCGGAGGCTGCGAGATTGATGCAGGGCGCGCTGGCTATCTTTCAGCGGGATGTGATAGTCTTCAGCCGCGAGCTGGTGAGCGAGCTGCTCACCACTCTGGCGACCCCGCTCACGTACATCCTGATCTTCGGTCTGGGATTGGGCGGGTTCATCAGCGAAGTGGAGGGGGTGCCCTACCTGGTCTTCGTAGTGCCGGGGCTTATCTCGATGGCGGCCGTGTTGAGCGCCTTCGACGATAGCGCCTGGGGCCTGTGGTACCATCGGGTAGTGCAGGGCACCATTCAGGAGTATCGAGTCAACCCCATCACCACCTATGACATCATCCTGGCCAAGATCCTGAGCGGCTTCTTCAAGGCGGTGGTCAAGGGCACGGTGGTGGCCCTGGTGCTGGTCCTATGGACGGGATTTCGCCCCGAGGTGGGGCATTTGCTATTATACGCGGGGTTTATCTTGATCGGCTCGGTATTGTTCACCTCACTGGGGTCGATGGTGGGCACGATGATGGACTCGCCGGAGGCGATGGGACGCTTCGAGGCCGTGCTGGTGTACCCCCTGGTGTTCCTGAGCGGCGTCTTCTTCCCTTTGAGCGTGTACCCCGGGGCGATAGCCCCTATCGTGCGCCTGCTCCCAACTACGGCCCTTTTCGAGGGCGCCCGGCAGGCGCTCCTGCGAGGGGAGGCGTCCCTTAGCTTTCTCGGAATCCTGATTGTCAGCACCGCGGTAGCCTTCGCGTCCGCTGTGGTAATGTTCGATCGTCGTCTATCGGAGTGAAGAAATGCGGGTAATGGTTACCGGCGGGGCGGGCTACATCGGCAGCGTGGTGGTGGCGGAACTGCTGGCGGACGGCCACGAAGTCGTGGTATTCGATAACCTGAACAAAGGACACCGGCAGGCGGTGTCGCCGTATGCCGGGCTGGTCGTAGGGGACCTGGCCGACGGCGAGAAGCTGGTGAATGCGCTGCACGACTACGGCGTCGAGTGCGTGGTGCATATGGCCTCATTCATCGAGGCCGGCGAGTCGGTCATAAATCCGACGAAGTACTTCCGCAACAATGTAATGAACTGCATCAGCCTGCTCGGGGCGATGGTAACCACGGGTGTTTCTCGCTTCGTGTTCTCCTCTTCGGCGGGGGTGTACGGGGACCCGGAGCGGATACCTATCGACGAGAGCGCTCCGCTGCGCCCGACCAATCCTTACGGCGAGTCGAAGCTGACTATCGAGCGGCTGCTGCCCTGGTACGAGCGGGCCCACAAGCTCCGCTATGTGTCTCTCCGCTACTTCAATGCGGCCGGCGCCGCGGGCTGCCTGGGCGAGGACCATTCCCCGGAGACGCACCTGATACCCATCGTGCTGCAGGTGGCGCTGGGGCAGCGGTTGTCCGTGTCCATTTTTGGAACGGACTATCCGACTCCCGACGGCACCTGCATCCGTGATTACATCCACGTGGTCGACCTGGCGCAGGCCCATGTCTTGGCGCTGCGGGCCCTGGGCGAAGGCTGCGCAAGTGCTATCTACAACCTGGGCAACGGCAACGGCTTCTCGGTGCGTGAGGTCATCGAGGTGGCCCGTCAGGTCACGGGCCAGCCCATTCCGGCCGTGGAATCGTCGCGGCGGCCCGGCGATCCGGCAGTGCTGGTCGCCAGCTCGCAGCGGATCGTGTCCGAGCTGGGCTGGCAGCCGCGCTTCGCCGACCTGGCCACCATCATCCGGAGCGCCTGGGAATGGCACGGCCAGCATCCCCAGGGATACGAGCGATAGCTGCAGGACACGATGCGGAATTGAAGGAAACGGTGCCCCGCCACCGGTCGCCTTTCACCCGTCCCGTGATCATAGATTATGAGGCTGGAGGCGGCGGAGCCGGCGGCGAGCGGCATCGTCGCTTGCAGTTTCGTACCGAGTACACTAATATCTCTAAATGAAACGTTAAGGTCTAGCAATCGAGGGGAAAACGATGGATGCTATGACACCGCGCCAGCGCTTTATGGCGGCGCTGCACAACCGGGCGGTGGACCGCGTGCCGGTCGCGAGCCCCACCTCGGTGGCGACCGTCGAGCTGATGGATGCCACCGGCGCTTTTTTCCCTGCAGTTCACACCGACGGCGAGACTATGGCCAGGCTGGCGGCCGGCGGCCACGACATTCTAGGCTTCGACACTGTCGCCCCCATCTTCAGCATCGCCCAGGAAGCAGCGGCCCTCGGCTGCGGCATGGACTGGGGCCGTAAGGACTGGATGCCCATCAACACCACCAGTCCCTTCGCTGAGCCGGAAGATGTCCGCATCCCCGGCGATTACCTGGAGAAGCCTTCGATAAGGGCATGCCTGGATGCCATCGGCATCCTTCGGCACCGATATGGGGACCGGGTGGCTGTTATCGGCAAGGTGATGGGCCCGTGGACCCTCTCCTACCACGCGCGCGGCGTGCAGGAGTTCCTGATGGACACGGTGCTCGATCCCGACAAAGCCCGCCGCTTTCTGGAAGTGCTGATGCCGGCGTCATTGCTGTTCGCCCGAGCGCAGATCGAGGCCGGGGCCGACGCCATCGTCATCGCCGACCACTGCACTGGCGACATGGTGCGGGCCCAGAACTACCGTGACTTCTTGCTGCCTCTGCACAAGGTGATGAACAGAGAGCTTTCGTTCCCTACCATCCTGCATTGTTGCGGCAAAGCCCTCGACCGAATGGAGTATTTCGCCCAGGCAGGCTTCACCAGCTACCACTTCGAGTCGAAGAACGACCCTCGCGAATCGATGGCCATCGTAAACGGGCGAATGACCCTGATGGGAAACATTAACAATCCAAGCACGCTGCTCAAGGGCAGTCCAGCCGATGTGGAGCGCGAGGCGCGGGCGGCCATCGACGCCGGTGTACAGGTGCTGGCGCCGGAGTGTGCGGTGCCCTTGATCACACCGAATCGCAACCTGCAGGCCATTGTGCAGGCCGCTGCAGCCTTCGGAAAGAAAAGGTTGTAGACATAACGGAATGTTGCAGCGACGCAACGGGGCAGCGGGCTGGCACGATTGAGATGGCTTGACATCGAGGCAACACTTTTCCTAAACTAGGCCCCATCCGAGGAGATTGAACAATGGAGACGGCCCGCCTTCTCAGCGGTTTTCCTGTGAACATAGAACTGACGGAAGTCTGGCGGTGGCTGGGGTCGCACGGCCGGAAGGGAGACCCGCGGCTGGCCGGGGAGGTAGAAGAGGCCGTGGCGCTTGCGGGCGAGCTGATCGAGCCAAAGGCGGCATATTCTCGTCTTAGAGTCCGCGCTGTGGATCCGTCCGGTGTCCTGCTCGAGAACGGGGAGCGGCTGAACGGCAGCGCCGGGCCGTACCTGGCTGAGCAGTTCCGGGGAGCGGAGGAGCTCGTGGTCGTGGTGGTCACCATTGGGCCGCGGCTGGAAGGCCGGGTGCAGGATCTCTTCGGCGAAAAGCGGCCTCTGGAGGCTGTGATCCTGGACGCAACCGGGTCGGCCGCTTCGTCGGCTGCCTCGCGCTATGTCAATGGCCTTCTCTGTGAGGAGGCTGGCAACGATGGGCTGCGGGCCGGTCGCATCGTGCGCCCCGGCTCCAGCCACTGGGATATCCTGGGGCAGCGAACATTGTTTGCGATGCTGCCGACGGAGGAGATCGGGGTCAGCTTGACGACATCCTGCCTCATACTCCCTCGTAAGTCTGGCTCTGGAGTTGTCCCGCTGGGCCGGCATCTTGCTGCGGAGCACGAGCCCAGCGAGGCCTCGTGCCGGCATTGTCCCAACACCAGGTGTATTGCTCGTATCGTTGACATAGAACAACCGAGTACTGCAACCGGCACTGTGGTGAAGGTCCAGGCAACACAGTGATTCCACACAATAACCAATAAGGAGGAGATCTATGCCCGGGGTACTGGATGAAATCAAGCAGGCGGTAATCGATGGTAATGCTGGTGCCGCCAAGGAGCTGACGAACAAGGCCCTGGCCGCGAAGGTGGACGCCCTCGAAATCTTCCAGGTCGCACTGATACCGGCGATGGATGAGGTAGGGCGTCGCATGCAGGCTGAGGAGTACTACATACCGGAGGTGCTTCTCTCGGCAAGGGCAATGCGTACCTCCTCGGAGATACTCAAGCCACTTATCGCCGGCAATCCCAACATGAAACCCGCGGGTAAAGTGGTGATCGGAACAGTGCGGGGCGATCTGCATGACATTGGCAAGAACCTGGTGGCGATGATGCTGGAGGGCGCGTCCTTCGAGATCAGCGATCTCGGCATCAACGTCACGCCTGACCAGTTCGTGGCCAAAGTGAACGAGGTCAAGCCCAATCTGGTGGCCCTCTCCGCTATGCTGACCACCACTATGATGGGGATGAAGGAAACCATCGAGGCGCTGAAGCAGGCCGGCGTGAGAAGCTCCGTCAAGGTGATGGTTGGGGGCGCTCCCGTCAACCAGCGGTTTGCCGATGAGATCGGCGCCGATGGCTACGCAGCCGATGCGGCAACGGCTGCTAACTTGGCTAAGAGCTTGGTCGCCTAGACAGGCAACGGCTTCTATCTCTTCTCTTGAGGGCCGCCGGTCGCCGCAGCGGGCGGCAGGTCCGCGGTAGCCTGGAAGGACGCACGCCCGCGGAGCGGCCCAGAGCGGACCGGAAGCCCTGTGTCCTGGACATGGGTCGGCTGCGATTATCATCTGGTCACGGCCGACCTGCTGTCGATGGCCGGGCGGGAGGCTGAATGCGGCCCGGCAATGCACGGCCCTTTGGTGAACTGTTCTATCCGCTGGCAAGGGCGGGCGAGCGCGCGGCGTAGTCCGGCTTGAACGGCGGCATCTCGCGCTACGTAGCCCCTGGCGGCTCACACAAGCTTCGGTCCAGGTTGGGAGGTTCGGCATGACGACGATTTCAAGCCCGCAGCAAGCGGTGACTATCGGGGGCGGTGGGCCCACTGTCATCATCGGCGAGCGCATCAACCCCACCAACAACAAGCGCCTGGCAGCGGCGCTGCTGGCGGGGGATTTCTCCGTTGTCACGGAGGAGGCGCAGCGGCAGGTGGCGGCCGGCGCCCACGTCATCGACGTCAACTGCGGGTTGGCCAGTGCCAATGAGGTGGAACTGTTGCCCCAGGCGATTCTGAACGCCGGCGTGGAGACGCCCCTGAGCATAGACTTCTCCGATCCGAGGGCGCTGGAGGCAGCGCTCAAGGTCTGTCCGGGCAAGCCGCTGGTGAACTCGGTGAGCGCCGAGGATGATGTATTGGCGGAGATACTGCCGCTGGTGAAGCAGGCGGGCGCCGCCGTGGTAGGCCTGACGATGGACGCGTCGGGCATCGCCAGGGACGTGGACGGCCGGCTGCGGGCGGCAGACAAGATCCTGAACGCCGCTGCGGCAGCGGGCATTTCCAAGGACGATGTGGTCATCGATCCTCTGGCGATGGCGGTGTCGACCGAGGGCGACGCCGCGCTGGTGACGCTCGAATGCCTGCGCCGCCTCAGCGCGATGGGGGTTGCCACGACCCTGGGGGCGAGCAATATCTCGTTCGGGTTGCCGGATCGCCGGTCTATCAACGCTGTCTTTCTGGCGCAGACCATCGCCGCCGGGCTAACGTCGGCCATCACGGACCCGACCGTGCCTGACATATATAAGTCTATCGTCATCGCCGATCTTCTGGTTAACCGCGACGAGTTTGCGGCGAACTACCTGAGCTACTACCGCCGGATGCAGCGGGCGGCCAAGCAGTAGAGGTCTCGCGCTCCTGCCGGGCGCGGCCGAAGCCGAGAACTGGGCCCGATCGTTGTCCCCTCTTCCCACGGAGAGGTCTCACGAGGTTAGGTGTGAAGAGGGAAGCACGGCACAATGCGGATGTAGCCAATGTAGCAGTCAATGTAGCCGCAGGCTTCAGCCTGCGAGCATGTTCCACCATCATCCCCGGCCATTGTCCAAGCCAATCGCCTGCGGCGACTTCTCCCAGAGGTCGCCACAGGCGACTCGCTCTCCGAAGGCGAGCCAGCCTATGGCGGGCCGTGGCGAGGAGAAGTGAACCACGACGTCCCCTCTCCTCGGCACGGCGAGTCGTGCCCGAAGGGTATCTCGCCAAAGGCGAGTCGCCTTCGGAGACCTGCGGTGCCCGCCTGAGGCGGGCTCCGCTACGGACCTCTGGCGACCCCTGGGAGAGGGTTAGGGTGAGGGGAGCTGCTGTCCTCACCCCTGCCCCTGTAAGCCGCGGGGAGAGGGAATAGGGACTCGATCATCGGAGCTATCTGAGAGCCGTTACTTCACGGCCCTCCACTGATGTGATTTGACACCATGTCTCACCCGTGCCTAGAATCGGCGTACGCTGGCGAGCCTGGTCCATATCCTCACCTGCGCGCAAGGAGGCTTCATGGCTGACCAAAGAACGGCGGACGACATAACTTCCC
>JAMCWG010000061.1:0-13630 GCA_023475235.1 Chloroflexota bacterium
CGCCCCGCCGATCTGCGCCAGCGCGCGCACCAGCGAGCGCGTGTATGTGCTGATCCCGGCTTGCTGATAGCCGAGGAGACGGGCGTCGATGCCGATGCGCATCATTCCGACTCTTGGCGATAGATCCGGATAGTCACCAGGGCCAGGGCTGCGATCAGCCAGAACAGCGCGACGGTGTGGGGAAAGCGCAGGTTGAAGAAATGGTGGTCCGCGGTGCCGGCCACCAGCGCCGCCAGAATGCCGCCCGTCCATCCGGCCAGATACCCCTGCAGCTCGCTGTCTGTCACCTGAAACAGGCCGCGCAGCGTATGCCACAGCAGAACGGCCATTGTTATGACAAATAAGCCCGCGCCGACCAGTCCCATCTCCTCGGCCATCTCCAGATAGATACTCGAGGCGCCGATGTAGAGGTCCACCGAGGGCGCTTCCCCGAAGCCCACCCCGAACCACGGGTACTGCGAGATCAGGCGCACAGCATCTTTGTACTCGCCAAGGCGCATCGCGGCGGCCTGGTCTTGAAACTCCAGGCCCGACTGAAGGTGGCTTATGTACTGTTCGGCAAAAGGTATGGTGCCGAAATACAGGGCCGCTGCTACCAGGGCGAAGAGTATCCACAGGCGGCGATACTTGATTGTGCCCAGCAGGGCCATCGCCGCGGCCAGGCCGATCCACGACGAGCGGGAGAGGGTGAGGAAGAAGCAGACCAGCATCACGCCACCCATCGCCGCCAGCCAGACCTTTGGGAGCGCCGGCCGGCTGGACAGCAACTGGCCGGCGGTCACCGCTAGACACAGCATCAAGGCCGAGCCCAGCACGTTGGGGTCGACCGAGGTGGAGGTGGCCCGCAGCGTCTCGGTGTCCGCCACGAAGCGCAAGACGTCAACTCCCGAAGGGTAGCTCAGGGGGCGGAGGGCCGAGAGCAGGCGGATGGTGGTGGGCTGCGGCAGCGCCCACAGCACGATGCCGATGATAGCGGTGGCCGTCCCGGCAATGACGAGCCCGGCCGCCAGTTCCCGGAGGTGCCGGCGCGTCCGCACGCAGTTGATCACGGTGAAGAAAAACAGGATGCTGTTGATGATCTTGAGGAACAGGCGGACGGTCTCCGCGCTGTAGCCGGTGCCCAGGACGAAGGAGACCAGGGCCAGCAGGATGAACAGCACCACTAGGCCATCGATGGGTGAGGTGTACAGGCGCTCGCCCGGCCGGGCCATCAGGCGGAGCACCCACATGATCAGCAGCGCGGTGATGACCGCGTCGATGAATGTGAGCTTCACCAGCCCCAAGGGGATGGGGATGACGCCGAAGGGCAGGAGAATAGCCAGGGCCACGAAGGCGAGCAGGCCGGTCTGGGTGCGCGAGACGACCGCCACGGCGGCGACCGCGCCAACCAGGCCCGCCACCGCATAAAGGGGACTGCTGGCCGCGGCCACCCCCAGTCCCACTACCGCTCCGGCGGCAACGCCTGCCAGCACCGTGACCAGCGGCCGCACCCACCGGCCATCTCTCAAGCTAACGGCTGGCATCCAGTACGAGCTCACGGCCGGATTATACCACAGCCAGCGGCGAGGCCGGGGCCTTTGCAAAGTCCACCGATCCGGCTGCTCCCGGGGTTTACCTCACCCCCTGGCCCCTCGCCAGTCGCCAGACCCGCCATCCTCACCAGCAGTCAAAGAAGGCGACCCCTCGCCACGGCGAGAGTGCCGCAGGCATCTTGGCGGGAGGCGAGTCGTCTGCCGAAGGCGGACCTCGCCACGGCGAGTCGGGCGACTAGCGTCGCCTCTGGCGACCTTCGGAGACCGCCTCTGGCGGGCCGTGGCGAGGGGTGGCCGAAGGCCGGAGGTGAGGTTAACTGCCGTTGGTGAGGCAACCGAAGTGCCGTCTGCTTCCTGGCTGACGACTTTGAAAAGGCCCTGCCAGCAGGCAATGACCGCACCAGACCTTGCGCTATTTCCCGTATAATTATCCTATATGCACTTTGAATGATACCCGTTGTGGACCGGCTCGACATCTCCGGTCCTTCCTCGGCTCGGCCAGAGCCGTGTTCCGCGCCCGACGCGACGAATGGAGGAGCACCAGTGGCTAATTGGCGGCGGATCATCTCGACCGGCATACTCGTGGGCATGCCCATCGCAGCGCTCGGCGCTGTGCTGCTCAACCGCGGCCGGCGGCAGGGTCTCTTCAGGCGGGTCGTCACAAACGTGCGGGAGTTCGACATGCCCAGCGCAGGAATATACGATTTCTTCGCCGGGCTGGTGCTGAGCGGGGTCTATGCGCGCATCGCCCGCGACATCGCGGTGCTCCACCCCGAGGGGCTGGCCGTCGACGTCGGCAGCGGGCCGGGCCATCTGGTTACACTGTTGGCCCGCGCCCACCCCGACCTGCGGATCGTCGGCGTGGATGTCTCGCCGTCCATGGTCGAGATCGCCAGGGGCCGGGCGGCGAGGGCGGGCCTCACTGGCCGAGTCCGCTTCGAGGTGGGCGACGTCGGTGCGCTGCCGTTTCCTGACGGCCAGGTGGACCTGGTGATAAGCACGCTCTCCCTTCATCACTGGCCCGACCCGGCCCAGGGCCTGCGCGAGATATATCGGGTGCTCGTGCCCGGCGGCCAGGCCCTCATCTACGACGTCCCTTCCTGGCTGGTACGGGTCACCCACGACGGCGTCGCGTTCAATCTCGTCCAGGGCGCGACGGCCAGCCCCTTCAAGACTGGGGAGGTGGAAACGACGGTGTGGCTCGGCCCGATATCAGCCCTCCGGCGGCTGCGCCTGCAGAAGAAAGGGGGCCGAAATCCCTAGCGCTCACCAGGCTGAGGAAAGCGCGGCAGCAAGCGGCCGGTCTGCTCCATGTAAGCGCGATACTCCTCACCGAAATGCTCGAGCATCATCGCTTCTTCTCTGCCGATTCGTGCATAGATGAGCACGATCAAGGCAATGGTCAGCAACGCGACCAGCCAATCGGCGGAGACCAGTGCGAGACCTAGCATAAGCGCGAAAAGCACCGTGTACATCGGGTGCCTGACCCAGCGGTATGGCCCGCTCCTGACCAGCCTGTGCTGCCGCCGCAACTCCAGGTCGGGAGAGAAGTAGTTGCCCAATGTCTGGTGGACCCAAATCAAGAGGGGAAGGCTGAGGGCGCCCAGCCCTGCCCCGGCCCACCGCAGCCAGGTGGGAAGGGGAAAGGAGAACTGGGCCATCCACCCGGGATAGCCAATGTACGCAAACATGGCCGCGTACCAGGCCAATGATACGAGGATCCTGCTAATCGAGCCCGGCAGGCCCTCGCTCTCGATCGCATTCCGCCAGCGCTCCCAGGGCGGCCTCGTCTCGCCCGAGCGCACACGCGAGCGCATCACCAGCGCCGCGTAGTACGACCTGATAAGGAGATGCAGAACAAATATGGCGGCGAAGACGATGCGAAAGGCAAGGACACTGCCCATAGTCGAGCCTTCGGTAGTGACGACTTCAGTCGACAGTACGCTCAATCAACCATTCCGTTGGCCTCTACCATTCGACAGTGAAGTTTGTTGGGTAGTGACGACTTAGGTCATCACTACGGTTTGTCTACTGTTTGTCTTACTTTTCAGCGCGTCTCGTTAGCAACTCGAAATCGCGCACGGCCAGCCTATGAGTCGCTTGAACAAACCATGCCCAAGGCCCCTCCGGATCCCGATCACGAAAGGCATCCAACTGTTCCCTGAGGGCACCATCAATCACAACGGGGTTGTTCAGGTAGAGGCAAGCTTCCCCTACGCCGAAAACCCACGGGTACAGTTCAGGATTACGGACCTTCGGATGAGGCCCTTTTTCTGGCGATGAGACCACCCTGGCATGAGCAATCACACCTTTGCCGACTGCATAGAAGCAGACCCAGTCGCCGGGCTTCAAATGCTTTCGCCCCGGTGTCCTGTCACCGAACGCATAGATAGCCTCCTCACCAACTAGGCTCCGGATGCAATCCTCCGCCGTCTGCGCTTTGTCAGATTTGACGGGCGTGAGCCAGCAAACTGTTTCCGCTCGTGCCATGGCCGGCTCAGTAGCTTCCGCAGACACGATTCGACTAGGTGACAATCTTTCCGTTCTTCGTTCAGCGACCAGCCTTGCCATAAGATTAACGACTGGATCGATTGCCGGGCCCGATGGGCGTAGCACAGCCAACACATCTTCGTGGCTTAGATCATATTCATTCATCATTTCTGCCATCAGCAACAAAGCCGTGACAGAGATAATACGCAACTGATCTGTCCTTCTTTCGGCCAGAATAGCGTTCTCAAGCTGGCGTATTTCAGGATCAGGCCGTCCAACCACGTAGAGCCCCAGTGCCGTGTCCCAACTTGGCACTGCTTTTTCAGAGATGAGCTGGTCGACATAGCCAACAAGAGTTGCCGTCCTTACGGCGTAGGCCTCTGTTGTCTTCACTTCAATGACAATGCTGAAGCCTGTTGGGGATTTCCAGTGGCCGTCAAATCCTATTTGACCCTGAACACCCTGATAGCGACCAAACGTGACCTCGAAGCCTAAGAACCGGCCAACATGGTTGACCAAATCCTGTAGAGCGCGGTTGTACTGCTCGCCAGAACCCCGCAGACACTCCTCGACATAGTCCCGCAGTTGACCAATGTCTCTGACGTTCTTGGAAAGATAGTTACGAAATCGTTCACGCGGAGTTTCCTCACCTGGGGAATCGTCCAACCTACCGACGAGGGCCAAGATTTGGTTCAGGCTTATGGTCATACCTCACCTCATCAACAAGGGATGGCTCGACAAAAGCAACTGATTACAGATCAGTTCCCCCGGCGGCGCGCCGCCACCATCGGGGATGAAAACGGCCGTGCACCCTCTCCCTCTGGGAGAGGTCGCCAGAGGCGACTCGCCTTTGGTGAGGCCGGGGTGAGGGCCATTTTCACAAGAGCCCGATTCGATGGTTCTCCAGCCAATCGATCAGCCCCAATGCAAACTCAAGTATACACCAAACTCCAGCCCTCACTACAGCACAACGAGACGGCTCTCTATCGCCTCCGCACCAACGGTGATAGAATGACCCCATCGACGCAAAGCCCAAGGAGGAGAGGAGAAATGGCAGCCCTAGAGAACCAGGTGGCTATCGTCACCGGCGCCAGCAGCGGGATCGGCCGCGCCTCGGCCCTCGCCCTGGCCGCCGAGGGCGCCCGCATCGTCGCCGTGGCCCGCCGCGCCGAGCGTCTCCAATCGCTGCTCCAGGAGATCGAGGCCCGCGGGGGCCAGGCCGCCGCCGTCCCCGGCAGCGTGGCCGACGTCGCCGTCGCCGATGCTGCCGTGAAAACGGCCCTGGACCGCTTCGGCCGCATCGATATCCTGCTGAACGACGCCGGGACCAACGGTCTGAAGCGCAACCTCCATAACATCGGCGTGGACGAGTGGCGGCGGGTCATCGACGTCAACCTGAACGGCGCCTTCATCTTCGTGAACGCCGTGCTCCCCACGATGCGCCAGCAGAAGCGGGGCACCATCATCAACATCGTCTCCGGCGCCGGGCTGCGGTCCAGCGATATGGCCGGCTCCGCCTACAGCGCCTCCAAGCACGGCCTGCGGGCCCTTACCGGCAACATCAACATAGAGGAGCGGAAGCACGGCATCCGCGGCGTCTCCATCTACCCAGGCGAAGTGGCGACGGAGATCCTGCAGATGCGCCCCGTGCCCCTCACGCCGGAGGAGCTGTCCCAAATGCTCCAGCCCGAGGACATCGCCGCTGCCGTGGTCTTCGCCGCGTCTATGCCCCAGCGGGCTACGGTGGAGGACATCGCCATTCGGCCCACCGTGATACGTATCCCGCAATAAGAGGGCAGCGATCAGGGAGGCTAAAGGAGGTAGAGATGAGCGAGGCTGCCGTGCGCGCGGTGGTCGCCACCCGGCCCGGCCACCTGGAGATGCAGCGGTTCCCCCGCCCGGCGCTGGGCGCGGGCGATATGCTGCTGCGGGTCGAGTTGTGTGGCATCTGCGGCTCGGATGTTCACCTGTATCACGGCCACTGGGGCAACCCGTTTCCTGTTATACTGGGCCACGAGTACATCGGCAGCGTGGCCGAGATAGGCGAGGAGGCGGCCCGACGCCACGGCGTCGCCGAGGGCCATCGCGTGGCGGTGGAGATGATCTCGCCCTGCCACCATTGCTTCTGGTGCCGGCGCGGGCTGTACAATCTGTGTGAAGAGGACCTTCTCGAGGGGCGGCAGTTCGGCTGCAATATCCCCTGCACGCGGCCGCCCCATCTCTGGGGAGGCTGGGCCGAGTACCTGTATGTTCCGGCGGAGTCCCTCGTGCATCGCCTGCCCGACGGCCTCCCCTGGGAGGCATGGGTCCTGACCGAGCCGCTGGCGGTAGCCGTGCGCGCCGTCAATCTCACGCCCGTCAACATCGGAGACACCGCCGTAGTAGTCGGCTCCGGGCCCATCGGACTGCTGACCATGGTCGCGGCGCGCGCGGCCGGCGCGGGAAGGATCATCCTGGTGGGCACGCGGGCCAAGCGGCTGGCCCTGGGCAGGGAGCTGGGAGCCGACCAGTGCATCGACTTCCGGGAGGAGGATGCGCTGGCCCGGGTGCGCGCCCTCACCCAGGGCCGCGGCGCCGACCTGGTGTTCGAGACGGCGGGGACCATCGATTCGCAGGTCGAGGCGTCGGCCTACGCCCGGCGGGGAGGGACCCTCACCTTCATCGGCCTCACCGGCAACAAGCCCGTCACCTTCTACACCGACCAGCAGTTGGTGCAGCGGGAGATAAGGCTGCAAACGTCCTTCCTCAGCGCCTGGGCCTACCAGGGGGCCATCAGCATTATCGCCTCCCGGCGCTTCCCGCTGGAGAAGCTGGTGACGCACCGCTTTCCTCTGGAGAGGGCGGAGGAAGGCCTCTCCCTCAGCGAAAACGGCAAGGACGAGGCCATCAAGGTAGTCCTGGCGCCCTGGGACTGAGGCAACGGCCGGACACAGCTCCGGCGCCGGCCAGCCACCATGCGGAAGTGCCAGCACGTGGAAGATCGCACACCGGAAAAGACAGCGTTGAATATCCTCGCCATACTGGGCAGCCCGCGCAAGGGGGGCAACACCTCCATACTGCTGGACCGCGCCGTAGAAGCTGCGCGCGCCGAGGGCGGCGAGGTGGAGACGGTGAACGCCTGCCGCCTGCGCATCCGCCCGTGCGAAGAGATATACCAGTGCCGGAAGAACGCCCAATGCCCACTCCGCGATGATATGCAGGCACTCTATCCCAAGCTGCTCTCCGCCGACGGCATTATCTTCGCCTCGCCCATCTTCTTCTACGGCATCACCGCCCAGGCCAAGGCCCTGGTCGACCGGTGCCAGGCGCTCTATATGCGCAAACACGTCCTGAAGTGGCCGCCCGTCAACGCGGGCCCGCGCCATGGCGTGTTCCTGTCCGTGGGCGGAACGCGCGGCGAGAATCTGTTCGGGGGGGCCGTCCTCACCGTGCGCTACTTTTTCGATGCCATCGACGTGGAGTATACTGGGGAGCTACTCATTCGTCGCATCGACGAAAAAGGCGAGATACTGGAGCACCCGGACCTGCTGGAGCAGGGCATCGGAGCTGGGCCGCCGGCTGGTGCGGGGCTTGCAGGCAGCGCGCGGGGAGCAGCCCACCGGCCGCGTCGATGCGCACGAGTGACGGTATGGCCGATCGTCGTGGGGGGTTGCGCAGCGTGTCGCCGCCCGTCTCGTTCAGCGCTGTGAGCCCGTAGCCTCCAACTATCAGATCTGGAGACACAGCATTATGGCAACAGACTTCATCCTGGTCCGTCACGGCGAGACCGTCTGGAACCACGATTCCCGCTACCAGGGACACACCGACGTCCCGCTCGGCGACCGCGGCCGGGTGCAGGCACGCGCCGTGGGCCAGCGGCTGGCGAAGACCGCGCTAGACGCGGCCTACTGCAGCGATCTGCAGCGCTGCGTCGAGACGGCGCGCATCATCCTCGATGGTCGCGGCCTGGCGGCTGCCCCGAGGGCAGACCTGCGGGAGGCGAGCCACGGCCTGTGGGAGGGCCTGACCAGGCAGGAGGTGGCGGCGAAGTATGCCGATGACCTGGACAGGTACACGAACGATCCCGCTCATTTCGGTGGCACGGCCGGCGAGTCCCTGGGCAGCGTGCAGGAGCGCGTCTGGAGGGCAGTCCTCGAGCTGGCCGACAAGCACCCCGACGGCAGGGTGCTCATCGTAACCCATAACGGCCCCATCCGCACCACCGTGTGCAAAGTACTGGGCCTGGACCTCGCCCTTTCGTGGAGGCTCGGCCTCATCAACGCCGCCATCACCAGGGTCAGAATAGCGCTCGACGGCCGGTCATCGCTGCTGGTGATGAACGATAGCTGCCATCTGAAGGACATCCAAGCGACTGGCAGCCTGAGCTAATCCTCCCTGCGTCCTCAGCCGCGCTTTCGCAAATGCGTAACGCGAATAGTCCCAGATTCGGCGTTGGTTAGAATCTAACGTATTGACATAGTCCATAGACTGCTTTATCTTTATGTATGAGTGAGTGCTCACTCAAATCCCCCAAAAGGAGCGAAAGTGGCGCGTAAGAGGCGCGAGCCCGAGACCATCGAGGAGCGAGATCGAATGGAGGAACGCCGGCGTCAGATACTCTCGGCAGCGGCAGCCGTGTTCGCCCGCTCCGGCTATCACGGGACACGCACGTGGGAGATCGCGAAAGAGGCCGGCGTCGCCGAGGGCACCATCTATAACTACTACAGCAGCAAACGTGACCTTTTGATTGCCTTGACCGAGCAGATCGTCACCGAATCTATACTGGCGACCCTGATACAGGCCGATGAAGAAGACCCCCGTTCCTGGTTCACCTCCATACTGCGAGACAGGCTCGACATGCTGGACCGTTATCGGAACGTGATAACGGCCGTCGCCTCGGAGATGATGACCGACATGGCGTTGCGAGAAGAGTACCTGCGCCAGGTGGTGCTGCCCATTTTTGCACAGTTCTTGCCGGTGACGCAGCAGTTCCAGTTCAAGCACCTCCGGCCCTTCAGCCCGCGCGTCATTCTGCCGGCCATTGTGGGCAGCGCCGTAGTAGCCTTCATCTTCCATGAGTTCACCGATATACCGATCGGGAAAACCGAATCGCGGGAGGAGCTTATCACCGAGCTTGTGGACTTCTTCCTCGATGGTTTACGCAGACGCGATGATGGGGACGCCGCTCCCGCCCTACCGCAAGACACCGAAATGCCTGACCAGGATGCAACTGGTGGCCGGCAGTCCGGCCTGGCACCGAGACCGGCGCAGTTCCGCGTCGAGGCCTCGGGAGAAGGCTTGATTTCCGTCTAGGCGAGCCACGTCTTTCAAGAAGGGATTTTCGAGCGCGGAGGCAAAGTGAAAGAATTGCGCATCCGGCTATGCACAACGCCAAATGCTTGTGCTACAATCGCAGCAGTTCACGCTGACCTCAGGGCGCGTCGGTGGTGAGAGAGGAGGTAAAGCCATCGAAGTAAGCTCATAAACCGGACCGGTTGTACACACTACCTGGCGGCACAACATTCAATCGCGACGGTCAATAAGGAGGTAGCATAATGGCCATCATCAACCAGGCGAAAGGGTATGCGGCCAGAGCCAGAGATGCGGCCCTGGAACGGGTGACCATAGAATTCCTGAACCGCCTGCCCGATACTCCCAACGAGCGGCTGGTCGGCATACTCGAAATGGGAGGGAAGCTGCTCAGCGATCCCATCCACCAACGGATTCTGGAAACGTCTATCAAGGTCTTGCAGGAGCATCATCCCTCGGTCGAGGTCCTGCGTCGAGCAGCAAAAGAGCTGGACCCTAACTGCAAGCAGAGCATCTCTCGTTTTCTGGTCAAGACTATCTTTGGAGCATCAGACAAGCGCGCCAGATTTACTGAGCAATATGGCATCATCCCGCCATCATCCATTGTTATCAGCCCCTCGATGCGCTGCAACCTGCATTGCGTGGGTTGCTACGCAGGCAACTATACCAGGTCCAGTGACATGCCACAGGAAGTCTTCGAGCGCATATTGGAAGAGTGCAAGGAAGCCGGCATCAGCTTCATCACCATCAGCGGCGGCGAGCCTTTCGTCTACGAGCCGCTGCTGGGGGCCATCGAGAAGTATCGTAAAGACCTGGTCTTCATGGTATACACGAATGGCTCGCTTATGACCAAGGACCTGGCACGGAAGCTCCGGGAGCTGGGGAACGTGGCCTGCTTCATCAGCGTCGAGGGTTTCCAGAAGGAGACCGACGCCCGCCGCGGGCCGGGGATGTTCGACAAAGTGATGGCCGCGATGGACAACCTCCGAGATGAGGGGGTGTTCTTCGGCGGCTCCGTCACACCTACCCGCCTCAACTACCAGGTCGTGGTGTCAGACGAGTTCGTCGATATGCTCGTGGAAAAGGGCTGCTACCACGTCTGGTATTTCAGCTATATGCCTATCGGCAGCCACCCTAGCCTGGACCTTATGCCGCTGCCGGAGCAGCGCGATTACCTGCGCAAGGGCATCCAGAACCAGCGGGCCCGCAAGCCCATCCTCATGGCCGATTTCTGGAATGACGGGGTGCTGGTACAGGGATGCATGGCCGGCGGCAAGCTTTACCTGCACATCAACAACAACGGTGACTACGAGCCGTGCGTCTTCGTCCACTTCGCCGTGGATAACGCCAAGGAGAAGAGCCTGGCCGAGGCGCTGCAGTCGGACTTCTTCCGCACTATACGGACCCACCAGCCGTTCAGCCACAACTATCTGCGGCCGTGTCCCATCATCGACTACCCGAAGATGATGCGGAAGTTCATCGTCGACACCGGTGCGCATCCCACCCATCAGGGGGCCGAGAGCCTGGTGACCACCCTGGCCGACGGCCTTGACACCTACTCCAGCGGCGTGGCCGACATCTATAACGAGGTGTGGCAGAAAGATTACGAATGGGCCGACTGGTTCAACAATGAGCCATTGCGGCAGATGGCCGCACAGGAGCCCCAGGCCGCGCCCGCCAGCGCGCCGAAAGCACCCGCCCAGTAGGGGCCGGTGCCAGGAAGCCCCACTTTGTCGTGCCATCGACCCGAAGACGCCGGCAGGAGCAGCACCTCAACAGGCTGCTCCTGCCATTTTCCTCCCTCCGGCGTGCCCCGCCCGGCCACCGGCCGCGTCGGCTGGCTCTGCACCTATACGCCGGAGGAATTGCTCCTGGCAGCCGGGATGCAGGGTGTCCGTCTCTCCGGCGACTTCGCCAACGAGGACCGCGCCAAAGCCTGCTACTCCAGCACCATCTGCCCATATCTACGGGCAGCCCTCGGCGCGGCGCTGGGTGAGGCGTGTGGTCCACTGGCGGGCGTGGTCGTGGCCAACGCCTGCGACGGCCTCCGCCGTCTGGCCGACGTCTGGGCCCACTATGTTCCCGATACCTTCGTCTACCTGCTGGACGTGCCCCGCTCCTCCGACGAGGCGGCGGTCCGCTACTTCGCGGGCGCATTGCAGGGACTTCGCCGCTATCTCGAGGAATACGGGGGCCGCGCCATCTCCGACGACGCCCTCTGGGAGGCCATCGCCCTGCAGAATGGCGTGCGGCGCGCCCTCGTGGCCCTGGCCGAGTGCCGCCGGCAAGGTGCCTTCCGTGAGCCCGCCCGCGCCTTCTACGAGATCGTATGGCGCAGCGTGACTGAGCCACGCGAGGCATTCGCCCGATGGCTGGAGGGTGAGCTGGCCGGCGACCGATTCGCGTCACGTCATCTGGTAGGGAGGAGACCCAATACAAGTGCGGACGGGCCGCGCGTGGTCCTCTCCGGCAATATCCTGACCCCGCTGGACTATCCCGTACTCGATCTGCTGGAGGAGAGCGGCGCCTATGTCGCCGCGGATGACCTGTGCACCGGCGAGCGACACTTCCGGCAGGAAGTTGAGGAAGGGAAGGATGGCGACCCGCTGGCTGCCCTGGCCCGTCGCTACCTCGGGCGCACCCCGTGTTCCCGTATGGCCAACGCCGCCGAGCGGGCGGACAGCTTGCTGGAGACGTGCCGCGAGGCAGAGGCCGGCGGCGTGGTCTACGTCAGTCAGAAGTTCTGCGATGCCTTCCTTTACGATTTTCCCTACTTCAAAGCCCGCCTGGCAGCGGACGGCCTGCGCGTGATGCTGCTGGAGCTGGACGCCAGCCAGGGAAGCCTCGGCCAGGCCCGCACCAGGCTGCAGGCGTTCCTCGAGATGCTCTGATGAGCGCCTTCGATCTGCTGCGCACGGCGCTCCTCGGCCCCTGGGGGCCGAAGCTCCTGCCCCAGACCCTGCGGCTGGAGCTGCTGCGCCTGCGCTTCGACGGCTCGTTCACCTGGAAGGCCCAGAAGCAACTGGTGGAGGCGGCTATGCGCCTCAGCCTGCGGGCATACAGCGGGCCAGAGCCGGCCGTGCTCACCAGCCTCTTCACACCATCCGAGCTCATTCACGGCCTTGGGATGGTGCCCTTCGGACTGGAATCGGCGGGAGGAATGACCGCCTCGTTGGACATCGCCGGCCACACCCTCGCCCTGGCCGACGAGGGCTGGCTGCCGTCCGATGCCTGCAGCATCCTGCGCTCGGCCCTCGGCGGGGCCCGGGCCGGTCTCCTGCCGCGCCCGGTGGCCCTGGCCTGCACAACCACCCTCTGCGACAGCACCCCCAAGGCCTTCGCCGAAGCGGCCCGCCATCTCGGAGGTGCGCCCGTGTTCGTGCTGGACGTGCCGTACGAAGGCGGCGACGCGGCAGTAGAGTATCTCGCCGGGCAACTCCGCTCGCTGGCATCGCAACTGGAGAGACTTGGAGGGCGCCTCGACCCGGCCCGGCTGGCGTCGGCCATACGCGAATCCAACGAGGCGCGTTCTTATTTGGTAAAGATAAACGCTCTGCGACGCCAGCACCCCGGCCTGCTGAGCGCGGCCGACGCGGCGGTCTTCCTCTACCCGACCAGCCTGCTCCTGGGCAGCAGGGACGGCACGGCCCTGTACCGCGCCTTCTACGAGGAGCTTTTGGCGGCAGCCCGCCAGCGAACGCCGGATGACAGCGCGGGCCTGCGGGTCCTCTGGCTGCACCTGCTTCCCTACTATCCCCACCATCTGCTGGACCACCTGACCAATGCCGGCGCCACGGTGGTCTTCGAGGAGATGAACGAGGTGTACTGGGAGCCGCTGGACCCGCAGCAGCCATTCGCCAGCCTGGCCCGCAAGTGTATCAACACCCTCTGGAACGGCCCCCTGTCCAATCGCATCGCGGCAATACGGCGTCTGGCGAGCGAGCATCGCATCGACGGCGCCGTGCACTTCTCCCACTGGGGCTGCCGGCAGAGCACCGGGGCGCTCCCCGTCGTGGCCGCCGCGCTGCAGGCAGACGGAGTGCCGTTGCTGGTACTGGACGGGGACTGCGTAGATGCGCGATCCTATAGCGATGGACAGTATCGCACCCGATTGGAGGGGTTTGTGGAGATGCTGGAGTCGCGGAGACGCTAGGTGTTGGTTGCGGGCATAGATGTCGGCTCCGTTTCGGCGGAGGCCGTGATACTAGAAGACGACCAGATCCGGGCGGCGTGCATCGTTCCCACAGGCGCTAGCAGCCGCCGGGCGGCGGAGCGGGCCTTTGAACTGGGCCTCTCGCAGGCGGGCGCGCGCCGGGAGC
>JAMCWG010000061.1:13640-13989 GCA_023475235.1 Chloroflexota bacterium
TGGCCACGGGCTACGGCCGGGGGGCCGTCGAGTTCGCCAGCCGCCAGGTGACCGAGATCACCTGCCACGCGCGTGGCGCCCACCAGCTCTTCCCCGATGTCCGGACCGTGATCGACATCGGAGGCCAGGACAGCAAGGTCATCCGGGTGGACGCCGATGGGGCCAGCGCCGACTTCGCGATGAACGAGAAGTGCGCGGCCGGAACGGGACGCTTCCTGGAGGTGATGGCACGTGCGCTGGAGGTGGAGACGAGCGACCTCCAGGAGCTGTCGAGCCGGGCGAAGCGGGCCGCCAGCATCAGCAGCATGTGCACCGTCTTCGCCGAGTCGGAGGTGGTATCGCTCATCGC
>JAMCWG010000026.1 GCA_023475235.1 Chloroflexota bacterium
CAACGCCTACGCCGTCGGGGCGCAGCGGCTGGGGGCGCGCTACTTGAGCGGGGTCGAGGTGCAAGGGATCGAAGTACAGGGCGGTCGCGTGCAGGGGCTGCGCACCTCGGGCGGGGACATCGCTGCTGATATCGTGGTGAATGCGGCCGGGGCCTGGTCGCCGGCCGTGGGAGAGATGGTCGGCCTGCGCATACCGGTGCGGCCGGTCCGCGGGCAGATAATGGTGACCGAAGCCCTGCCGCAGCCGTTCTCCCACTGCATAGTCGGTGGCCACACCTATATGGTGCCCAAGGCCAGGGGCAACGTCGTCATCGGCGCCACCCAGGAAGAGGTGGGCTACCGCAAGCAAATGACGGTCAGCGGGCTGGCCGGCTTGGCCGGGGACGCCGTGCGGATGATGCCGGAGCTACGGCGGGTGGCGATGGTGCGGAGCTGGTGCGGGCTGCGCCCCGGCAGCGCCGACGACTGGCCGTTCTTCGGTCCGGTGGCCGCGCTGGACGGCTTCCTGCTGGCTACCGGCCACTTCCGCAACGGCTGTCTGCTGTCGCCCATCACCGGCCAGTTGATCGCCGAGCAGATCGTGGATGGGAAACCGTCCATACCTCTGCACCCGTTCCGGCTGGAGCGCTACCCTAAGTGGCAGCTATAGGCTGACCGAGGAGTTCCCCCGCGCGTCACGCCGCCGATGCCTGTGCTTCCGACTGCTGCGCGTCGGTCCCCTGACACTGCAGGAATGGCCGGTCGAGGGCAAGGATCACCAGGTTGGCGACGGCCAGGACGATGAAGCCTGCCAGCCCGGTGAGGCCGGTGATCAGATCGTCGCCGCCGACGAGGGTCATGATGGCGAGGCCGGCTGTGGCGTTCAGCGTCCCGTGCAGGATAGCTGCGGCGATGACGGAGCCGCTGCGCAGTCGCACCCAGGCGAAGACAGGGGACAGCAGCATGGTCCACACCGTCATCATTGCTACCGCAATGGCGCCGGGATGCTGGGGGTAGTTATAGCCGTTCCAGACCAGGGGCGCGTGCCACAGGCCCCAGATGACGCCGGTGATGGCTGCCGAGCGCCAGAAGCCCAGTGGCAGTAGCTGCCGCAGCAGGAAGCCGCGCCAGCCCAGCTCCTCGCCGAAGGCGGCGATGGCGTTGATGGTGGGGCCGGCGACGAGCCCCTGGAGCAGTGCGAGCCAGAAGGGATGTATGGGCAGGGCCGCCGTCTGTGCCCGCATAAGCTCGATCTGCTCCGGCGTGAGCGTGCCGCCGAAGCGCTGGTACATGCCCTCCATGCCCCAGGAGAAGCTGACGCCGGGGAAGAGGAGGCCCACCCTCATCGCGACGAGGGCCAGGACGGGGGGCAGCAGCCAGGCGACCAGCCACCAGGTATTGGGGCGGAAGTAGACCCCCAGCTCGCGCAGGGGCTCGTGATAGACCCCCTTCTTGAGCACGACCACGACCAGGGCGGGGATGTACATGTAGCCCACGAGCGCGAAAGTGGCCAGCGGGCCGAGGGCGGCGCCGAGGAAAGCGTAGATGGCGAACCCGAACAGGAAGGTGATGACGAAGGTCGGGATGAGAAAGGCCAGGGTTCGGCGCCACATTGCGTTCCTCCTAGATACTCAGCGCTTAAGCTGCTTCGCTAATGCGCGTGAGAAGTTCCGTGATGATCTCTACTATTCGTTGATGATTCTCAACTGTCAGCGCGGGACTCAAGTGGAAGGCACGAAGCCCTTTCACTTTCACTGCCTTGACACCCTGTAGTAACTCGATCCGTCTCAAGTATTCTTCAATAGCAGCTTCCGCCGTAGAGGGCACTCTCTTCATTTGAAACGTATCAACACCTAAAGCAAGATCAGTCATGCCCATCCATCCGCTCACACCGGGCCGAAACAGCCATCCGATGCTCACAGGTTCGCGCCTATCAGCGACAAACGCTCGTATGGACGTCCCCGACGTGCCCCAGTCGAGGCGCAGCCCAAGAGCCCGCCACTCTGCGAAAAGTTCCTCTATCGCGTCTCTGTACCTTGGGTCGTGAATACTTTCCAGGAATCTGGTTTCGTCTAGTGATGGCGGCGCCATTGGGGTCTTCTTCGGTCTAAGCACCGTCCTGGACTCGAACGCGGTGATTCCGTCAGATGTGAAACGTACCAATTCGATGCCATAGAAGCGCGGGCCGGGCGCGACAGAGTTCAGGTATGCCGCAGTCTGTTCAATTGCGGGCGTGAATCGCTGCGCAACTACCAGATAATGGAAAGAGCCGTTCTCGAGTTGGTTTGCTAGTCGTTCTCGTAAGTAGGCCGCTTCCTGCTCGGAGAGATCGGGCCAGATTGCCCGCGCCGCATCGTCGAGTGATGTCTTCCCTCGAACGCGGTTGTCACAGCGCCTGTCACTGCTAAAGTAGCGCTGAGCTACAGTGCGTTGAAAGTCATCGTACGACATCCCCCACAAGTCGGATCCGTAGTCCAGCAGTTGGGCTAAGCGAGGCCTGGTCATAATTAGGGACCTGCGCCGGATGGCGATCCGGCGCAGGTGCTCCGTACTATATGGTTGTGAGACCCTAGCACGGAGGCAACCATATGGTAACCCAAAGCTCGATCCTTGTCGCCC
>JAMCWG010000127.1:0-11897 GCA_023475235.1 Chloroflexota bacterium
GACGCTCTTCCGATCTCGATGACGGCGGTGGGGGGCAAGACAGAGATCCAGCCCCGGCCGGATGAGGCCCGGCCGGGCGAGAGCCGGCCAGCCGCGCTCTCGCTCCCGACGGCCGACGCCGGCTCGACAGAAGGCACCTTCGTGGCCCGAGCAACGATAGCATCCGGGCATTCTGCCGCCGGTCCCGGTCAGACCCATCCGGCGCAGGCGGGGCAGCCTGCACTTGCTGCGGGGCCGCACGCGGTGCCGGCGGCGGGTGTCCCTCCGCAGCCTCCGGCGATCGGCGACGCGGCTCCGGCGGTGTACGTCCGCGCTCATCCTTCGGGCGACGGCGCTGTACAAGTCCAGCCGGACGGTGCACACGCCCGTCACGCCGGCCACCCTCTGCAGACCGAAGCCGGTCGCGGGCCGGTGAGCAACGCGAACGTCGCAGGGGAACCGGCGACTGCGTCAGTCGCCGGCCGGCCCGCTGAGCCATCCGGCGGCGAGGCCCAGACGGCACCTGGCGGCGGGGGAGGTCGGGGGCCGGCCATCGCCCGGGTCCAGGATACATCTACATCCGAGGGCGAAGGGAGCTCGCGCCAGGGCCAGTCCGGCGCACGCGGGCGCACAATGGAAATCGCCGGGATATTCAACCAGACGAGCCGCGGGGAGCCGGCTGCCCCGGCTCTTCAGGCGACAGCGGCCGGGCCGCAGGGCAGCGCGGCCGGCTCACTGCGGGCCTCGGTAGCGGAGCAAATCGCTAGGCGCGCCCACCTGGCCGTTGGGCAGGGACGCGCCGGCTTGAGCATCCAGCTCGAGCCGAAGGACCTGGGGAAGGTGCAAGTCCACGTGTCCATCGGCGCCGATGGGCTGCGCGTGGGCCTGGCCGCGGAGGCCAGCGACACCCGAGAGATCATCCAAGCCTCGCTGCCGCTGCTGAGAGCGGCCTTTGAGAGCCAGGGTCTGGTGGTCGAGCGGTTCGACCTGGGCATCGGCGCCGGATTTGCCGGCTGGGGCTCGCCGGGCGGCAGCGCTCAGCAGCGGCAGGGGCTGGGCAGCGGCCAGCCCAACGGCTACTACCCGGCAAATGAGGAGACCGGCGTGGATGGGGGTGAGGTCTATGAGACGGGACCCAGGGATACGCTGGTGGACTACCGTATTTAGGGAGGATGTATGGACGTAAGCCGGATACCGAGTCAGTCATCCGCAGGGGCGGCAACCGGGACCACCAGCGGCAACAGCACCGGCTCCAGTGGAGCTGCGAGCGACGCCGACGGCGCGCTGATGGGTTTGGGGAAGAGCGATTTCATGAAGCTGCTGGTGGCGCAGCTCCGCAACCAGGATCCCTTTAAGCCGATGGAAGACAAGGAATTCATCACCCAGATGGCGCAACTGAACAGCCTCGAGCAGATCTCGGCATTGAACGAGAAGATGGTCTCCTTCATCAACCTCGAGGCGATGGGCCAGGCGAGCGCCCTCATCGGCAAGGCTGTCGAAGCCGGGCCGGATGGGCCCGATGCCATAAAGGGTGTTGTGCAGGAGGTCAGGATCGAGCAGGGAAAGCTCGTGCTGATGGTCGGCGACCACAAGCTGAGTCTGACGGATATTCGAAAGATCACTCCAGCCGCGTAGCTGTTTGCCGGAAGGCGCAGGGTAGCGACTGGCGGGCGAGAGAGCAGAACGAAAGGAGACTAGCGTGATCAGGTCTATGTTGGCTGCCGTGTCAGGCATGCGGAACCACCAGACTTTCCTGGATGTCATCGGAAACAACATCGCAAACATCAACACCGTGGGATTCAAGGCGAGCAGGATACTGTTCTCGGACATCATGAGCCAGTTGAGCCGAAGCGCCAGCTCGCCGCAGGAAGGGCGCGGTGGGACGAATCCTATGCAGGTCGGCCTGGGCATGCAGGTGGGCGACGTGAGCAGCCTGCAGACCCAGGGCACCTTCCAGTCGACCGGCAAGACCACCGACCTGGCCATCCAAGGCGACGGCTTCTTCATCTTGAATGACGGAAGCCGCAACCTGTACACCCGGGACGGCGGCTTCGACCTGGCCATCGACGGCACGCTGGTCAACCCAGCGACGGGCATGAAGGTGCAGGGCTGGCTGGTAGGCGCGAACGGCACGGTGGACACCGCCCAGCCCACGAACGCGATAACCATCCCATTCGGCGAAACGATGGCGGGCACCCCCTCCACGGCGGTAACCGCCCGGGGCAACCTGGATGCCCGGCTTACCGGCGCCGGCCAGATCAACCAGAGCAACAAGAGCGGCGGATCGGCGACCATCGGCGGCGTCTACACGGGCACGACCTCCACGAGCTACGACGTCCGCATCGATACCGTCGATGCTACCGGCGCAGTAACGGCCGCCTCGTACCGCGCCAGCGGTGGGACCTGGACCTCGATGACGCTCAGCGGCGGCACCTTCACCATCGGCAGCACCGGGTTGAACGTCGCGCTGGCTGCCAGCCCGAACAATGCGGCCAATGATACCTATTCCTTCACCGTCTCGCCGCCGATTGCCGAGACCAGCGTGGGCGTGTACGACTCGCTCGGGTCGCTGCACACCATCAAGATCACATTCACGAAGACGGGCCAGAACGCGTGGAGCTGGCTGGCGTCCAGCAGCGAGGCAGGGGTCACCCTCACCCCGACCACGGCTACCGGCTTCACCTTCAGCTCCGCGGGCACATACACCGGCTCTCAGCCGGCCGGCACGATTGCGATAACGTTGAGCAACGGGGCGACGGTGCCGTCTGGCGTGACCCTCGACCTCAGCAACCTGTCCCAGCTAGCCGGCAGCAGCGAGGTACAGACCTCTGCCGATGGCGCCCCCGCCGGTTCGCTGGTAAGCTTCTCGATAGGCCAGGCAGGGGATGTCGTGGGCGTCTACACTAACGGCCGCAGCAAGCTGGTAGGCCAGCTCGCTCTGGCCAGATTCGCTAACCCCGGTGGCCTCTTGCGGTCGGGCGACAACCTCTTCGAGACATCGGCGAACTCGGGCGATCCATCCGTCGGCGTCCCGGGCGCCGGTGGCCGGGGCGAGGTCAGCTCGGGTTTCCTGGAGATGTCCAATGTGGACCTGGCCCTGCAATTCACGAACATGATTATGGCGCAGCGGGGCTTCCAGGCGAACTCGCGGGTCATCACGGCGTCCGACGAAGTGTTGCAGGACCTGGTCAATCTGAAGCGGTAACCTGTGCAAGCTTGCCTTCCTGTCATTCTGCGTTGCCATCGTCGCCCTTGGCGATCACCACCAAGGATGAAAAGGATCGTGAAGGTTGGTTCCCTCTCCCTTGCAGGGAGAAGGGAGCTACAATGGGAAGCCAGGCGCCACTTGGGCCGAGTTTTCAGACTAGGCCCGAAGGGCCGAAGAATCCCGGATGGGCAGAACTACGGGATCCTTCGCCTTCGGCTCAGGATAACAGTCGGGTAGGATCGGGTCACCCGACCCATACCACAAGACCGGAACGATCTACAGGTGGACTGTGAAAAGGCCCTGCTTCCCGGCAAGCAGCTATTGAGTAAAGGGGCGGATTTGTGGTAAGTATTCGCCGTAAGCACTCGTCGCGGGGGCGTGGCGCATCGGCGAGGACAGCACGTGCAGCCGACTGCCCGCATCCCGCGCGAGGCCCGCAATCGTGGTCGGGCCAGGCCGACGTATGACAGGGAGGTAACATGCCGATCAAGGTGCTGCTTGCCGATGATCACGGACTGGTGCGAGAGGGCCTGAGGAAGCTGCTCGAGATCGAGCCTGACATTCGAGTAGTGGGCGAGGCCTCCGATGGGCTGGAAGTCCTCAAGATGGTGGATGAGCTGGAGCCGGACGTGGTCTTGATGGATATCAACATGCCGGTCGCGGATGGCATAGCGGCGACGCGAGAGATCGCCCGGAGGCGGCCCGAGACCGGCGTGATCGTCCTGACGATGCATAAGGAGGATGGGCACGTCGTACGGGCGATACAGGCGGGTGCGCGCGGCTACCTTCTGAAGAACGCCAAGGCAACCGAGCTGGTATCGGCGATCCGGGCGGTCGATAAGGGGGCATCGCTGGTAGACCCGATGATGATGACCAAGGTCCTCGCCGAGTTCCGGCGTATGGCATCCGAGTCGGGCGTCCAGGACGGCCTGGCCGGCCTGAGCGAGACCGAGCTGGGCATATTGAGACTACTGGCAGCCGGGGCCTCGAACAAGGAGATCGCCAAGAGGATGGGGCTGGCCAACAGCACCGTCAAGAACAAGCTTACGGTGCTGTTTGGCAAGATCGACGTGGTGGACCGCACCCAGGCGGCCATATTCGCCTTGAAGCGGGGGCTGATACCAGAGAGCGAATGAGCAACGCCCCAGGCCGTCGCTCAGCGCGCGCCGCTCAGCAGCCGGTGGTAGGCGGCCAGCGTCTGTCTGCCGGAGACGTCCCAACCGAAGTTGCTGAGGATATGCTGGCGCAGGCGCTCGCTGCGCCCCGCCTGCATCTGGCGCACCACGGCGCGCCCCAGGTCGGCGACGTCGGCCGGGTCACAGGATACGGCCATATCGCCGAAGTACTCCTCAATCGGCCCGCGGTCGCTGCACACTAAAGGACAGCCGGTGGCCCCGGCCTCCAGGCTGACCAGGCCAGTAGTCTCCCACCAGCTAGGCAGGACGTGGACGGCGGCCGTGGCGTAGGCCGAGTATAGCTCCTCTTCGGCGATGCGCGGCAGCCACAGGACATCGGCCTTTTCCATCATCCGCCTGCATTCCGCCACATAGCCGGGCTCCTTCGGGTTCGGCACGCCAACCAGCACCAGGGGGAAGCCCTCCCGCGCCGCCGCTTGAAGCAGCGCGATCTGATTCTTGCGCACCTCGAGCCGGCCCACGCAGAGGGCGAAGCCGCTTCGCCCGTACCTGGAAACGAAGGCGTCTGCCGAAGGCGGCCGCGCGAAGCGCTCCGTGTCTATCGCGTTGACCACCGGCATCACCAGTGTGTGAGGCGGCAAGCCGAAATCCCTCCGCACCAGGTCGCTCTCCCTTCGGGAGTCGGGCATCAGCACGCCCGCGCCGGCGAAGAGCGATCGTAGCCGCCGGAAGGCGGGAAGCCGCCGCCAGAGGAAGCCGCGCAGCCGGGTTGTGTTCTTCAGCCCCAGCAGTCGGTGGAGAATGCGAAAACGGCCGTACCGGGTGCGGACCCCCAACAGCTCGACGTTGTTCCAGTATATGGTAGATACTGCCAGCGGCACCCCCTGCTGCCGGGCATTCAGGCCCTGCCGGCAGACCACCGGGTCGTCGGTGCTGGAGAAGACGTGTACGAGGTCGTAGCCCGCCAGATCGGGCGCCGGCTCCACGGAGATATCTACCGCCGCCCCCAGGCGGCGGACTGCCTCGGCCGTCTTTTCCACCTTGGTGGTATCGCCCCCCGTCAAACGGTATAGGTCGGCGCGACCCTGCATCAGCACCCGAGGCCGGCCGCTTATGGCGCACCTGCCGGACGGCCGGGAGGCGCTCCTTCGAGCAGGCCCACCAGGTAGCCGAGGATGGAGGCGACGTCGGCGGTGATGATCTGGGCCGGTGCCTGGAGACGGCCGGACGACGAGGATACCAGCCGCAGCACTGGCCGCATTCGCCGGATAAGAAATGCTGTCATCGCCAGCACCAGCAGCGCCCACAGGGGCCAGAACTGGCTGCCTCCCCACAGCAATACCAGGCCGCTGACGTACCAGACGGCCTTGCGCCCGTAGTGCAGAGGAAAGATGCGGTCCTGCCCCTCGCCGCGAGCCTCGTTGAAGAACTGATGGAAGAGCGCGGCCATGTTGCGCCGCGGCCGCCAGTGGACGATGGCGTAGGGGGCGACGGCCAGCGTGGCGCCCAGCCTGCGCAGCGCCAGGTCGAAGACGGTGTCCTCGTTCCATCGCATGTTCTCGGGATAACCGCCGGCCGCCTGCCAGGCGCTCCGGCGAAAGGCAATCGACCGGCTGGAGGGCAGCCAGCGGTCGAGACTGGGCGGGTCTGAATAGAAGAGCGCCGCCGATACCGCCTCGAACAGGGAGTGGGCCTGGGCATGGGTGTGGCCCGCCACCGCGACCACCTCGGGGTCCACCAGCATCGGCCCCACAATCTCGCTCAGCCACTGAGGGGATACCTGGCACCCGGCATCGGTGCCGGCGATAAGCTCGTAGGTGGCGGCCCGGACTGCCGCGTTACGGCCCTGGGCCCGGTTTGCGCCCGGTATGACCAGTAGCCGGACGGGCGCCCCCTGCTCGGCATAGGCGCGAATGATGTCGGGCGTGCCGTCGGTAGAGCCCGCGTCGGCCACGACGATCTCGGCGGGCGGCACCGCCTGGTGCAGCAGCGAGTCCAGCAGGGGCCGGATGGTGCGGGCCTCGTTCAGCACGGTCACGATCACCGAGACAGGCGCCGGCTCCCGGGCGCTCGTGGTGTGAGATACTTCCATCAGCCCGCCTCTCCCATCGGCTCAAGCGGCATCCGGCGCGCCCGCTGGATGATGAACACCGCGACGCTGCCCTGGCACAGTATGACGGCCGCCAGGAACGTGAACGCCGGCCCATATGCCCCCAGCCACGGGATAAGGGCGAAGTTGCCGACGGCGGTCACGACGGACTGGGCCGAGGTGGTGACGGCCAACAACTGGGGCAGGTTCATCGCGGTGGCGAGCAGGCCGATCAGGCAGAGGGGTGTCGCGATCAGCCAGCCCACCAGCAGTATCTGGAAGATACCGCCGGCCTCGGCGTAGGCCGGCCCGAAGATGACGCCCACCAGCGGGACAAGCGGGAAGCTCAGGGCCGTGCCCGCGACTACCCATAGCAGCCCGAGCCGGACGATGTGGCCTGCATATCGCAGATATTGGACGCGGCTGGTGTAGCAGCTCACCTTGGGGGTAAGGGCGGCGGCCGCGGCCCCTATCGTCATCGTGACGGGCAGGGTCAACTGATATGCTACCCCGTATATGCCGACGGTCTGGCTGTCGCGCATCGACGAAAGCAGGAGCACATCGACGCGGCTGAAGAGGGCGTTCACCACGAAGCCCAGGCTCAGCCACTTTATGAAGACCGACAGCTCCGCCAGATTCCGGCGATGGTCGGTAGCGACCGGCCACAACGAGCTTCTGGGCACGAGGAACCCGCCCAGCAGGAGCGCAATGGCCGGCGCCAGCAGGAACGCCGCCAGCGTGGACGATAACGTGAACAGCGGGCCAAACACGATGGCAACCACCAGCAGCATACGGGCTGTAGTGGCGACCAGGGGCAGCAGCCCCACCAGGGCGAAGCGCTGGTACGCTTGCAGCACCGCGTTGACGTGTGCGATGCCGGAGAGCACCACGCCCCCCAGCACGGCCAGAGCCATTACCCACCAGTAGGCGACCTCGTGGAACAGCAGCCCAGCCAGGATAGGGGAGGCCATCCATCCCAGCACCAGGAGCACCAGCGAGCCCGCGGCGCGCGTCACGAGGGCCGTGCTGAGCATGCCGTCGACGCGGCCGGGCTCGCTCGCCAGATAGAGGGCGGCGAAACGCACCAGTCCGACGCTGAGCCCGAAATCCATCAGGCCGGACACGGTGATGGCGGTTGCCGCAGCCGTAGTCAGTATGCCGAAGGCAACAGGCCCCAGTTGGCGAGAGAGAATGATGGCGACGACGAAACCGATGGCGCCGGCCAGCGCGTTGCCCGTCAGCACCAGGCCGGCGTGGCGGCTGGTGGGCGCGCCCAGCGCCGCCCGCAGGTCGGAGACCAGCCGCCGACCTATCGTCGGGAAGCGGGCCCCGGGGGCCGGCGGTCCGTCCCAGTTCTCCTGAGCCATCAGGACCGGTATCTCCCTCCTCGTCTGCTCGCACGTGCGCTCTGCGTGTGCTTCCCATCTGACCAAAACCAATTGGCCGGCGCGAGCAGGCGCTCTCTAGGGGAATATAGGGCAAGCAGGTGCGGATGTCAAAGCGAAGCGCTCGTTAGCCATGTCTACCCTGCTGCGGTATAATGCCCGCTGACTCTGCCGCGGGGCGCGGAATAGGGGGAGAGAGCCTTGTCTGACTCATCCAGTAGGATCGATCGATTGTCCGTGGCTTTGCTGTGCGTTGTCATCTTCCTGTTCTGGGCCGCGCTGTACGTGTACGTGCCGGTGCTACCGGTATACGCCAAAGACGCCGGCGCGTCGATGTTCGTGGTGGGCCTGATCGGCGGCATCTACGGATTCTCCCAGCTTATCGCCCGCATCCCACTGGGAGTCTGGTCGGATAGAATCGGCCAGCGTAAGCCCTTCGTGGCGGCCGGCCTGCTCCTGGGCGTCGTCGGGGGCATCGGGCTGGTGTTCGGCCGCGATCCGATGCTGATCTTGCTGTTCCGCGGTATGCACGGCCTGACCGCTGCCGCCTGGGTCAATATGAGCGTTCTCTTCGCCTCGTACTTTCCCAATCATCGGGCTACGTACGCGATGAGTATAATCAGCTTCATCAATGCTGTCTCGATGCTGCTCGCCACCTATTCCGGCGGGCTGATTGCGGGCAATATCGGGCGGGCTGAGACCTTCTGGGTCGCCGCCGGCGTGTCGGGGGTGGCCCTGCTGTGCCTGCTATTCACCCAGGAAGAACGCGGGATCCAGATGCGAGGAATGTCGTGGTCTGAGTTCCTGTCGGTGGGCCGGGTGCCGGCCCTGCTGGGCATCTCGGCGGTGGCTGTGATGGCCCACTTCATCGTGTACGCGGTGCCCTTCACGTTTGTCCCCATCTACGCCGCGAAGAGCCTGGGCGCCACGGACACCGACCTCGGCCTGCTGACCACTGCCCTGCTGGCCCCCTATACGGTGGGAACGCTCCTGACGCCCGTCGTCGCCTCTCGCCTGGGCGATCGTCTGACGATGTTCCTGGGCGTGATGACGATGGCCCTCTCGATTCTCAGCATTCCGCTCACGTCGGACTTTCAAACGCTGGCTATCGTCCAGGGCTTCACCGGCTTCGGCCGCGGCCTCATCTACCCGGTCATGATGAGCACGGCTATCCGGGCGGTCCCTCAGCACCAGCGGGCCACGGCGATGGGCATCTTCCAGGCAGTGTACGCCATCGGGATGTTCCTGGGGCCGGCCACGGCAGGGATGGTGGCCGAATCATTCGGGCTCACCAATGCCTTCGTGTTCAACGGCATCGTGGGGCTGGTTGCCAGTATGCTCACCCTCCGGTGGGTCGCCGGCAAGGTCAAGCAGCCGGCAGTAGCGGTGTAGAAGTCCCGGCCGGGCAAATCTGGCCCGCCCGGTCCCTGCATCGGAATCCTTGCATCAGGAGGTGATCGGTACAAAACAGAATCGCCGTTGTCGAAGGTGATATCACCAAACAGCAGGTCGATGCCATTGTGAACGCCGCTAACAGCTCGCTGCTTGGGGGAAGCGGCGTGGATGGCGCCATCCATCGCGCAGCCGGGCCGGGGCTGTTGGCGGAGACGCGGACGCTGGGCGGCTGCCCCACGGGAGAGGTCAGGATCACCGGGGGCTACAACCTCCCAGCGCGCTGGGTCATCCACACGGTGGGACCGGTCTGGCGGGGCGGCGCCAGCAATGAGGACGAGCTGCTGGCCCGCTGCTACCGCAATTCCCTTGCCCTGGCCGAGCGGCACGAGATTCGCACCGTCGCTTTCCCCTCGATCAGCATGGGCGCCTACGGCTTCCCACTCGAACGCGCCGCCCGCATTGCCGTCAAGGAAGTGCGGCGCTTCCTGAAGGGCAATGCCTCGGTGGAACAGGTCATCTTCGTCACCTTCGGGAAGCAGGCCTATGATATTTATTCGAAGATACTCGAGGATGAGGCCGAGAGCTGAGCGCGGCCCGAAAGCCTGGCAGCCGCGGCCGGTGACGTCGGCGGCCAGGCGCGACAGGAGGCGGGTGTTGGTGCCCGCCTCCTGCTATCGTTGGTCCCAGCGCACAGGTGCCACAACGCGCCGGGCTTACTCCGAGCCTATGCGGAACTCGCGCAATCCGTAGTAGTCGTCCGACCGGACCAGTTGCTCGATCGTCTCCTCCGAGTAAGCCTGCGGTCGAGCATTGAGGGAAACCCATTCCGCAAGCTGCTCCCGCACCGTTTGCAGGTCGGAGGGCTGGTTGCCGTTGGCCAGGAATACCCGGAACACGGCCTCCAGCACCGGCGTCTCGGCGGTTATGTAGTCCTTGTCGCGAGCACAGCAGTTGCGAATGACGGATAGCGGGCTCGAGCCGAACGGGGTGGAACGCATCTCGAACACGATGCGTCCCGTCCGCTCGTCCACCGTCGGCACTCGCTCCTGGCTCTCGGTGCCTATTTTCGATTGGCATGACTTGCAGAACCGGGCCTGGGCCACCGCCCGGAAGGAGCGACCGTGGTCGTCGTACCACTGCAAGTCTATATAGAACCGTGGGCGCTCTTCTGGGACCGAAATGGCATCTTCCTCTGTCGCCTCAGGCACGGTCCTTTCTTTATCCAACACAATCAGGAACCTCCAATCCCATTTACCTCATTGACAATTCACTTTCCATTTTATCGGAAGTTACCCCCCCTGACAATATTTGTCCTGACGTTCAGACCTGAGATGGGACAGGGGGCAAGACGATCTGCTTGAAATACTGCCACGCCTTGAGGATGACCTGCCCCATGGCCTTATGCGCCAACTTCACCTTGTGCTTCAGGAGCACGAAGAGACCAGAATAGCGGGCCCAATTTTTTCCCCCCGCCGTAAGCCGCATCTCGCAGTTGCTCACCCACCAACACCCCGATAGCATAGGCTATGAGCAGCAGCGCTACCATCTCGCCAGAGGCGAGTCGCCTACGGAGACCGCCTCTGGCGGGCCGTGGCGACTTCTCCATATTCTCTCGGCTCTTGTTCATCACCTTGTCCAGTCCCAGTAGGTCTTTCGTATCCTTGAAGCTCTCCTCGATCTTCTCGCCAAAGGCGAGTCGCCTAAGGCGACATTCGAGCTCGGTAAGTCTCCAGCGCCGCTTCACATTCCAGGCTGGTAATTAGCCACAAAGGCTCGCTCAAGCCCGGCTTCCAGTATCCCACCAGGTTTACCCTTACTTTGCCTCGGTAGTACACCCCCTTGTGATACACGGTCTGGCCCGGCGATATGGTAAGGCTTATCGGCTTCTTTTCCTCATCCAGAATGCTCACCCCGTTGCTGATATTCAACCGGATGACGAAGTTGATGCTCTCAACCACCAGGTCCTCCAACAATCCCTCGTAGCTGAACTCTCGGTCCAGCACCAGAGGCTTGTTCCCGATCATCTCTCGCAGCTTGGCAAATGCACGATTGTGCTCCTGATTGCGGCTAGTTGCCTCTTTGGCAATAGTCCGGGAGGAGTAGCTAATGAAATGAAACGGAACCACCCTACCTCGGTAAGGAGTGCCCAACAGCAGGAGCCAGAAGCCCCGCGTCTTGCCGTCTTTCAGCCTGCCCACATAGGCCGTCCTCTTGGCTTGGGGACGGGCAATCTCGGTAGGATCAGCCAGAATGTAGGGCGCTTGCTCCCAGTAGAGGCGCAGGAGGGCCTCCTGAGGATCAGCAGCCTGCAGGAAGCGGTGGATAGCCTTGTAGTTAGCTTGCGGGTTTCCCTTCATTGCCTGCGATATGTCAGATAGTCGAGCCGAACGACTATCCAGAATGCCTTTCATTATCGCCGAGCCCTTGCGCACCTCATCGGAACGACCAAAGAGCTGATCAGCGAACTTCTCAATATCCGAGAGCCTGAGACCTTTTGCCACGGTATACCCCTTCCTAGGATTATCTATCCAGGATACACCAAGTACCGTCTCAACTCACGTCTGAACGTCAGCACCGGGCCGCTGCGTAGGGCCTTTTCAAAGTCGTTAGCCAGGAAGCAGACGGCACTTCGATTGACTTACCAGCGGCCATTAACCTCACCTCCGGCCTTCGGCCACCCCTCGCCACGGCGAGTCGCCTTCGGA
>JAMCWG010000127.1:11907-13924 GCA_023475235.1 Chloroflexota bacterium
ATCCGAGAGCCTGAGACCTTTTGCCACGGTATACCCCTTCCTAGGATTATCTATCCAGGATACACCAAGTACCGTCTCAACTCACGTCTGAACGTCAGCCGTTTTACTTGACCGAGACCGTCATACTTGGTAGACTCGTTAAGTGCAATTATTAGGCGGGGTTCTGCTGCCCACACGCGCAGTATCCAGTAAGAGGTACACGACGAGATGAGTGGATCAGAGGACAAGACCATCCAGCTGCGGGTCACCGAGGCCCTACCGAAAGATGTCGGTCGCGGCATCGCCCGGCTCGATCCGCAGGACATTGAAGCGCTAGAAGCAACTACCGGAGATATCCTTGAGGTTGTGGGCAAGCGCCGCGCCGCAGTGAAGGCGATGCCCACCTACCTGGCGGAACGCGGCAAGGGTGTCGTCCAAATCGACGGTATCATCCGAGAGAACGCCCAGGTGGGACTGGACGACCGGGTCCAACTGCGCAAGGCCGAGTACCAGAATGCGAATATGGTAATCCTGGCACCGGTGGGGCAGTTGAAGGCCGTGCTCCGGGAGCAGGACCGCCGCTACATACTCCGCCTGCTCGAGGGCTTGCCCATTACCGCCGGCGACCTGGTGCGGGTCAACCTCTTCGGCACGCAGCCCTGGGACTTCACCGTCATCGAGACTTCTCCTCGGGCCATCGTGGTGGTACAGTCCACCACCAACCTCCGCATCCGCGGCGAGGCCCCCAAGGAGCGGGCCCGGGCCAAGGTATCATACGAAGACATCGGCGGCCTGTCGAAGGAGATCTCCCGCGTGCGCGAGATGATCGAGCTGCCGATCCGCTTCCCGGAGATCTTCGAGCGGCTCGGCATCGACGCACCTAAGGGCGTGCTCCTCTACGGGCCCCCGGGCTGCGGCAAGACCCTCATCGCCCGGGCGGTGGCCGGAGAGACCTCGGCCCACTTCATCCACGTCAACGGGCCGGAGGTCATTCATAAGTTCTACGGCGAGAGCGAGGCGCACCTGCGCAGCATCTTCCAGGATGCCGAGAGCCACGCGCCGGCCATCATCTTCCTCGACGAGATCGACGCCATCGCCCCCAAGCGGGAGGAAGTACACGGCGAGGTGGAGAAGCGGGTGGTGGCCCAGTTGCTGGCCTTGATGGACGGTCTCAAGTCCAGGGGCCAGGTCATCATCATCGGCGCGACCAACATTCCGAACAGCCTCGACCCGGCGCTGCGCCGGCCGGGCCGCTTCGACCGTGAGATTTCCATCAGCATCCCCGACCGCAACGGCCGTAAGGACATCCTGCAAATCCACACACGGGGCATGCCGCTGGCGGCCGACGTGGACCTGGAGAAGCTTGCATCTACAACCCACGGCTTCGTGGGGGCCGACCTGGAGGCCCTCTGCCGCGAGGCGGCGATGAACGCCCTGCGCACCATCATTCCCAATATCGACTTCGAGCACGCCAGCATCCCTTACGAGAAGCTGTTGGAGCTGGAAGTCACGATGGACAACTTCCTCAGCGCCTTCAAAGAAGTCGAGCCGTCGGCGGTCCGCGAAGTGTTCACCGAGGTGGGCGACGTGCGCTGGGAGCAGGTGGGTGGCCTGCAGGAGGTGAAGCAGATACTACGGGAGACCATCGAGTGGCCGCTCCGCTACGGCAAGCTCTTCGACTACGCCAATACCACCCCGCCGAAGGGCGTGATGCTCACCGGGGCCCCTGGCACCGGTAAGACCCTCATCGCCAAGGCGGTGGCCACCGAAAGCGAGGTCAACTTCATCTCGGTGAAGGGCCCGTCGCTCCTGTCGAAATGGGTGGGCGAGTCCGAGAAGGGCGTGCGCGAGGTCTTCCGGAAGGCCCGCCAGGCCTCCCCATGCATCGTCTTCTTCGACGAGATCGACGCCCCATCGAGTGGCCGCTCCGCTACGGCAAGCTCTTCGACTACGCCAATACCACCCCGCCGAAGGGCGTGATGCTCACCGGGGCCCCTGGCACCGGTAAGACCCTCATCGCCAAGGCGGTGGCCACCGA
>JAMCWG010000046.1 GCA_023475235.1 Chloroflexota bacterium
TCCTGGCCTTGCAGATGTTCAAGATGGACCTGGAAGCGGCACAACGGGCGGGGGAACGGGTGGTGGCATGGGTAAAGGACAAGCTATGGATCTACCACCCGTTGCCACCCCCTTACAAACTGCGCTATCGCCGCTTCCGCAGCAGTTGCCTACACTAAAGTGGGTCCCTGCAAGGTCCGCCCAACACTTGACTGGGCCTGCCCCTAGCAAGTATTATTACCGTGAGTTTCCAGGGCCGCGACGATTAGCGGCCCCAAGTGTGTTATATGCTTTAGAGAGGCAAAGAAATGGCCAAGCTCGTCTTCAGCAGTTGGGGCAACGAGATAATCGACAACCGCAACGTTCCCGCCGACCAGCGCACCGAGGCAAACCAACCGAGCATCCTTCTGGACTTCGATCCTAGCAGCCAGGTGGCAGCTTTCATGGGCTGGAATGGCTTTATCGTCCTGGACGAGACGGCCAATGTCATCGATATGGCCCGTGCCTACGCCGAGGCCGCGAGCCAGGTCACCTGCAATCGCTGCACCTCCTGCCGCATCGGCGGGGCGGTCCTGGCCCAGATCCTCAACCGCATCCTGGACGGCGATGGCGAGGAGGAAGACCTCACCAACCTGGAATACGTCGGCGAGACGATGAAGCGCAACAGCATGTGCACGCTGGGCGAGACCGCCGCCATTCCGGTGCTGGACACGGTGAAGCACTACCGCCAGGCATATCTCGACCTTATCCGCAACCGTGAGCCAGTGGAGCGCGGCGAGTACAAGATCGCTTACACTGCCCCCTGCGCCGCGGCGTGTCCGGCCCACCTGGATATACCCGGCTACGTGGAGCACATTAAGCACCGCCGCGACCAGGACTGCCTGGACGTGGTCCGCGAGGGGGTCTGCCTGCCGGGGGTCATCGGGCGCGTGTGCGTCCACCCCTGCGAGGAGGCCTGCCGTCGCGGCAAGCTCGACTACCCCATCTCGATCTGCCGGCTCAAGCGCTTCGCCGCCGACGACGAGGTGAGCCGTGGCTACTGGCCCAAGCTCCCCGGCGTCGACCCCGCCAAGCCGAAGGCGGCCATCATCGGCGGTGGCCCGGCGGGGCTGTCCTGTGCCTGGAACCTTGCCCTGATGGGGTATCCCACCACCATCTTCGAGGCCCTGCCGGTCGCCGGGGGCATGGCAGCCGTAGGCATCCCGCCGTACCGCCTGCCCAAGGATGTCCTCCAGCACGAGGTGGACATCGTCAAGAGCGCCGGCGTGGAGATCGTGCTCAACACCCGCATCGGGAAAGACCTGCTGGTGCAGGACCTGTGGGACCGCGGCTACAAGGCGATCTTTGTCGGCATCGGTGCCCACAGCAGCAGCAAGATGGGCGTGGAAGGCGAGGACGCCGGCTACGAGGGCTTCTGGCCGGGGGTCGAGTTCCTGCGCGAGCTGAACTTGAACCGCCCCGTGCCCAACAAGGGCAAGGTGGTCATCGTGGGCGGCGGCAACGTGGCGATGGACTGCGCCCGCTCATCGCTCCGGCTGGGCTTCGACCAGGTCCATCTGGTGTACCGCCGGTCCCGCGCCGAGATGCCCGCCAATCCGGAGGAAATCGAGGACGCCGAGCACGAGGGCGTGGTCTTCCACTTCCTGACCAATCCCACCAGGCTCATCGCCAAAGACGGAAAGGTAGTGGGGCTGGAGCTCATCAAGATGGAGCTGGGCGAGCCGGATGCCAGCGGCCGGCGGCGCCCCATCCCTGTGAAGGGCTCCGAGTATATCATGGATGTCGATGTGGTCATTCCCGCCATCGGCCAGGTCATCGACTTCTCACCGCTGGAGGGTGTGCTGGAGCCCACCCGCCGTGGCACGGTGCCGGTGAAGCGTGGCTCCCACCAGACCAGCAACGAGGCCATCTTTGCCGGAGGTGACTGCGTGACCGGCCCGACCACTCTCATCGAGGCGCTGTCTGCCGGCAACCAGGCCGCCTACGCCATCGACCGCTACCTGCGGGGCGAACCCGCCGACCGGCCGGACGACTACAAGGGGCAGGACCTGGTGCGATGCGTCGGCCCGTACACGACGCTGGAAGAGGGAGGCGACGGCCGAGGCCGGCCGGGGCTTCATCACCTGGAGGTCGAGCGCTACGAGCCCGACGAGGATGTGGGCGTGGAGGCGCAGCGGCCGCGCCAGGCGATGCCGGTCCTGCCCGTGGAGGAGCGCGTCAAGTCTTTCGCCGAGGTGGAGCTGGGCTTCCCGCCGGAGACGGCCGTGAGAGAGGCGGAGCGCTGCCTGCGCTGTTATCGCCTGGCGTTGGTGGCGGTGAAGCCGGCGCCGGTGGAGGCAGAGAAAAGAGAAGCGGTCAAGGTCTAAAGGAAGTCTTCGGTAGGGGCGCACGGCGGTGCGCCCCCGTCGCCATATAGACTACTTCCTTCTGACCCTCTCGATAAGCAGAAGCATTGCTCTAGTGGTCCGTCATCGGTAGTTTGATACATGTTCAAGGATGTTGTATCCTTGAGTTATGGTAAAGAAGCATGTTGTTA
>JAMCWG010000108.1 GCA_023475235.1 Chloroflexota bacterium
TCCCGTACCGTGGGGTATAATGGGCTGCGCGCTTAGGCTCGGAGGGCCCAGTACCCTACTGATGCCCAGCCAGATACGACTTCCGAGACAGGCTCCGCGTGTCGGCCCTAGCCAGGGCGCACACGTGGGTGCGCCCCTACGAAAGCGCGCTCGATCTCGATAACCGAAAGACTCTGGCCGGGGCCGCTGTGCGCGTTCCCACACCTGCACAGTTCGGTCGGTGTCCGGTGGGTTGTCCCGTGTGCCTGCCACAGTGCATCAGCCTGCGCAAGATGTGCTATTCTTAATCTGTAGCCTCTAGCTGCATTCCCGGCTGTCGTTGCCGTGGGGGCAGCATCCCGCGTCCCCCGGCCATCGCCAGCGCCTCTCGACGGCGCGATCGTGGGACGGATGTCCTCAGGAGGTGCAGTGTGCGTGTTCTCTATCGGGCCGCGATCATAACCTCCCTTGCCCTGATGCTCTCGCTGCTGATAGCGCCTGCGGCCTCTGCCGCAGAGCTGCGGACCGGGCCGAGCGTGAGTGTGGGCAGGAACGAGGTGGTCAACGACGATGTCTACGCCTTTGGGACCAGCGTCGTCATCGATGGCCGCATCGAGGGCGATCTGGTCGCCGCCGGCCAATCGATCCTCATCAATGGGGAGGTGACGGGCAGCGTATGGGCGGCGGGCCAATCGCTGACGATCAATGGGACCGTAGGTGGCTCAGCGCGGCTGGCCGGGCAGTTCGCCTCCGTTAGCGGCAACGTGAAGGGCGACCTACTGTTTGCCGGTCAGGCGCTGTCCATGGCGCAAGGGGCGACCATCGGCCGGGACGTGTGGGCGGCCGGGGCCACGGGCGACATCCTGGGGAGTGTGGGGCGGAATATGAGGGTGAGTATCAGCGAGCTCACCATCGGCGGGCCGGTGAAGGGCGACGTGGATGCGCGCGTGGAGTCCCTGACCTTGGGACCGGGAGCGAACATCGGTGGCAACCTCACCTACACGAGCGCAAACGAGGCGAGCGTGGGCTCGGGCGCGAGGGTGGCCGGTCAGACCGTGCGGCATCCGGTCGCCCCGCGCGCCGAGAGGCCGGCCGAGTCCGTGGGTGGACGGATCGTCGGGTGGCTCATCGGCTTGCTGATGGCATTCGTAGTGGGGCTGGTCGTCGTGCTGCTGGTGCCGCTCTGGTCGAGAGAAACGGCCGGGATGATCCTTCGCCATCCCTGGGCGAGCCTGGGCTGGGGAGCGGTGGCGCTATTCGCCGTGCCCCCGGCGCTGATCATCATCGCCATCACCATCGTCGGCATACCGCTGGCGTTGATCATTTTGGTGCTTTACCTGATCGCTCTGTACCTGAGTCAGATCATCGTGGGCCTGTTCATCGGCCGCTGGGTCCTCGACTTCTTCGCGGTCGGCCCCGGGAGGCTCACGCTGCTGGGGGCGCTGGCCATCGGGCTGGTGATACTGTCCATCGCCCGAGAGGTGCCCTTCCTCGGCGCCGCCGTGACGCTGGCCTTCTTGCTCTGGGGCCTGGGCGCGCTGGTACTGGCCTTCTACGAAGGATGGGCGGGCCGGCAAGCGGCACAAATCAGCGCCGCGGGAGGGTGAGGTACGCTGGCAGTCACTTGTCGCTGCGTAGCATCGCTTCGGCCAACTGCCGGCCGTAGGCAAGACATCGCTGCCGCATCTGCTCCGGCGACTCGCCGTCGACGCCGATGATGCCCGGCAACAGCTTCATATCGTGGTGGAAGCGGAAGGCTTTTTCCATCGCTAGCAGGCAGTCCTTGGCGTCAGGCTGGGTTGCCGAAGATGTGAAGATGCCGGCCACCCTGCCGCGCAGTTGCTGCCCGCGGGTATAGAAGATGAGCGATTCGTCGATCAGCTTCTTGATGGGCCAGGCGACGTTGCTGAAGTATGTGGGCGAGCCCACGGCCAGGCCATCAGCAGCGAGCACCTCTTCCAGGCTGCATCCTTCTGCCGGCCTGCAAACGGCCTCCACGCCGGCCGCGCTGGCCCCTTCGGCAACCGCCTGGGCCATGCGCTCGGTGTGCCCCTGCCTGCTGTAGTAGACCACCAAGAGTGTTTTCGTCGTATCGGGCCTCCTCCGGGCTTAGGAAAGGTGTGCCACGCGATGACCGTATGATAGCATACGCCGACTTGAGCGTTTAGGCCGCCGGCTCTGACTCAGGGTCTGCTCTTAAAATAGCGAAGCATTTTCATCCGCGGTGGTGTCCCAAAGGAACATGGGAACTTTTCATTGTCGCGAAGCAGCAATCTTACGGCACTTGGACTGCTCTGCCCGCGCCGGCAAACCTCACCCCCGGCCTTCGGCCTTGCCCCTCGCCAGGGGCGAGTCGTGCCCGAAGGGTATCCTGCGCCGGGCCGTGACGGCCCAGCGCTACGGACCTTCGGAGACCTCTCCGTGCGCGGAGAGCAACTGTCTTGGATGTCAAGATGGGGTCGCATATTGGGCATCCCAAAAGCAGCCGTGCCTCACCATAGCGTTGAGGATGGTCAGCAGTTTACGCATGC
>JAMCWG010000084.1 GCA_023475235.1 Chloroflexota bacterium
ATGGACCCGACACCCCAAGGCGCTCCATCGTCGACAGCAGGTACATCCCCACCCGCAGCGAGTAGTCGCCCGGGGGAGCGGCCCCGTCGATGCGCAGGCGGTACTTGTCGACTATCACCTCGCCGGCCCTCCACCGGCTGGTAGGATGGCTGCCCATCGCCGGCTGGCCGTCGGCCTGCCCCCACAGCCGGCCCGCGGCGTCTTGCAGATGAACGAACACGGTGTAGTCACCCTCCAGAGGATGCAGGGCCCGCCAGTACAGGGTAAACTCCACGGTATCCGAAGCCCGGTAAGTGCACTTCGGGAAGGACAACTGGATGGGGTTGTCCGTGAGAGCGACCAGCGTGCGCGTGTCCCTGACCTGGTACTCGTCGGTATCCAGATCGTAGCCCAGCAGGGCGATGGCATCGCCCAGGCGCACGTCCAGCGGATGGCGGACCCGCAGCGCCTCCACGGGGGTGCTGCTCACGCTCACCCGGCCGACATCCACCCCCTGTTTGAACGCCGAGCCGTCGGCGCCCCTCGCCACCAGCGGCTGGGGCCGGCCCGTGGGATAGAGGCCCACGCGGAGGGCGTATTCGCCAGGCGGGACCTCTGGGGAAACGACCAGGCCCATATGGTCTTCGACGCGCCGTCCCTCGCGCCAGCCGGCCGTCGGCTCGCTGCCGCCGAGAGGCTCGCGGTCGGCCCCCGCCCAGCGACGGCCGCCGGCGTCGATTAGCTGCAGGAACACGGTGTACCTTTCCGATAGCGAGGCCAGGGCCTGCCAGCGCAGCCCGACGGCAAGGGTCCCGCCCGGCACGACGTCACTGCCGGCCATCTGGACGGACGTCAGCCGCAGGAGGGGTGCGCCCTCAGATGTCTCGAAATCGAGCGCCGTATCCTGCCATCGTCCCGGGGCCGGACGGACGTACGACAGCAGACGGGTATCCCCCATCAAGAGCCGCTCGGCCTTGTACCAGTTCCGGTCCAGCCACTCTTCGAGCGGATAGTCGGGGTCGCGCTCGCGCACCCGGTACATCGCCAGCCAGACCCTGGGGTGGCGAGACAGAAGGGCTTCGGCATCGCCCATCGAGAGGTCGCGCAAGTTGTAGATGGTCGGCATCGTTCCCCGGTAATGGGTGGTGAAGTAGCCGATCTGCCAGAAGGCCTGAAATACCACGGCGTCCTCCGGGGTGGCAACGCTCTCGATGTGCTGGGTCAAGCTGATCGCATCGGCCTCCACCGCGTAGGGCTCCACCGCGTACGCCTCGATCAGAGTGTACCCGGAGATGGCCAGGACGCGCAGCGCGCCCGCCGCGGCCAGCCAGCGCCGCGCGCCGCCCAGCACGGCCGCCAGCAACACCAGGTAGGGCGGGATGCAGAAGATGAGGAAGCGCGGCCGCACGGCGTACGGAATGAAGGCGAACAACACCAGGGACCCGGCGATGGGGACCCCTATCGCGCAGACCAGGAGGCCCAGCGCCCGCCACTGCCGGCCCAGGTGCCGGCGCTGCACGACGATGGTGACGCCCCATAAGGCAAGCAAGACCAGCGACAGCGGTCGGGCCAGCGTTATGTCGAGGAAATCTCCGACATTGAACGGTATCCAGAACTGCTCGGTGAGGCCCTGGAGGTCGTGCGGCCAGGGGGCATTGGAGATGATGCCCGCCGTGGTCGCGGCGGCGGACGCTCCGGCGAACAGCAGCCACGGCGCGTAGACAGCGGCCACGGCCCCGGTCGCCACAATCCACCGGCGAAGCCGGCCCTCGCGGCGGCGATGAAGCCACAAGACGTAGGCGCCCTCGGCCAGGACGAGGGCGAGGCCGTAGTAGTGCGTGTAGAGCAGCAGCGAGGTGGCAGCGAAGTACGCCAGCCAGTGCCGGCGCCGGCCGTCGCGCAGCGCCCTGTCCAGGGCATAGGCCGACAGCAGTCCCAGCGTGGCCAGCAGGATATACATGCGCGGCAGGCGAGAGTAGTGGACCAGGGGAGGTGAGACGGCGACGAAAAGGGCCCCCAGCGTTCCGGCGAGACGGCCGAGGCGGCGGGCGGCGAAGCTGTAGGCCAGCGGCACGGCCAGCATCCCGATGAGCACGGAGAGCATCCGGGTGGTCAGCTCCGTCTGGCCGGACAGCAGCATCCAGAAGTGGAGCAGATAGTAGTAGAGCGGCGGGTGGCCGTCCAGCACCCGCTCCTGGGCGATGGCCGCCAGACCCTGGCGTGCCGCGTACACGCTGTAGGCGAAGTCGCCGTAAAGGGAAAGCTTCCCCAACTCGTAGACGCGCAGCCCGAAGGCCAACAGCAGGACGACGAGGAGCGCCGGCATCGGGCCGCGCGGCCTCCACCAGGACCGGCCGCCGGGCCGGAGCTCGCTAAGAGGCATCGGGCTGTTCCTCGTTACTGACATCTCAGCGTTTGCTTGCCCGCCGTATCACCCTGGCCCTCCTCCAAGCGCAACTGCCCCTCGTGTCTGGCTCCATCATCGCTCCTCTGCCGGTCAGCGCTCCGCGCCGGCCCCGTAGCCGAGCTTCAGGGTCCCGCCGGAAGACGGCACCAGCAGCCGCCCACCTCGTATCTCCGTGCCGGGCGGTCCATCCACCCACGCCGGGGTCTGCGGCAGCGTCCAGGCGAACCCGTCCGGTGGCCTCGCCGAGCCACCGATGGTCAGGGTGAGGGTGCCGCTCCAGTCGGTGGCGCTCGTATTCAAATCGCTGTCGACCAGCGCCGTCAGGGTGCCGAACTCCGTCGGGGCCTCCCGCACGCCGACGGTCTTGCCGGCCTCCAGCCACGAAGGAGGCACGCCGGCGAACAGCTCCAGCGTATCCCCCCGGCGCATCACGAGCATCTCCCGAATCAATGTCACATAGGTGGCGGCGGCCCAGGCGTGAGGCATATCGCCGCCGGATATGCCCCCGTTGGCCGGGCTCACCTGCTCGGCCCAGGCATACGTGCCGGGCAGGGTCTGGTGGCCCAGGGTCCAGGCGAGGATCTGATGGACGATGCCCTGCTGGCCGAGCCGCAGGTAATCGCGGGCCAGGCCCAGTCCGCCGTAGGGCCACCACTGACCGAAGACGTGGCGGTAGGCCCCGTTGTCAGGCGCGATCCACTTCTGGTAGTAGACGTCGAAGGAACGCCGGACCAGTGGGTCGTCCCAGGGGAACACCTCCACCGGGTAGAGGCTGACTGCATTGCCGCGCGCCATCGCCGAGCTGGCCGTGTCCTCGGGCGCGCCGGGGATGTAGGTCGGCTCCGCTCCCATCACGCTCGCCACGCTGGCGCGGATGGACCCGCGCAGGCCATCGGCTTCCGCCTGCATCCACCGGGCATCGTCGGGATGGCCCAGCCGGCTCTCGATGAACGCGCCCTCCTCCAGGCCGGCCGCCGCCCAGTAGTCGTCCCAGTAGTGGTGCCAGTCCGCCGAGCCCAGGTCCTCCGCGCTCCGGCTGGGCGGGAGCAGCCCGCGCGTCTGGGGCGGATCGGACTGGGTCCGGCCTTCTTCACGCTTGGCTCCCATTGCTGCAAGAATGACAGGTCATGGTTGTACCGGTAGATGGCCGCCACCAGGTAGATCGCCTCCCCCGGCGCGTCCCACTCATCCACCGCCTCCGGCCCCCCGGAGCCGATGATCGCCGGTATGCTCCCGTCCACACCCTGATAGGCGAAGAGCTTCGGCAGGTAATCGCTCACCCGCGCACCCTGCCCGGCGCCGAGCAGGGCCTCGCCGACGAAGGCCGCGTCGCGCACCCACACCTTGTTGTGCTCCAGCGGCCCAGGGCGCGGGCCGGCGGGGCTCAGCGCCAGCAGCAGGTATCCCAGAGAGGCCTGATAGCCGTCCATTATCGACTTGTCGGGGATGGCGATGCTCGGAAGGCCGATGGCGGCCCGCCAGACCTGGCGGGTATCCTCCAGAACAGGGCTGGCGGCGCTCCTGGGGAAGGGCGCGCCGGCGTCGGCAGGGAAGCTGAGGATCAACTGGAAGCTCTCGCCGGGCTGGAGATGGAGGGGGAAGGCCGAGGCAGCCGCCGCGTCGCCGATGGGGGCGCAGGGCAGGTCGCGGGCCGCTGGGACGGCCCCTCTCCTGGCCGCATCCAGGACGTCGGCCAGCGTCCCGACGCCGGACCGAGGGGAGGCCGGCGAAGTCTGCATGAAGGGCTGGCCGTTCAGCCACAGCCGGCCGCCCTGGTCGTAGCCGGCAGCATAGGTAGGGCGCAGGCCGGGGTTGAAGCCGAGCGGGCGGACGACCGCCAGGAGCGTCGCCTCGCTCAGCGCGTCCCCCTCGTTGCGCAGCGTCGCCTGCCAGACGGTGGACTCGCCGTCGGCCGACCTGAACAGCGTGGTCTCGACCTTCAGTCCGGCGGCCGTCCATCCGGCCTTCGGGATGGGCAGGTTGCCATCCAGCAGCGAGAAAACGGGCTTGGCTGGGGCCAGGCCGCCGGCAGCGGGGTCGTACAGCCACAGGCTCACATTCGGCGCAGCGGGCCAGGGGGCCAGGGCCCCATCGGAGCCGATAAGGGCCCTGTCCTCACCTGCCGGCAGGCCGGTGAAGGTCCAGGCGTAGGCCTCGTTCCGGGTCCAGCCCGGCATCGGCCAGTCGGGATGGAGGGCCGCCAGCCAACGGGCGTAGCTGTCCGGCTCGAGGGCGGACCAGGGGGAACGCCCGACCCGCACGGGCTGCTTTATGCCACCCGGCCCGCCCAGATTCACGACGCGGAAAGACAACTGCAGCGGCCTGCCGGCGGGCAGCTTGATCGCCTGGCTGGCCGGGCCTGAGGTGGGGTCCCAGTCCATCTTCACACCGTTGACCCATAGCTCCGCCGTGTCGTCCACCTGGCTCACGCCCAGGTAAGCCGTGCCCCACTCGGCGGGCGGCGTGAAGGTGGCCCGGTACCAAGCCACGCCGGCGTACACCGGATAGCCCTGCTCATCCCAGGCGACGCCGGGCGCGCTGGCGTCCCACTTGCTGTCGTCAAAGGACGGGCTGGACCAGCCGTCCCTTACCCCGATGTCGTCGGGGTCGAACTGGAAGCGCCAGGGCACGGAGGGCTCGACCCTCGCGGGCTGCTGGACGCACTGCGCCTCGGACAGGGCGGCCGGCGGACGATCGCGCCAGAGGAGGTAGCCCCCCAGGACGGCCGCGCCCAGAAGCAGCAACCCTATGCTGGCGATGATGAGCCGGCGTGGCCGGATGGGGCTCACGGCTGAGAAGCGCAAGAGATGGGCTCTCCTCCTGGTATACAGGCAGGCGCAGGGGCCTGCCGGGTCGGCGCCCCCGCCGTCGACGAAGGTGCCGAGGGCCATGCTACCCTATTCCGCCCGTTCTTTCCAGCGGGAAAGACCCTTCTGGACCTAACCCCCATCCCCTTCCCCAAGGGGATGGGGGTTAGGTCATCCCGCAGCCGTCCTTTCGGTGACCTGTGGGTAATGATGAGACGCGGCAGTCTATGAGGCTGCAACACCGCCCGCGGAGGGTCGATGGACGGAGGCTTCGGACACCTCCTGCAGTTAAGCCGGAGGATACGGCGCGGGAGAATGCGCCGCAGGGCAGGGGCAAGAAGGGACCCGCGACCTATCTTAGCTGCCCTATGCAGCCATACGACGTTGCTTCGCCTCGACCTTCTCTTTCAAGAGCGACAGCGTCTTCTCCATATCGCTGCGAACCTCGCGTTCCAGCATGACACGATCGGCGATCTGTCCCGGGATACCCATTGGCAACTCGTAGTCGAATACACAGATGGCCCTGGTCGCATCGCCCACCGGCTCGAAGCGCCACTCCCCCTGCCCGCTCAACCCGGAGCTGAAGCGCCATGCGATCTTGCGGCCGGGGACCACCTCGGTGGTCTCGATCTCCATCGGGAGAGTGATGCCGGCAGCTTTGCCCTCCATCTTGAGCCGGGTGCCGACCTGGTGCCGGGGCGTTGTCGCCTCGAAATTGCTGAAGCCGTACATGAACTCGGGGTAATTATCGTGGGTGTCGACGTAGTCAAAAACGGCCTGGGGCGGTGCCTGCACATCGGTGGAAAGCTCAACCCGCGCCACGTTCAATCCCTCCTGAGCCGTGGTGCCGCGGGACCCCTCCCTACCATAAACCATTGTACCACACCCCAAATCGCGGCTGGCTACGCGCACCCTCGCGGCGATAGCTGCGATATAGCCGCACACGGTCGGGGGGCCGGTGGTTGATGGGTCCGACCACCCGCTACTGTTGAGCGGGGGTCTGCGGTGGAGGAGAGCACGCCGCAAGGCAACGGGGTCGGCGACAGTGCCCAGTGGTATCGACACAATGCTCACAATCCGTGAGACGTCGGCCGCCCAGGAACGCCATCCTCAGGCGTACCATTCTGGCTCGCAGTCCGTCCATTCGCAATGATATCCTTGGCCTACATCTTTACATAGCAGCTGAGGTAGTCCGGCGAAGCAGGAAGGGGGCAATGGCGCAACCGCATTAGGGTTGTGATATATGTACAACTGCCGCTGACAACCGCCTTCCGTCCACTTTTCTTGATATATTGCCACAGCGCTCACTTTCCGGCCATGTATTCGCTCACCCTTGCGTTTGGTGAATGCGCCGTTTGGCAAACGCCCCTGACTCACAGGACCTGAGCGCGACAGTTGGATAGACCAATCCCCATACAGCGCTCGCAGCACCCTCGTGTTATTGACCGGGAACTGTGTTACCGGCCAGACTGCAACAACGTATGGCACATCCAGACATCCATACTTGCTACATTTGGTAGCCACAGCCAATCTGATTCGCTCGTGCGTTTTGATTTCGACCGCGCCAAGTCGCCCATACATCCCCAGGACCGACTGCTCGCCTTCATTCTCACCTAGCACCAGGAAATCTACGATCACGGGCTGGTTGCCGACCGTCTCACTGAAAGTGATGGTCCGGTCAACGAGGTTTCTGGGGCAGTGTACTTGAAGCTGTTGTCTCAGGAACCTCTCAATCCGTTTCTCAAGTGCTAGCAGATGCGATCTCGATTCGGGAGGGCCTGTCCTCGGTTGAACCCATACGCTCACCGGTCCAGTGACAGTCTCCAACCGCCGCACAATTCCATCTAGCCAACTTGTGAACTGTTGCTGCGCCTGGTCATCGGTCGCCACTACAGCTTCCACGTAGAAACTACTTGGGTCGGTGTGTACGAGGAAATCTGGTGTGGTAGTTGTGCCGAGAACTACTGGATGATGCTCTACTTGGTCGAACCGGTCCTTCAGTATGTGACCCAAGGACAACTCGAGAATGGCAGACCAGTTCTGTATGTCGAACTTGCTCCGTAGCCTGCTCCGCCAGTCGCGTTTGCTCTCATCGTCCGGCCATTCGTTCAAGAACCCTTCGAGTTCCTCCAGATACCTCACGACAGAAGGCTTCGGATTGGAGTGGAGATCGTCCAGATAATCCATGCGTCCTCCTGCGTCTGGGAGTTGTGGGTTATGGCCCCTATGGCGTTCAGATTGACAGCGTGTCCCCCTGCGCTGGCTGGGAGCCCGCGCAGGGGTCTCGCCTTCTTATCTATTGAGCACGGCGCCCGCGGCGCCGGAGCCGACCAGCCGGGCGTACCGGGCCAGGTAGCCGCTCGTCACCTTCGGCGGCAGCGGCTTCCAGCTCGCCCGCCGCCGCGCCAGCTCCTCGTCGGATAGCTTCACGTTCAGCTTGCGGTTGGGGATGTCGATCTGGATGATGTCCCCTTCCTGCAGCAGGCCGATGGGACCGCCCTCCGTCGCCTCGGGGGAGACGTGGCCGATGGCCGCGCCGCTGCTGGCCCCGGAGAACCGCCCGTCGGTGATAAGGGCCACGCTGTCGCTCAGCCCGACCCCCAGCAGCGCCCCGGTGGGCATCAGCATCTCGCGCATGCCCGGGCCTCCCTTCGGCCCCTCGTAGCGGATCACCACCACGTCGCCCGGCACAATCTTGCCGGCGAAGATGGCCTCGTCGGCTTCCTCCTCGCCCTCGAAGATGCGGGCCGGCCCCTCGTGCGTCATCATCCCCGGCAGGACCGCCGACTGCTTCACCACCGAGCCGTCGGGGGCCAGGTTGCCGCGCAGGACGGCGATGCCGCCCTCCTTCGTCCAGGGGTTGTCCAGCGGGCGAATGACCTCGGGCAGGCGCACGCGGGCAGTCTCGATGTTCCCGCCGACCGTCGCTCCCGTGACCGTCGGGCAGGTGAGGTCGAGCAGCCCGGCCTCGCTGAGCCGCTTCATCACCGCCGGGATGCCGCCCGCCTCGTACAGGTCTTCCATGTGGAGGACGCCGGCGGGAGCCAGCTTCGTCAGGTAAGGCGTGCGCCGGCTGATCTCGTCAAAGATATCCAGGGTCAGACGGATGCCGACCTCGTGAGCTATGGCCGGCAGGTGCAGGGCCGTATTCGTCGAGCCGCCGATGGCCATATCCACGGCGATGGCGTTACGGAAGGCGGCCTCGGTCATAATGTCCCGCGGGCGCACATTCTCGGCCAGCAGGTCCATGATGCGAGCGCCGGCCTTCTTGGCCAGGCGAAGGCGCGCGGAATAGACCGCCGGGATGGTCCCGTTGCCCGGCAGCCCCATACCCAGCGCCTCGGTCATGCAGTTCATCGTGTTGGCCGTGTACAGGCCGGCGCAGGAGCCACACCCCGGACAGACCACCTCTTCCCAGTCCCGGAGTTCCTCCTCGCCGGCCTCGCCCTTCGCCACCTTGCCCATGATCTCGTACATCGAGCTGTAGCTCACCTTACGGCCGTTGATCGTGCCGGCCAGCATCGGGCCGCCGGAGACGAAGATGGCGGGGAGGTTCACGCGAGCAGCGCCCATCAGCATGCCGGGCACGATCTTGTCGCAGTTGGGGATGAGCACCAGGCCGTCGAACTGATGGGCCAGGGCCATTGCCTCCACCGAGTCGGCCACCAGCTCGCGGCTGGGCAGCGGCCACTTCATCCCGGTATGGGCCATCGCGATGCCGTCGCAGATGCCGATAGCCGGGAACTCGATGGGAGTTCCGCCCGCCGACCGTATGCCCGCCTTCACCGCCTCGGCCACGGTATCCAGGTGCATGTGGCCGGGTACGATCTCATTCTGGGCGTTGCACACCCCGATGAGGGGCCGGGTGAACTCCTCCTCGGTCATGCCGAGCGCGTAGAAAAGGCTGCGGTGGGGCGCACGCTGGAGCCCTCTGGTGACCTGCTCGCTGTTCATTATATGGGAACCTCCTTAGAGATATCTTGAGTGGTGATCCGGGCCAGGGCCAGCCGGACGACCTCTTCCGGCACCTGATCGGATATTATCACGCTGCCGATGGCCTGTGGCAAGATGAAGCGCAGACGGCCCTCCTTTTTCTTCTTGTCGGCGAACATCGCCTCGTAGATGGCATTCGGGTCGGCCTCGACGCTCGTCGGGAGGCCGAAGCGGCCCAGCAGGGCGAGGAGCCGCGGCAGCACGTCCGGCGCGCACAGTCCGAGGGCCAGCGCCATATGAGTGGCCGCCACCATCCCGATGGCTACGCCGTCGCCGTGGGGCACGCGATAGCTGGTGACGGCCTCGACGGCGTGGCCGGTGGTATGTCCAAGGTTGAGGATGGCGCGCACGCCCCGCTCCTCGGGGTCTTGCTGCACCACCCGGATCTTCACCGCAAGGGCCTCGCGCACCACCCGGTCCATGGGCTCGGCGCCATGCCGCTCCAGGTGCTCGAAGAGGGCCGGCGAGCCCAGTACGCCATGCTTCACGATCTCGGCCAGACCGCAGCGCAGGTGCTGGGGCAGCAGTGTGCGTAGTACAGCCGTGTCGATGATGACGGCCCGCGGCTGGTGGAAGGCGCCGACCAGGTTCTTGGCGCGGGCGTGGTCCACGGCCACCTTGCCGCCGACGGAGGAGTCCACCTGCGCCAGGAGGGTGGTGGGCACCTGGACGAAGGGGATGCCCCGCATATAGGTGGCAGCGGCGAAGCCTGCGGTATCGCCCACCACGCCGCCGCCGAGGGCGACCACGGCCGAGCCGCGCTCGAGCCCGGCCGCCAGGAAGCGAGAGTAAAGATCGTCCACCGTCGCCAGAGTCTTGTACTGCTCGCCGTCGGCGATCGTCACCCTCCGCACGGCAAAGCCCGCCGCCTGCAGGCTCGCCTCCAGGGGCGCGGCGTACAGTGCCGCCACGGCGGGGTTAGTGACGAGGGCCAGCGTACGGCCCAGGCCGGCCTTTAGCAGCAGATCGCCCGCCAGCGAGAGAATACCCTCTCCCAGCCAGATGTTATATGTGCAATCAGGCAATCGTACTTCGAGTGTTTCCACAGGCAGTTACCCCGTTATGTGTCTTTCGGCCCTCATCCCTGTCGCCTGTCCACCTTATGATTCCCTCTCCTCGCCGGAGGCGAGGAGAGGGTGAAGAGAGATTCCTCGCAGGCTGCAGCCTGCGGCTACGGTCTACGGTCTACGGTCTCCCCACCCTCGTTCCCCATTTTCCTTGCCTACGGGGGTCAGGATGAGGGCACTCTCCGCGCGACCTCAGCCTCGTACAGCTCCACCACCCGCTCTACCACCTCGTCGACGGTCAGGCCGGTCGTCTCGACGTGGTGCGGCAGGGCCTGGTAGGCCCGGCGGCGCTGCTCCAGCAGCGATCTGGTGCGCTCCACTCCCTCCTTCGGGAGCAGCGGGCGTGTCGTATCGGCTCCGGCCCGCCGGAGCACCTCCTCCGGCTCCGCCCACAGGCACACCACGACGCCGCTCTTCCCCAGGGCAGCGCAGTTCTGGGGCCGCAGCATGCAGCCGCCGCCTGTGGCCACCACCAGGCCGCTCTGGGCGGCCAGCTCCCGGGCCAGGGCCGACTCCACATCACGAAAGACCGTCTCCCCGTCCTCGGCGAAGATGCGAGCGATGGGCTTGCCGGCCCGCTCCTCGATGACCGCGTCCATATCCACGAAGCGCAGGCCCAGGCGCTGGGCCGCCCGCTGGCCGACGCTGGTCTTGCCGGTGGCCATAAAGCCGGTGAGAACTAGGTTAGTCACTGCTTGGAACTTCCCTCACTCCCACATTTCCTACCACAGGGCGCTGCGCTGTGGTAGGGGCGCACGGCTGTGCGCCCCTACGGACACCGGCGTAGGGACAATCACAGTCTCCGCCCTGACCCGTCATGTCTTCGTCCACCACTTGTCGATGGAGGCCAGGTAGCCCTCGTAGTTCCGGCGCGTCTCCTCGATGTGGTCGCCGCCGAACTTCTCCAGGAACGCGTTGGCCAGCACCAGCGCGACCATCGACTCGCCCACGACGGAGGCCGCCGGCACCGCACATACATCCGAGCGCTGGTACTGGGTCCTGGTCGCCGCGCCGGTGGACATATCGACCGAGCGGATGGGGGTGATGGTCGTCGGGATGGGTTTCATCGCCGCCCGCACCACGATGGGCTGGCCGTTGCTGATGCCCCCCTCGGTGCCGCCGGCCCGGTTGGTGGGCCGGGTGAGGCCGGGCAGGACCTCGTCGTGCACCTGGGTGCCCGGCTGCGAGGCGACCACGAAGCCGGCGCCGATCTCCACGCCCTTTATGCCGGGAACGCTCATCATCGCCTGGGCAAGCAACCCGTCCAGCCGCCGGTCCCAGTGGACATGCGAGCCAAGGCCGGGAGGGACGCCCTCGGCGATCACCTCGAAGGTGCCGCCCAGGGAATCTCCCTGGGTCCTGGCCTCGTCGATGGCCTCTCGCATCGCCGTGTCGCCCTGTGGATCGGCGCAACGCACCGGCGACGCGTCTACCCGCTTGCGCATCTGCGGCAGCGTCAGCTTAGGAGGATTGGCGAACGCGCCGCCGATGGAGAGTACGTGACTGGCCGTCTCGATGCCGAACTGGGACAGCAGGCGCTTGGCGCCGACGCCGAGGGCGACGCGGGCAGCCGTCTCGCGAGCGCTGGCCCGCTCGGCGATCAGCCGCAGGTCGGTCTGAGCATACTTGAGGGAGCCGGCCAGGTCGGCGTGGCCAGGACGAGGGACCGACCACGGCGGCACCTCGCGGTCCCGCCAGTTCGCCCAGTCGCGGTTGTCGATGCGCAGTGCCAGGGGCGAGCCGATGGTCCGGCCGTTGACGACGCCGCTCAGAATCTGTACCTGATCGCGCTCTATCTGCATCCTGGCGCCGCGGCCGTAGCCGGCCTGGCGTTGGGCCAGATCGTGGGCGAAATCGGCCTCGGCCAGCGGCAGCCCGGCCGGCACGCCATCTACGATGCCTACCTCGCAGGGACCGTGCGACTCACCGGCCGTCAAGTAGCGAAGCGCTCCCATACTCACCCCCGCACGCTATCCAGAGTGTCCATAAACCCCGGGAATGACACATTCACGCATTCGGCGTCCGATATGGTGGTATCGCCGCGGGCGACGAGGGCGGCCACCGCCAGGGACATCGCCAGCCGGTGATCGCCGTAGCTGCCGACGCCGGCCCCGCGCAGGGGCGTCGGCCCCTCCACCACGAAGCCGTCGGGCTGCTCCTCGATGCGGGCGCCCATCTTCTGCAGCTCGGTCACCACGGTGTGGATACGATCGCTCTCCTTCACCCGCAGCTCCGCAGCGTCCCGCACCAGGGTCCGTCCCTCTGCCTGGGTGGCTGCCAGGGCCAGCACGGGCAGCTCGTCGATGAGGCGCGGGATGATCTCCCCGCCGATCTCGGTGCCCCGCAGGCGGCCCCCGCGCACCCGCAGGTCGGCTACGGGCTCGCCGCCGACATCCCGCCGGTTTTCCAGCGCCACCTCGGCGCCCATCGCCGCCAGCGCCTCCAGAGCGCCCGGGCGCGTGGGGTTCACGCCGACGTTCTCCACCAGCACTTCCGAGCCCGGCACGACGGCGCCGGCCACCAGGAAGTAGGCAGCGGAGGAAACGTCGCCTGGCACTTCGATGTCTATGCCCTGGGGCTGCTGTCCGCCGGCCAGCGAGATACGGTTGCCTTCCCTGCTCACCTCAACCCCCATCGCCCGCAGCATCCGCTCGGTGTGATCGCGGGCAGGGGCCGGCTCGACGACGGTAGTACGGCCGGCCGCGTAGAGGCCGGCCAGCAGGATGCACGACTTCACCTGGGCACTGGCCACGGGGAGGGCGTATTCGATGCCCTGCAAGCCGCCGCCGCTGATCGCTAGGGGCAGCCGTCCGCCGGCGCGGGCGAGGACGGTGGCACCCATCCGGCGCAGGGGCTGAGCGATGCGGTCCATCGGCCGGCGTCGCAGGGAGGCATCGCCGGTAATGACCGAAAGGAAGGGCTGCCCGGCCAGGATGCCGGAGAGGAGGCGCGTGGTGGTGCCCGAATTGCCGGCGTCGAGGACATCCGGCGGCTCGCGCAGCCCGTCCAGACCCACACCGTTCACCCGCACCCGGTTATCGCGGCGCTCGATCT
>JAMCWG010000031.1 GCA_023475235.1 Chloroflexota bacterium
CCGGCATTGGACCTGACAATGAGGGTGAGCGGTCGGCTCTGCCAGCAGGACAATACCCGGAACTACTACTACAAGATACACGATGTGATAGCCTACGTTAGCCACTACATGACGCTGGAGCCCGGCGACGTGATCACGATGGGCACGCCCGTCATCGGCTTCCCGGTGAAGCCGGGCGACGTGATGGTGGCCACGGTCGAGGGCATCGGCACCATCACCAATCCGGTGGTGGCGGCGGCGGATATGCCCGGCTTCTGCCGCTAGGCGAAGGCCGCGCCCGCCGGCGAGCGGCCGCTTGACGGGCGCAGGGCTGGCCCGCACTGCCGCACAAGCAGCGCGGGCCGGGCGACACCTCTACTGTCACCGTCATGGGCTGCAGCCACCGCCGATCTTGAGCCCCATATCAATGTCGGACGGCCTGTGCTATATATGATATAATAACTGGATTTTTTGAGCGACCACAAGATCACGGAGGAAAGGATATAGATGACAAAGAAGTGGGTCTATCTGTTCAGCGAAGGCAACGCTGGTATGCGCGATCTCCTGGGTGGAAAGGGGGCCGGCGTTGCGGAAATGACCAATATCGGCATACCTGTGCCGCCAGGGTTCACCATCACCACGGAGGCATGCAACTACTACAGCGAGAACAAGGTCTTCCCGGAGGGGATGTGGGACCAGGTACTGGCCTCCCTCAAGGAGATCGAGAAGCAGACCGGCAAGAGGTTCGGCGACGCCGAGAATCCCCTGCTGGTCTCGGTGCGCTCAGGTGCCAAGTTCTCGATGCCGGGCATGATGGACACCGTCCTCAACCTGGGGCTGAATGACGACACGCTGCAGGGCATCATCAAGCTCACTGGCAACGAGCGCTTTGCCTATGACGCCTACCGGCGCTTCGTCCAGATGTTCGGGCGCATCGTGATGGGCATCGACGGCGCCAAGTTTGAGCACATCCTGGAGGAAACCAAGAAGGCCAAGGGGGCCAGGTACGATACTGACCTGACGGCGGCGGACCTGAAGGAAGTGCTGGCCAAGTACAAGGAAGTCTACAAGCAGGAGACCGGGGAGGACTTCCCCAACGATCCCCTGGTACAGATGGAGAAGGCTATGCGCGCGGTGTTCAGCTCCTGGAACAACCCCCGCGCCATCGCCTACCGCAACTTCCGCAAGATCCCCCACGACCTGGGCACGGCCGTCAACGTGCAGACGATGGTGTTCGGGAATATGGGCGAGAACTCGGGCACAGGCGTGGCCTTCAGCCGGGAGCCGACCACCGGCGAGAAGAAGCTGTACGGCGAGTACCTGCTGAACGCGCAGGGCGAAGACGTGGTGGCCGGGGTCCGCACGCCGCAGAAGATCGAGGTGCTGAAGCAGGAGCTGCCCCAGATATATGCCCAGTTCGCCAGCATCGCCGAGCGGCTGGAGAGGCACTATCGCGATATGCAGGATATGGAGTTCACCGTCGAGCGGGGCAAGCTGTGGATGCTGCAGACCCGCACGGGCCAGCGGACGGCCCAGGCAGCGGTGAAGATTGCGGTGGACATGGTGAACGAGCGCCTCATCACCAAGGAAGAGGCCGTGCAGCGGGTCGACCCGAACTCGGCATACCAGTTGCTGCTGCCCCGCTTCGACCAGAAGGCCAAGGACGAGGCACAGAAGAACGGCCGGCTGCTGGCCACCGGCCTCAATGCGTCGCCGGGCGCCGCCAGGGGCAAGGCGGTCTTCGATGCCGACCGTGCCGTTGAGATGGGAAGCGCCGGCGAGCCGGTCATCCTGGTGCGGCCGGAGACCAACCCCGACGACGTGCACGGCATGCTGGTGGCGCGCGGTATCCTCACCTCGCGCGGCGGCGCGACCAGCCACGCCGCGGTGGTGGCCCGCGGCCTCGGCAAGCCCTGCGTGTCGGGCACCGAAGCCATCCGGGTAGACCCGGCCGGCCGCAGCTTCAGCGCGGACGGCAAGGTAATCAAGGAGGGCGACTTCATCTCCATCGACGGCACCACCGGCCAGGTCTTCGAGGGGGAAATCGCCACCATCGACCCGGTGTTCTCCGAGGAGAAAGAGCTGCAGGCGCTGCTGACCTGGGCGGACGAGATACGCGAGCCGAAGGACCGCTCCCGCCGGCCCATCCAGGTGTGGGCGAACGCCGACTATCCGCGCGATGCGGCGAAGGCGCGGGAGTTCGGGGCACAGGGCATCGGCCTGTGCCGCACCGAGCACATGTTCTTCGAGCAGGACCGGCTGCCCATCGTGCAGCAGATGATCCTGGCCGCCCGCGAGGCGACCGACCTGGACCAGGCCTACGAGAGCGCCGATACCGACGCCAAGCGGGCCGAGTCCGACAAGAAGCGCCAGGCATCTGCGGCCTGGCACGCCCACCACGACTCCCTGGCCAGGCTGTTGCCCATCCAGAAGGAGGACTTCAAGGGCATCTTCCGGGTGATGAACGGCCTGCCGGTGATCATCCGGCTGCTCGATCCGCCGCTCCACGAGTTCCTGCCGTCGCACGAGGAGTTGTCTGTGGAGGTGGGGGTCATTCACGCCCGCCTGAAGTACGGATGTTACACCGATGTCAACGACCCCGAATACAGGTCCCTGCGTTCCGAGTTGGCCGAGAAGGAAAAGATGTTGGCGGCCGTGACCAGCATGGCGGAGATGAACCCGATGCTGGGCCTGCGCGGCTGCCGGCTGGGCCTCACCTATCCGGCCATCAACGTGATGCAGGTGCGGGCCATCCTGGGCGCGGCCATCGAGGTCGAGAAGGATGGCGTGGACGTCCATCCCGAGATAATGATCCCGCTGATCGGCCACATCAACGAGCTGTCGCGGGTGAAGGACCAACTGGTGAAGGTGGCCGAGCAGGTGGAACAGGAGTACGGGACGCACGTGCCGTACAAGTTCGGGACGATGATCGAGGTGCCGCGCGCGGCGCTGACTGCCGATGAGATCGCCGAGGCGGCGGAGTTCTTCTCCTTCGGCACCAACGACCTGACTCAGACCACCTTCGCTATCAGCCGGGACGACGCCGAGGGCAAGTTCCTGCTGCGGTACGTCGACCAGAAGATACTACCGGAGAATCCGTTCCAGGTGCTGGACCGGGCGGGCGTGGGCAAGCTGATGGCGTGGGCTGTGGAGCAGGGCCGGAAGACGCGCCCCGACCTGGAGGTGGGCATCTGCGGGGAGCATGGCGGCGACCCGTCGTCGATCGAGTTCTCCTACAGCATCGGGCTGAACTATGTGAGCTGCTCGCCGTTCCGGGTGCCGGTGGCGCGGCTGGCGGCGGCGCAGGCGGCGCTGACGAAGGTGGAGCGAGACCGGTAGCCCTCACCCTAACCTCGCCGTGGCGAGGGGTGGCCGAAGGCCAGAGGTGAGGTAAACTGCCGTTGGCAAGGCAACCGAAGCGCTGTTTGATTCCTGGCTGGTGACTTTGAAAAGGCCCTACGGTAGAGTGGCGGTCCTTGCCAGCACCAACCTCTCGTCCTATAATTAGGCCTCCTGATAGTATGGATACCGAAAGAGAGCCACCTGAGATCGTGTCATTGTCCTCGGAAGGCTGCTGACCAATTGCAGAGCATCATACTCGACTCGACGCTCTTCGTCGATTCGCCGGCACCGGCTGGCGGGGGCCGCATTGTCGCCCGGGACGAAGCCGTGCAGGCGCCACCTGACGCAATGAGTGCGGCGAGAGAACGCGGCAGCGCTTGATGGGGACGGGCATGCGCATCGAGAACTGGCAGCGCAATCTCATCGCTCTCTTCATCGGCCAGTTGCTGACGGCATCGGCCTTCAGCTTCATTTTCCCCTTTATTCCCCTGTACGTCCAGGTGCTGGGCGTCCGGGGGACCAACGAGGCCGCCGATTGGGCAGCGGCCATTGCCGCTGCAGCCGCGTTCTCCATGACCATCACCCAGCCGATCTGGGGGAATATGGCCGACCGGGTGGGCCGCAAGCCGATGGTGGTCCGCTCGATGGTCGGCAATATCTTCACCATTATCTTCATGGGCCTGGCCACTTCGCCGGAGCAGCTCCTGGTGCTGCGCCTCATCCAGGGTGCCCTGATGGGGACCCTGGCCGCCTCCACGGCGCTGGTGGCGACCTCCACGCCGAAGCCCCGTCTCGGGTTTGCCCTGGGCATAATGCAGGTAGCCGTCTTCCTGGGAAGCTCAGCCGGCCCGCTGGTAGGAGGGTTGATCGCCGATACGTTCGGCTACCGGATGCCGTTCTACGTCTCCAGTGGCCTGCTGGTGTTCGGCTCCACTCTCGTGATCACCATGGTGCGTGAGGACTTCGTACGGCCCCCGGCCGGCGCGCCCCATCCGAGCGTCTGGGCTGGGAGTCGCTCGCTATTCGCGATGGCCTTCTTTCCCATACTGGTCGGCATCATCTTCCTCATCCAGTTGGGCGGCGTGATCGTGAGCCCGGTGCTCAGCCTCTTCATCGCCGAGCTGCACGAGGGAGAGAACGCCGCGACCGCCGCCGGGCTGGTCCTGGCGGCCACCGGCGCGGCGAGCGCCATCTCGGCCATCATCATCGGCCGCTTCAGCGACCGGGTGGGTCACACCCTCATCCTGCCGGTCTGCCTGTTGGGGGCAGCCATCTCCTACTTCCCCCAGGCGTTCGTTCAACAGGTCTGGCAGCTTCTGCTGCTCCGGATGCTGCTGGGTGTGTTCCTGGGCGGGCTGATGCCCACCGCCAACGCCCTGGTGGCCAGGGTGGTGCCGGAGGAGCGCCGCGGCGCAGCCTACGGGTTGACGGCCACCGCCAGCGCCCTGGCCAACGGCGTGGGACCGCTGATGGCCGCCGCCATCACCACTAACCTGGGAATGCGGGCCGTTTTCCTGGCCACGGGCGCCCTCTTCGCGACGGTCTATGGCTGGGTGAGCTTCTCGTTCAGGAAGCAGCCGATGCCGGCCGCGCGGGCCGAAGCCGAAGTGGATGCCTTAGAGGGACGCCGCCTCGCCAGACAGAAACGCGGCACCTTCACCAGATAGTCTATCCGCAGAAACCCTGGCGCAGCACGGCCCGGCGGGCCATCGTCAGTTGCGTGCTTGTCGTCTCGGAGGATCAGGCCGAGCGCCTCACTTGTCCTCTTCGGCCGCCATGTCGACCAGGATGCTTTTGGCGCGGGCGGCGTCGGCGGCGCGCACGCGAAGCTCGAACGGCCTCCACGCCGTGGCGCCCCAGCCGCCCACGCCGGGGCCGAGCGGCACCAGCACCGACGGGATTCCTTCCCCGTTGAGCACCTCTACCATCATTATCGCCTCCGTCTCTGAGGCGAAGGTCGCTATGGCGACTTCTCCTTCTCCCATAATCTACAATCTACCCTCATCTGCCGATGCGTTTGTGCTGCCAGACTCAGCTCGGCAGCCATAGTCACTGCGTAACTCCATGATACACATTCCGCGCTCCCTATGGGAAAAGGGCCGGATAGCATTGATGCAGACCGCCGGCAGACCGGCTCGCATTGCGCGAGAAAAGATGCCGAAGTTTGACCCCCCGGCCAGCAAAGTGTTACACTTCATACATTCTACGCTGATTTCAGAGGATGAAGATATGCTCAGTCTGGCACTTCCCAAGGGAAGCCTTGAGGAACAGACCCTGCGCCTCTTCGAGGAGGCCGACCTGCCCGTCCGCCGGGCCAGCGAGCGGGAGTACAACGCCGTCATTCGCGACCCGCGCATTGGTCAAGTCAAGATCCTGCGCCCGCAGGAGATACCTCAGTACGTGGAGCAGGGCTACTTCGACCTGGGCATCACCGGGCTGGACTGGGTGCTGGAGACCCGCAGCCAGGTAGCCGAAGTGCTGGACCTGGCCTATAGCAAGCAGGGCGTCGGCGATCCGGTGAAGATCGTGCTGGCGGTGAGCGAGGCGAGCGGCATCGACAAGCCGGGAGACATACGCCCGGGCAGCCGCATCTCCACCGAGTACCTGGGACTGACGCGCGATTACTTCGCGCGGCTGGGCGTGCCGGTCAAGGTCGAGCTTTCGTACGGCGCGACGGAGGCCAAAGTGCCCGAGATGGCCGATGCCATCGTGGACATCACCGAGACGGGCGCGACCCTGCGCCGCCACGGGATGCGCATCGTGGACGTGTTGCTCGAATCTACCACCAAGCTCATCGCCAACCAGCAGTCCTACGCCGACGCGACCAAGCGGCGAGAGATCGAGGAGATCGTCACGCTGCTGAAGGGAGTGCTGGACGCGCGCGGCAAGGTCCTGGTGAAGCTGAACGTCTCCGAGGAAAACCTGGAGAAGGTGGTGGAGGTCCTGCCGGCCGCGAAGTCCCCCACCGTGTCCCGCCTCTACGGCAGCCCCTACTTCGCCGTCGAGTCGGTGGTGGTCAAATCGGAAATTAACCTGTTGATTCCTGAATTGAAGCGACGCGGGGCCGAGGATATTCTCGAGATCCCGATGTCCAAGATTGTCGCCTGAGTTATGGTCTACTGGGCGCCGCTGCTGCATTTCTACCAGCCTCCCCTGCAACTGCCACGGGTGCTGCGGAAGGTCTGCGACGAGTCGTACCGGCCCCTGATCGAGGTATTCCGGCAGTATCCCAACGCTAAGGTCACCGTCAACATCTGCGGCGTGCTGACCGAGATGCTCTGGGAGGGCGGCTATCAGGATGTGGTGAACGGACTGCGAGAGCTGGCGGCCAGGGGTCAAATCGAGTTCACCGGCTCGGCCAAGTATCATCCGATCCTGCCCCTCATTCCCAATGAAGAAATCGAGCGGCAGATCCGCCGCAACTTCCTGACCAACCGGCGCTACTTCGGCGAGGAGTATGCCCCCAAAGGGTTCTTCCCGCCCGAGATGGCCTACGGGCCGAGCATCCTGGAGCCGGTAATCGAGTCGCGCCACCAGTGGATCCTCCTGAGCGGCGTGGCCTGCCCGGCCACCTGGCCGGTGAGACAGGTCTACCAGGCGGGCAGCAACGACGAGACGCTGGCTGTCTTCTTCCGTGATGACATCCTCAGCAACCGTATCTCGTTCCACAACATCGACGACGACGGGTTCCTGGCCCACCTGCGACGGCTGCGCGACGGCCAGAAGGACGCCTACGTCATCACGGCGATGGATGCGGAGACATTCGGCCACCATGTCCAGAACTGGGAGAAGCTGTTCCTGGCGGAGGTCTACGAGGCCCTGGGCACCGGCAATGGCAGCCACAGGGAGCTGCAACAAAGCCAGCCTCTGGCGACCCAGCACGAGAAGCTCTTCGCCTACAGCCAGCCGGCCGACGTGGACATCGAGGCGGTCACCATAAGCGAACTGCTGGAGCGCTTCCCGCGCGGGCCGGAGATCGAGCCGCTGGCCTCTTCCTGGAGCACTTCCAAGGAGGATATCGCGGCCGGCAACATTTATCCGTTATGGAAGGACCCCCACAACGTCGTCCATTGGCTGCAGTGGCACCACCTTAACCTGTGTATCGAGCTAGTCCATCAGGCGGAGAAATGCGCGGAGGGCCGGGCGAGCCGCCGGTTCGCCGACATCGCCCGCCATCTCCTGGACGAGGCCGAGCACTCGTGCCAGTTCTGGTGGGCCAGCAAGCGTCCGATGTGGGACATCAACATGATCGCTCGCGGGCTCGCCCAACAGACCCAGGCCATCCTCAACGCCTACAAGGCCCTCAAGCTGGGTAGATGCGACGAGGCCGTGCGCAGCGAGTTTTACTACAAAGTGGTAGGCATGCGCGATCTGGCGGCTAAGATCTACGACCGCCTGTACGAAGACTAGATAGGACCCGGCTATGCAGGCGTATCGGCACGAAGCCAGCGCGCCCCGGCAGTTCTGTGCCATCCTGTGGGCTCTCTGGAGCCATCCGGGTCCGGGCCACTGCGGAGGATGAGAGGCATATGAGGACCATATACCTTGGCCTTGCCATTCACAATCATCAGCCGGTAGGGAATTTCTCCTGGGTCTTCGAGCAGGCCTACAACCAGGCATACCTGCCGATGCTGGAAGCCCTGGAGCGGCACCCTGCCCTGCGCTTCTCCCTTCATTACAGCGGGCCCCTGCTGGACTGGATCCGGGACAACCGGCCCGACTTCCTGGCGCGGCTAGCGGCCCTGGTGCAGCGCGGCCAGGTGGAGATGATGACCGGCGGCTACTACGAGCCCATCCTGGCCTCCATCCCCGAGGCCGACCAGTTGGGCCAGATCGCGATGATGACCGACGTGCTCGCCCGCGGGCTGAACGCCAGGGCCAGCGGGCTGTGGGTGGCGGAGCGGGTCTGGGAGCCGCATCTGCCGCGCGTGCTGGCGCAGTCGGGCGTCGGCTGGACGGTGCTGGACGACACCCACTTCAAGATGGTCGGGCTGGACGACGCCGACCTCCTCGGCTACTACCTGACCGAGGAGGAGGGCTTTCCCTTAAAGGTATTCGCCACCAGCAAGCACCTTCGCTACGTCATTCCCTGGCGGGGGGTGGACGAGGTGATCGGCTGGCTGCGGGAGCAGGCGACGGAGGACGGGAGCACAATCGCCGTTATGGGCGACGACGGCGAGAAGTTCGGGATGTGGCCGGGGACCTACGAGCACTGCTGGCAGAAGGGCTGGATGGAAGAGCTCTTCTCCGCCCTGGAGCAGAATAGCGATTGGCTTATCACTATCCCCCTGGGGGAGTATGCCGACCGCTTCCCGCCGCTGGGCCGGGTGTACCTGCCCACGGCCTCCTACGCCGAGATGTTGCAGTGGGCCCTGCCTGCCGCCAAGTCAGCCCAACTGGAGCGCCTCACGCACGACCTGGAGGAGCAGGGGCGGGCCGACATACTTCAGTTCGTGCGGGGCGGGTTCTGGCGCAGCTTCCTGGTGAAGTACGAAGAGATCAACCGGATGCACAAGAAGATGCTGCGGGTGCACCGCAAGGTGTGGCTGGCCGACGGCGCCGGCAGGCAGCAGCTCTGGATGGGACAGTGCAACTGCCCATACTGGCACGGCGTCTTCGGCGGCATCTACCTGACCGATGTCCGGGCGGCCACCTACCAGCACCTCATCCAGGGCGAAGCCGAGGCCGAGGCCAGGCTGCACCCTGAGGAGCCACGGCTATCGTGGGAAGTAACGGACTACGACCTCGACGGGCAGGCCGAGCTGCTGGTGGAGGGCTTTGCCGGCAACTACTATCTGGCGCCCGAGCGGGGCGGGGGCCTATTCGAGTGGGACCTGCGGCAGCCACCTTACAACCTGGCCGCCAGCCTCAGCCGGCGTCCCGAGGCATACCACCAGGCCCTGCTGGAGCAGGCAGGCGTTGCCGCATCCGCCGGGGGCGCGGACGAGGGCCTGCGCAGCATCCACGACGCCGTCCGTATGCGCTCGGGCGAGGCCCTGGAGCGGCCCGTGTACGATGATTACCAGCGGGTCTGTCTGGTCGACCACTTCCTGCCGCTGAGGACCAGCGCACAGGACTTCGCCACCGGTTGCTACGACGAGACCGGCGATTTCGTGAACAGCAAGTATCGCTACGCCGGGGAGCCGTCGGGCGAGATTATGGGCGCGGCTGCTGCTGGCGAAAGTGGCGGCCTGCGGATAGAGCTGAGCCGGGATGGCGGCGTGGTCTTCGGCGAGGCCGCCCTGCCGGTGCGGGTCCGCAAGGCGCTGGCCCTCCGGCCGGGCAGCCCCGATCTGGAGGTCGAGTACACCATCACCAATCTGGGCGGGCAGCTTCTGGAGGCCCTTTTCGCCAGCGAGTGGAACCTGAACCTGCTGGGCGGCGGCCACAATCCGGCGGCCTACTTCCAGGCTCCCGGCGGCGCTGAGGAGCGGCTGGACACCTCCAGCGAGGTTGAGTCGGCGAAGGAGGTGGTGCTGGGCAACCGCGGCCTGGGGATCGAGCTCCGGCTGGCCGTGGAGCCGGCGGCCGAAATCTGGCGGCTGCCGCTGGAGACGCTTTCCAACTCAGAAGGGGGCATCGAGAAGGTGTACCAGGCCACCTGCCTGCTGGCCGTGCTGCCATGCCATTTGGGGCCGGGCGAGAGCGCCTCGTTCCGGCTGCGCTGGGTGCTGGGAAGGTCGCAATGACAGACATAGCCGCGGGAGCTAGGCAGAGGGAGCGACATAGCTAACATGTCCTGGATCGGACCGGTAATCGTCTTAGGGTTGTATACCTTCGCCCTCCTGTGGTGGGCGCACGAGTACGGCCGCCCGGGCTGGCGCGGGGTCACCCGGCGCCGCATGCGGTACGTCGGCTGGGGGAAGAGCAAGACCCCCGGCAAGCTGGACGAGGAGCGCTACGCCGAAGGTCAGGAGGCGCTGGTGAAAGGGCTGCTCTTCCTGGCCCTGCTGGCGGCGATGCTGATCGGCTGGGTGTTCCTTCTGGTGGGCATCGTGGCGGTAGGAGCGTCGTGAGGGACTTTGGCGTTGCATAGTCGATGCGTTCCCTCGACCGCTGGGTCCCGCGTCAGGCCGCGCCCCGCCGGAAGAGGCTCACTACACTCAGCAAGATGACCGCTCCGATCAGCGCTACGATGAAGCTGATCAAATTGAAGCGAAAGATGAAGTCGCCGCCGGTTATGAATTCCACCAGCGCGCCGCCGATGAACGCCCCGACGATGCCTACGACGATATCCGTCAAACATCCCATCCGCTGGTGGCCGGCAATGAGCCCGGCTACCCAGCCCACCAGGGCCCCGAAGACGATCCAGGCCAGGATGTTCATACGAGCCTCCTCTCCCCAGGCATGCTCCAGGCGAAGCTCACGACACTGTGCGATCCTGGCCTGCCGCCAGGGGTTTCTTCGCTAAGCTCGGTCGAAGGCTCTCGGGATGGCATCCCATCTGGATGGCATTCCGAAGATGGCACCGCCTATTCAGTTGGCTCGGGCATCGCAGGCGTCCGGCTGTGGTCCCGCCGCGCCGAGGGACCGGTGATGCTATTATGAATACTATCTATTTATATTTTCGCGCACGTGTCATTACACAGACAATACCAGTAACAATACTTGAGGGGCCTCCCTTACAGCAATCCGTAGGGGCCGATCCGCGTGTCGGCCCCGGAGGGCTGGGCGCGCACGCGGGTGCGCCCCTACGACAACGCGGGCTCGATCTCGATAACCGAAAGACCCTGTAACACGTAGAGAGGCGTCTTCTAACCCCAGGTTCTCTCTGCTACGTGTTGGGAGGATGTGCCGGGCACATAGGCCCGCTTAGCTGGCCCTGCCCGTCCGCGCGTGCTACCATACGCCGTAGCTCACGAGAAGCCGGCACAAATCAATATCGCGCTGGAGGAGAGGCCGATGAAATACGTCACCCGCGACCATGTCTCTTATGTGTTCTGGAATGGATTGTCCCCAGTGCTGGAGGTCGAGCCGGGCGAGCAATTCATCCTGGAGACGGAGGATGCCCTCAGCGGGCGCGTCCGGTCCGAGGCGGACGCACAGCCGGAGGCGATGGCCCGCTTCAACGCCGAGCGCGACGCCGGTCGCATCGGCGCAAACCCGGTCACCGGGCCGGTCTTCGTGCGAGGCGCCGAGCCCGGCGACAGCCTGGCCGTCCGCATCCAGGCCATCGAGCTCGAATCCCCCGGCGTGACCCGCTTCCGGCACGGCCACGCCCATGCCCCCTTGTGCTACCTGTTCGACGAGGACAAGGTCAAGGTCACCCCAGTGATAGACGGCCAGGTGGTCTTCAATGAGCGCATACGCATCCCCATCCGCCCGATGGTGGGCACCATCGGCACGGCCCCGATGATGGAGGCGCTGGCCAGCGGGCGGGCCGGCATCCACGGCGGCAACATGGACGTCCCCGACATCGCGCCGGGGGCCACCGTGCTATTGCCGGTGTGCCATCCGGGGGCGCTGCTCTTCGCCGGCGACGTGCACGCGGTGATGGGGGATGCGGAAATCTGCAACACGGCCATCGAGATCAGGTCGAGGGTCACCCTTTCGGCGAGGGTGCACAAGGGCCGGCCGCGCTCGATGATGTGGCCGCGGGTGGAGACCCCCGACGCCATTATGACGGTCGCCTCGGGGACGCCGCTGGACCAGACCCTCCAGGCCGCCTTCCGTGACCTCATCCTGTGGATGGAGGAGGACTACGGCTGGGACCGGGCCGAGGCGTACCTGCTGGCCACCCAGGTGGCCGACGGCCGGCTTTGCAGCAACCTGGCCGTCCGGGCCATCATGCCGAAGAAGTATCTTGGGTAGGGGCGAAACATTTGCACACAGAGGCAATGTCCCATCGGTCCACACCAACGCCGCTCTGCTGCCAGCAGGAGGTATACCGCTCGTGCCGCGTGCCACCGTAGCCCTGGTCACGGGCGATGACCGCTGCCGCAACATCTGCCGTGCCCTCGACCTCGTTGCCGACCAGATCGACCTCTCGGGCAAGCGGCAGGTCTTCGTCAAGCCCAACCTGGTCTCCACCTCGTTTCAGCCGGCGGCAACCCACGTCGACGCCCTGCGGGCCGTCCTGGGCTTCCTGCGGGAGCGGTACGACGGCCCCATAACTATAGGCGAGGGGACCGGCACGCCCGCCGCCGAGGGCTTCGCCAACTTCGGCTACGCGGCACTGGCTGCGGAGTACGGGGTTACCCTGGCCGACCTCAACCTGGGCGACTGGGTGACGGCCAGGGCCTACGACCGCCGCGGGCAGCCGTTCCATGTCCACCTGGCCCGCCAAGTGGTGGAGAGTGACTTTCGCATCTCGGTCGGCCCGCCGAAGACCCACGACTGCGTCATCGTCACCCTCTCGCTGAAGAATATGGTAATGGGCAGCCTGTTCCACGAGGTGCCCTTCGGCCGGGCGGGCGAGGCCCGCGGCCTGCTGCGGACCGTCTACCGGCGCATCCCCGCCGGCATAAAGTACAGCCGCTTACTGGAGGCGCTTAAGCGAAGGGTGGTTACCAGCGTCAGCTCCAGCGACCGCGTGGCGCTGCACCAGGACTACGCCTCGCATCACCTCAACCTGTTCCTGCTGGCCCCCCAGGTGTACCCGCACCTGGCCGTCATCGACGGCTTCCAGGGGATGGAGGGTGACGGCCCCGGCGCCGGCGATCCGGTGGACTGGCGTACGGCCATCGTCAGCACGGACTACGTGGCGGCCGATTGCTTGACGGCCCGGCTGATGGGATTTGACCTGCGTGACGTCGCCTACTTATACTATTGCCAGCGCGCCGGGCTGGGCACCGGCGACCCGGAGGAGATGGAGATACGGGGCGAGCGGCCTGAGGACTGCCGGCGGCCATTCGTACCCTCGCCTATTCATCAGAAGCAGATGGGCTGGCGTGTGGAGGCACGCGGTCTGGCGCCTCTGGCGGAGAGGGTAGGGCTCCGGCCGGAGTGGGTGACGGGCGATGGCTGATGCCAGGGACGCATGTCCCGGGTTCATAAACAAAGATTGAGTACAAAGCCAGATCGACAGTTGTG
>JAMCWG010000125.1 GCA_023475235.1 Chloroflexota bacterium
CTTGCAGGGACCCACTTTGTTGTATTGATAGCAATTCAGGACACAAGATGCAAACAGACGGCCTTTCGGAGATAATGGCACTGCTTTGCGAAGCTAATACCATCATCCGGAGGCCGTCTGATACCAGTGTACCTTCTACTAGAGTCCTTTCTCAAGCAAGTAGCACCTACCTGGCGCAAGAGCCAACTCACCAATCTAACCCTGCTCAGTCACGCTTTGCTTCGTCGCCGTAGTCTCTGTTTGGCCGAACTGGCCCGAGCCTATCCTACTTCAGACAAGCATCGCGTCTATCGCCCCAAGCATATCCTCTATCACCAACTTAAGCGTCTGCGCCGCTTTCTGGGCAATCCCCGCCTCGATTTCGCCCCTGTCTTCCGCCACTTGATCAAACTGGGCAATATCGTCTGTCGAAGCCCCGGCCTTGTCCTGCCCGTACTCCTGGATCCCACTCATTTCGGCGATTACACGACAATAGCAGCTTCAGTGCCTTATGCTGGGCGAGCCTTGCCTGTCGCCATACGGGTGTTTCGTCATAATCTGGAGGGGGAAGCGGATCTCAGTCAGAACGGGATCGTACAGAAGGTGGTACAAGGCATAAGGCAAGAACTGGCTGGGTGCATTCGAGTAGCCATCATAGCTGACCGAGAGTTTGCTAGTGCCGAGTTCTTCCGGTTCCTGAAGTCGACTAACGCTGAGTTCGTCATCCGAGTGGACGCCCAGACCCATATGGAGCACCCGGACTATCAGGGGCCAATAGGTGAATTGCCCATAAAGCCCGGCAAGCGGCTGTGGTTCAGGGCAGCCCTGTATGGCAAGGAAGCCAGGGAGGTAGTGAATATCCTCGCAGTCTGGCAGACCGGCCAGGAGGAGCCCTGGTTCATTGCCACCAGCTTGGATGAGGCACGGATGACCGAGAGGTTGTACCGCAAACGGATGAAGATCGAGCACGGCTTCCGGGATTGGAAGCATCACTTGAAACTGAAGGGCACATTGAAGGTGAAATCGCCGCAGCGGGCGCAGGTGTTGCTGCGAACACTGGCTCTGTTGTACTGGTTCCTGTGTCTGGTGGGGACCAGGCTGAACCGACTGGAGTATCAGGCCAGGGTGAGCTATTGGGGCAGGGCCAGCCTCTTCTTCCTGGCCTTGCAGATGTTCAAGATGGACCTGGAAGCGGCACAACGGGCGGGGGAACGGGTGGTGGCATGGGTAAAGGACAAGCTATGGATCTACCACCCGTTGCCACCCCCTTACAAACTGCGCTACCGCCGCTTCCGCAGCAGTTGCCTACACTAAAGTGGGTCCCTGCAAGGGTCCAGGGGGTATTGACTTAAGTACAAGCACGTGGTAAATGGTAATATAATATAGTGAGCGCACGCGGTGCGCCGGCGCTCATTCGGACTGGAGTGTTGGGAGGGGCGGCGCCATCCGGATAGACCTTGGACCTCTTTCCCTAAGCCGTCGTATCGTGGCCAGCGTGGCCATCGGCCTCGGCCTGATCCTCTTGCTCTTCGGCTTCGTCGTGGCCTGGACCGTCCAGGAGAGCATCGAGGCCGCCTACCGCGAGCGGGCTGCCCTTGCGCAGGTGGTGGCCGGCCGCGTCGACGACGAAATCCGCTACGCGCTGGTGACGCTCGAGCGCGAGGCGGCCGATCTAGCTATTCAGCCGGGCCATCCCCTCACCGGGGACCAGCGCCGCCACCTGGTCGACCTGCGGCCCCAGGTGGGCACTCTCAGCGTCGTGTCGGTCGTCGACATCGAGGGAAACAACGTATGGATTGACGCGGGCCGACACGAAGATATCGTCGGCAACCCCTACTATCACTCCAGCGTTCGGCTCGTCCTCCAGACGGGCGAGCCGCAGGTCGCAGAGCTCTCGTCTGCCTCCAACGCCGGAAAGGTGGTCGCCTGCCTGGCCGTCCCCCTCCACGATGAGGCTGGCAACCTCGCCGGGGCGTTGATGGCCGAGCTCGACCCCAGTCACTCCACCCTCGGACTGCTCCCCACCGAGGACGTAGGGAATGGGGTGCAGGTCCAGATGGTGAGTGCGGGCGGCCAGTTGCTGGCGGGCAGCGAGGGCCCCAACCCCGAAAGCCTGTCCGAGCACGAGGCGCTACTGTCCGACCTGATAGCTGCCAGGACACCAGGCTATCGTATCCACCAGCCTTCATCCGGTGGTGGAGGCTCCAGCCACCTCGTAACCTACGCACCGGTGCCGCTGTTGCCCTCCTGGGGCATCATCATCGAGCAGCCTAGGGATGTGGTCCTGGCCACCCCGCGCTGGCTTGAGCAGCGATTGGCCGTTCTCGGGTTCGTGGCGCTGCTGATCGCCGCCGCCGTGGCCTGGTTTGACATCCGAAGCGTGGTGTACCCCCTACAGCACTTGACCGCCACGGCAGAAAGGTTCGCCGCCGGCCAGCTTGACGAGCCCGTTCATCTGGACCGTGCCGATGAGATGGGAATTCTAGCTTCCGCCTTCGAGACGATGCGCCAGCGATTGCGGGCATCTCTGGCCGAGGTGGCCGAGTGGAATCGAGAGCTGGAGCGGCGGGTCGCAGCCCGCACGGCCGAGGTCGAGGCCCGCAATCGCGAGCTGGCGCACTTGAACGAGGTCGCAGAGCTGGTCAGCAGATCCCTCGATATAAGACCCACCCTGGATCGCACCCTGGAGCGCATAATCGAGATCACCGGCGCGGACGCCGGCTGGTTTCGGACTGTGGAAGGTGATGGGACACAAATGGCGCTGGCCGCGAGCTGCGATGTGTGGGCAGCCTTGCAGACCGATGAGAATTGCGCCCAGCATTGTGCATGCGGCCAGGCAATATCCCTCAACAAGGTGGTCTTTGCAGGCAGGGAAGCCCTGGGTCCCGAAGCCGCCCCTTGCCGGGCGATGGACCTACAGTCCATGGTGGCCGTCCCGCTGTCGGCCGGCGAGCGGGTGCAGGGAGTGCTGTTTCTGGGCTCGCGCCGGCCGGGGCACTTCCAGCAGGAGCAGTTCAACACGTTCTCGGCCATCGGCCGACAGGTGGGGATGGCGCTGGCGAACGCCAGCCTGTACCAGAGCCTTCAGGTGCGCGAGCGTGAGCGGGCCGAGCTGCTCCAGCAGTTGATGGCCGGCCAGGAAGAGGAGAGGCGGCGGGTGGCGCGGGAGCTCCACGACGACACGAGCCAGGCGCTGGCCTCGCTTCAGCTCGGCCTCGAGCGGCTGGTGACCGGAAACGAGAGGCCGGAACAGTCGAGGCAGTTGGCCCGCCAGCTTCAGGGGGTGGCCGCCCAGGCCCTCGCCGAAGTGCACCGCCTGGCCGTCGAGCTGCGGCCCAGCGTCCTCGACGATATCGGGCTGGTCGCCGCCATTCAGCGCCACCTCCAGGAATGCGCGCAGCACAGCGGGATCGTCGTTGATTTCGCCTGCGTGGGTGTCGAGCATCTTCGCCTGATACCCGCTGCCGAGACGTCGATATACCGGGTTGTCCAGGCAGCTCTAACCAACGTTGTTCAGCACGCCGAGGCCCAACGGGTGAGCGTTTTGCTTCAGCGGCGAGAAGAGAAACTGGTGGTCGTCATCGAGGACGACGGACAGGGCTTCGATCTGAGTGCCGCTCACGGCGCCCCGCTGGAGAGGCGCCTGGGGCTGGCCGGGATGGAAGAGCGCGCACACTTGATCGGCGCCGCCTTCACCATAGAGACGACACCGGGTGCGGGCACGACAGTGTTTCTCGAGGTCCCGCTGGACCAAAACTGCCGGCAGGAAGAAGGCGAGGTTGAAATTGCGGATCGTATTGGCTGATGATCATGGGGTGCTTCGGGCCGGGCTGCGGGCGCTGCTGGACGACCAGCCCGATCTAGAGGTGGTTGGCGAGGCTGAGACGGCGGAGGCAGCGGTCCGGCTGACCCAGGAGCTGCAGCCGGACCTGGCCATCGTCGACGTTCGAATGCCGGGCGGTGGACTGGCAGCCACGCGGCAGATGAAGCAGGAGCTGCCTAAGCTGGCCGTTCTCATCCTGAGCCAGTACGATGACCCGGCCTATGTACAGCAGGCCCTGGCTGCCGGCGCCGCCGGCTATGCCCTGAAGCGGGCTTCCGGCCAGGAGCTGCTGCAGGGAATTCGGGCCATCGCGCGCGGCGAGGTCTACCTTCATCCGGCGGTCGCGCGGGTGCTCGTCGAGCAGTCATGGGGCCCGCGCCAGCCAGCAGCGTCTGCCACATCGCAGTCCCTCAGCGAGCGGGAGGCTCAGGTATTGCGCATGGTCGCCCTCGGCCACACCACACAGCAGATCGCCGAACAGCTCTTCCTGAGCGTGCGAACGGTGGAAACATACAAGCTGCGCGGGATGGAGAAGCTCGGCCTGAAGGGGCGCGCCTCCCTCGTCCGCTACGTCCTGGAGCATGGCCTTCTGGAGGCCGAGCCACAGCGGTAGCTGGCAGCACTCGCCATATCCCGGCTGCACATTCTGTGCCGGGAGTCATCGAATGTCCTCACCTTTCCTACAACCGCGGCCATAAATCGGTGCATGTTTTCCCGCTCGCCCACCGTGGGACACCGTGGGAAAATGAAAAACGTATTGGCGGGGAGGCGCGGGAATTCCAGGATAGACGAACTGTGACAGACACCGAAGGCTATCCGGAGACATAGGGGACAAACGGGAGAGAACACCATGAATGTCAAGCAACTAGTACTGATTCTTAGCATCATCATCGTGGGCGCTGCCTCGTTCGTGGCGCTCGGGCTGGCCAGCCCTCACGATGCGGCCGCGACACCGCTTAGCGCGGGCGATCCGGTCCACGGCAAGTACATCTTTGCCGCCGCAGGTGGCTGCGGCTGCCACGGCGCTAACCTCGCCGGCTTCAAGGCGAGCGGACCGCCTTTCGGGGAGGTCTTCAATGGCCCCTTCGGCTCCGTACCGGCGCCGAACATCACTTCCGACAAGGACGCAGGCGTTGGTAGCTGGACAGACGACCAACTGATCAATGCCATCCGCAACGGCATCGACAACGAAGGCAAGCAGCTCTTCCCAATAATGCCGTACAATAATTACCACTTTATGTCTGATGCCGACGTGGCCGACCTCGTTGCCTTCCTCCGGACGGTGCCCGCGGTCTCGAACAACGTGCCCGATCGCAAGCTGAACGGCCCTGTACCGCCCGCACCGCCGCTCCCGCCGTCCCCGGCGGTTGCGCCCACGAGTGGGGCAGACCGGGGCTGGTATCTGGTGACGGCGATCGCCGGCTGCGGCGACTGCCATACTCCTAAGACGCCAGATGGCGCTCCCGACATGAGCAAGCAGCTAGCTGGAGGCGCGATCGCGCGTGAGGGCGGCAAGTTCGACATTGCCCCGAACATTACGCCGGACCTGGCCACCGGCATTGGCGACTGGACCGAGCAGCAAATTGCGACGTACCTTCAGCGCGGAATCGGACCAAACGGCCGCACGCCTGACGGGCTGATGGGAGAAGTCGTCTTCGGGGGCTTCGGCAGGCTCGGCTTCAATCAGCTCATCGATGCGGATGCCGCGGCGATTGCATCGTTCCTGAAGAGCATTCCGGCGGTGGCCAACGTGCCGATGGCGCCTCCGCTGCCGCCGCCATCGGCAGCACCGGCACCAGCACCAGCAGCACCGCCTGCCGGTGAGGCGGATGGCTCCAGCATCTCCAGTGCCATCCCATTCTCGCCCGACCAGCCCGTATCGGGCACGATCGCTGACCAGCCTAAGTGGTACCAGTTCTTCTACGCCGGTGGAAACGATGCGGCCGGAGTCACGATGGACTTTCAGCCGTCCAGCATCGAAGACCAGTCCAACACCGAGCTAGTGTCGTTCAGGGCCTACACGCATGTCTGCTCGGGGCGTATCGGCTCCAACGACATTGTCGACCCGGACAATCCTTCCTGCAGCTTTGCCGATATCGGCGGGGGCACGCCGTCCGGGCTCCCGGCTGGCACGAAGTACTGGCGGCACACCGCCCCCTCGGGCGCCATCTACATCAAGGTCTACAACACGTCGGGCCAACCCGCTGGCTTCGCCCTCGCCTTGACCGGCAGCACATTTCCTCCAGGAGGGCTGGCGGTCCCGTCGCCGTAGCCTTGAGCTGAGCTCCGCCAAGTAGGTCCGCCACCGGGCAACGAGCCCAGCCTGGGCTGCCTTCGAAGGCAGCCCAGGCGTCTTTGTCCCCGCCGCACGTCGCGCACCGGCTAGCCGGGGAGGTCTTCCCCCAGCGGCGGGATGGCCCGGCCCGGGCAGATTGTTCCCTTTGCATATTCTTTGTATTGGCAAACCCCATTGCCTGCACGGTCTTGACGACTCTGCATTATTTCCACGACAAGACATGCAAATGATTGCACGTTTTTCCGCTCATATACGTTGGCTTCCCGTGGCAAACTCTTGCCGGTATGAATTGGGTGGAGGTGACGAGGGCGCCGCCCGAAACGGAGGTGGGGTGGCCAGGCGTCTTTGGTGGGCGAGGAAGGTCTCGGCGATGAAGCGTCTGCCGACGGAGGCACACCGGCGAGCGCTCTTTCTGTGCAGGCCATGCTTGTTTCATTGCTGTACATATCGACTTATGCAAGATGAGTCGATCTCGGGCTAAATCAATGTTTGGAGGATCTGATGCTAAGTGGAAGGCGAAAGTTCATCGTTATCGGGGTAGCTCTGGGGCTGGTGGCAGCGCTGGCTGTGACATTCAGCGTGGCATCCGGCAAGGAGGCGACCCCGACCACAGGCGCGAAGCTCGCGCAGGCTGCCGATCAGCCCGAAGCGCCACGACGGGGCTGTACCGCGTGCCATCCTCAGGGCGGCATCGATGCCAACGGCAAGTACTCGCTGCTTAACGAGGCCCAGGAGCGCGTTAAGGCCCGTGACGAGACGGCCGAGCACCCGACGGTCGCCCCCGACGGGACGGCCCTGACCTTTCAGACTACGGCCGATACCTGTCTCCAGTGCCACAAGCCGGGCACCGGCGACCGGGCCGGCAAGGGCGCCTTCGCCCCGCTGGCCCTACGAGACATCGTCCACCCGGCACACATGTTTAGCACCGCATTTAAGGAGCATTACGGCGGCAACTGCTTTACCTGCCACAATGTAGCAGGCGACGGCACGTGGCAGCTCCTGCCCCTGAAGGTAGACGTCAACGAGAAGGGCGTCCCCGATGATGAGAAACTACCCATTCCGGGAGCCCTGCCAGCCAGCGAGACCTGGTAGCCAGACCAGGGCCAGTACAACCACTCTGAAGGCGGACCTGCGCAAGCCGCGGGTCCGCCTTCCTCTACCGGCTCTTCGTCCTCAAGGGGGAACAAGCTGCGGGAGCCGGCCCATCTGCACCCGTAGTGGCGACTTCAGTCGCTCCGATCGCCACGACTAAAGTCGTCACTACCGTTTCCTGCTTTACACGGCTGCCCGACTAGGCCTGGGCAAGCATGCGAACCTGCTCCAGGGGCTTGTTGCCCCCAAGGGCGAGTTCTTCCCCCTGAAGCACGATGATCTCCTCTACCTCCACGCTAAGCTGGCATTCCCTTAGAGTGGTACAATGGGTATGTAAGTGTACGAGTCCTTCAGCGCCACCCGTGCCAGCGGGACCTCCGAGGTCAATCAATAAGAGCAAGTCCATCCAAAGAAAGCATCTCCGCGAGCAGTAGCATCTCCACAGGTTGGCCCAGCATTCCCAGCCATAGCCCATTCTTCGTCAATGGCGAATGCTTGCCTTGACCTGTTCTCGAACCGTCGGGAGGTAGAGGAAGTGTTTGGAAGCATCACCACGAAAGCAAGGTCGCGGACCGTCCCCCTTCTGATCTGTGCCACTCTGCTCGGCATCGCTATGGCCGCCCTGGCCTGCGCAGCGCCCACCCCTAGCCCAGCCACACCGACGACGGCCCCTGCCGCCACCAAACCTGCGGCCACATCTCCGCCAGCCGCCACACAACCGGCCGGCGCAGGTACGCCGTCCTCCGGCCTGAGCGCTATTCCTATTCCACCGGCCTCGGCCGGCAATGCCGCTACGGGCAAGGACCTCTTCACCAGCAAGGGCTGCGTGGCCTGCCACACCATAGGCGGCGGCAGGCTGGTCGGGCCCGACCTCAAGGGCGTGACTACTACGCGGGACCACGCCTGGCTCATTCGCTTCATCGTGGCCCCGAACCAGGTTATCGCCTCGGGAGATCCTATCGCCACGCAACTTGTCCAGCAGTACGGGACACAGATGCCGAACCTGGGCATCACGCCCGAGCAAGCCAACGACATTCTGGCGTACATCGCATCCCAATAATTCGAGAGCGGATGCACGATGTGGACGTGATCGGTGGATAGCGATATGGGGATGCTTGCATAATGGGCTAGCAGAGTTCAGTCTGACGGCCAGAGTGAGGTTCAACTGTACTGATGAGGCTACGGACCGGTCCTTCACCCTTCGGGTGAAGGACCGGTCCAGTTCCTGGGATAAATGTCGCCGCCTGCAGGCGCAACTGGCTGAACTGTAAGTTCCTCCTTATATGTCCACCCCTTTTGTCCCCCACCAACTCTGCAACAGGCTCCGGCTGAGCCAAATTGACAGGCCAGCAAATGGATGTTATTATGCCACGACGTCCAGGCATAGCCACCGCAGCGTGGATAACCGGGGTCATACGGATAGCAGTGTGCTTCTTCGACTTCGCTTTGTGCTGCTTGGGCCTGCATCTGATACATATGGCTGCACGATTGCCTTAGGAGGCTGGGGTAGATGGAGTTACGGCGGTACTTAGAGGCATGCTACAAATGGCTGTGGCTGATGGCGCTCGGTACCATACTGGCGGGCGGCGTGGCGTACCTGGTGAGCGAGGCCATGCCTCCCGTTTATCGAGCGAGCACCACCCTTCTGGTGAACCAGCCGATGAGCCCTCTCGCCGCAGACCCCTACAACGCAATCTTGAGCAGCGAGCGCCTCACCAAGACCTACGCCGAGCTGGTCCGAAAACGGCCTGTTCTGGACGAGGTGAACTCGAGCCTGGGCTTGCCCTACACGGCCGAGAGACTCTCGAAGATGATCGATGTCCAATTGATACGCGATACTCAGTTGTTCGTGCTGGCGGTGGAGCATACCGACCCGCAGTTGGCCCGCGACATCGCCAACAAGCTGGCGGAAGTCTTCGTCCAACAGGCAAGCACGCTCTATGCCGACCACACCGGCGACGTGCGCGAGCGCATGGACCAGCAGATCGTCGATGTCGAACGCAACATCCAGTCTACCTCACAGGCCGTGGAAGCCCTCCGAGGCCGCGCATCGCTGAACGCCGAACAGCAGAGCGAGCTGGCGCGCCTGCAGGCGACGCTGTCACAGTACCAGACCACTTATTCCATCCTGCTGAAAGACCGGGAGGAAACGCGGCTCAACGAGATCCGCACCAAGGCCAGCGTGTTGGTCGCCGAGCCTGCCGACGTGCCGCTCCAGCCCGTCAAGCCCCGGGTCTTGATGAACGTACTGCTGGCCGCCCTCGTCGGCCTGATCCTGGCCGGCGGCATGGCCTATCTTCTCGAGTATCTGGACGATACAGTGAAAACATCGGAGGACATCGAGCGGGTTGCTTCCCTCAGCACCCTCGGCGCCATTCGCCGCTTCGAGCCGGACGACTTCCACGAAGGTCGGGTCATCCTCAGCGGCAGCTCGCGTTCTCCCCTGAGCGAGGCGTACCGGGTCCTGCGCACCAACATCCAGTTCTCCAGCCTGGACAAGCCTCTTCACTCTTTGCTGATAACCAGTTCCAACCCCAGCGAAGGCAAGACCACCACCTCGGTCAATCTCGGCGTCGTGCTGGCCCAGACCGGCAAGAAGGTGATCCTGATTGACGCCGACCTGCGGCGGCCCTCTATGCACCGGTTCTTTGGACTGACCAACAGCTTCGGCCTGACCAATATGCTGCTGGCTACCGAGCCTGACGGAGCGAAGCTGCTGCAGTCCACAAATGTGGAAGGACTGTCCCTACTGAGCAGCGGCCCCCTGCCACCCAATCCGTCCGAGCTGCTGGGCTCACCCCGAATGTCAAAAGCACTCGAATCCCTGAAAGGCCAGGCCGATATCCTGGTCATCGACAGCCCGCCGGTGCTCTCGGTCACCGACCCAGCGGTCCTCGCCACACACGCGGACGGCGTTGTGCTGGTGGTCGACACCGGGCGGACGCGTGCGGAAATGCTGCAACGGACCGTCGGCTTGCTGGCGCGAGCTCGCGCCAATGTTATGGGGGCTGTGTTGAACAAGCTGGTTGCGTCGGGGAGTGGCTACTACCATCATTACTATTACTACTACTACGGCCAGACCGGCCAGAGGCAACACGGACAGCGCCGGCCCGGGCTGGTGCAGCAGGGCCGCCTCGCTTTGAGCGGCCTCTTCAATGGTGGCCGGAAGCGGTCCTCCTGAGGAGGCAGGCTTGACCGAAGGGAAGGAGCCCGAAGCAGTCAGCATGGTGTCAATCGTGGTGCCCACCTATAAGGAAGCAGAGGGACTCCAATCCCTGGTGGAGCAGACCTTCACCGCCCTGTCCGGGCTCCCGATTGCCGGCGAGCTGATAATAGTGGACGACAATTCGCCCGACGGCACCGGTGAAGTAGCAGACGAGCTGGCCCGGCGCTATCCTGTGAAGGTGGTGCATCGCCCCGGCAAGCTGGGCCTGGCGTCGGCGGTGATGGACGGGTTCGCCGTGGCCGAGGGCGACATTCTGGGCGTAATGGACGCCGACCTGAGCCATCCTCCTTCCCTGCTGCCGGCGATGATCGCCGCTATCGTCGAGCGGGGCGCCGACCTGGCCGTGGCCAGCCGCCACGTGAGGGGTGGCGGCGTGAAGAACTGGCCCCGGCGGCGACAGGCTATCTCCTCCTTCGCCAATCTACTGGCCCGCCCCGTCACTGCTATCCACGATGCGACCTCCGGCTACTTCTTGATTCGCCGCCGGGCCATCGACGGGGTGAAGCTTGAGCCTATCGGCTTCAAGATTGGCCTGGAGGTCATGGTCAAGGCGAACTACCGCACGTGGGAGGAGGTGCCCTACATCTTCACTGACCGCCGCTACGGCCAGAGCAAGTTCAACAAGCGAGAGGTTTTGAACTACCTGCTGCACCTCGGTGCGCTGATGGTCTTTCGAGCGAGACGATGGCTGAGAAGGTGAAGGCGCGCCGGGCCCGTTTCTTAGTCGCTCTGATCGTTTCGGTCGCGCTTCTGGCCTTCTGGCCGCAACCCCTCGCCTGGGCCTACCTTAACCTGGGAGCCGTAGAAGCCAACCGGTTCCTGGTGGGCCAGGAGAATCGTGTGGCGCTGCGCTCTGCGGAAGAGAACTTGAGCCTGGCCTCTTCCCTGGGAATCATCCGCGCCTACCGGCAGTTGGCACGATTGCGATTTCGGCAAGGCGATTATGCTGGGGCAGAGCAATTGCTTAACCACTGGATCGTGCAGCATCCGGAGGACCCCCTGGGCCACTGGCAGATGGGCCGCATCTATGAGGCAGAGGGCAACCGGCAGGCGGCCATCGGCGAATGGCGGCAAGCCGAGGCGTTCAATCACCTGCTGCGGCTGGGGGACGAAGAAACGGACCGGGGCCGCTGGAATGAGGCGATCTCCCTGTACCAGGCGGCGGTGGAGGTCTCGGCGGCCCGGGCGAGCCGCGGGCTGGGCCAGCATTGGGACTACGTGGCCGAGCGGGGCTGGGAAGCCCACCAGCGGCTGGGAAGGGCCATTTGGCGGGGCGTCGGAGACATCGAGGGCGCCCTTCAGCAATACAAGTGGGCATCTATCCTGGCGCCCTGGAACCTGAACCTCTACCTGGAAGTGGGCAGCCAGTACGAATGGAGCGGGCGCTGGGACGATGCGATGCCGTGGTACCAGCAGGCGCTGGCGGCCGATCCGGCGAACAGCGAGACGCTCACGCGAATGAGCCAGAACCGGCTGCTGGCCGGCCAGCCGCAGGAGGCCCAGCACTGGGCGCGCGCGGCGATCGACGCCGCCCCGGAGCGGGCAACGGCCTGGATCATCCTGGCAAGAGCGCTGTTCGAGGAGAGGGCTTACGCCGAAGCGGCGACGGAGCTCCAGCGCGCGGTGAGCAAAGGCGTCACCACTCCCGACATATACAGCTACCTGGGGAGCGCATTACTCTCGAGCAAGCAGTTCAGCCAGGCGGAAGAAGCCTACACGGCCGGGCTGGCCCTGCAGCCGCGCGATCCATATATGCAGTACGGGCTTGGGTCAACCCTTGTTGCGCTGGGGCAGGCATCGGAAGCCATTGGACACTTCGAGGCGGCGGTACAGGTGCGGCCGGAGATGCCCGATTTCTGGCTCGGGCTGGCGGACGCCTACCGGCAGACGGGCTGGGCAGAAGACGCCCGCGCCAAGTACCGGAAGGTGCTGGAGCTGGCCCCAGACAATGACCAGGCCAAGCGGGCCCTGCAGGAGCTGGGTGATTAGGAGCAAGGGCCGGCTGGGAGCGCCCATGGCCTCCATCGCGACGAACTGAACGGATGGCATACAAACACGAAGGAGACTAGCGAAGATGATTCCCGTTTTCCGACCCAGCATCACCGAGGCCGAGATCGAAGCCGTGGCCGAGGTGCTACGCTCCGGCTGGTGGGGACTGGGTCCCAAGACCCACCAGTTCGAGCAGGAGTTCGCCAGCTTCATCGGCGCCAGGTATGCGGTCGGGCTGAATTCGGCCACGGCGGCCCTTCATCTGGGGCTGCACGTGCTGGATGTTGAAGGGGGTGAAGTCATCACCACCCCTATGACTTTCATCTCCACAAACCATGCCATTCTGTACAATCGGGCTATCCCCGTCTTCGCCGATATCCGCCCCGATACCCTCAACATCGACGTGGCCGATATCGAGCGGAAGATCACGCCGCGCACGAAGGCCATCATGACGATGCATTACGGCGGCCATCCCTGCGAGATCGATGAGATACTGGCCCTGGCCCGGCCGCGCGGCATCAAGGTCATCGAGGACGCTGCCCACGCCTGCGGGGCCGAGTACAAGGGACGCCGCATCGGCAGCCACACGGATGCCGCCTGCTTCTCCTTCCACGCCGTGAAGAACCTCGCTACAGGCGAGGGCGGCGCCCTGTCCGTGCAAGACCCGGAGCTGGAGGGCCGCCTGCGACGCTTGCGCTGGATGGGTATCACGAAAGACACGTGGGAGCGTTCCGAGGACCTCACGAAGTACTCATGGTACTACAACGTGGAAGAGGTCGGCTTCAAGTGCCATATGAACGACATTCCTGCCGCCATCGGGTTGGTGCAGCTACGGCGACTGCCCGAGACCAACGCCCGGCGGCGGTCTATCGCCGAGAGATACAATGCCGGCTTTGCCGGCCTGGAGTGGCTGGAGCGGCCGGTGGAGCGGCCATACGTGAAGAGCTCGTTTCACAATTATGTGGTCAAGGTGCCCGACCGGGACCGCTTCACCGCCTACCTCCAGCAGAATGGCATCGCCACCAGCGTGCACTATATACCGAACCACCTTTACTCTATGTACAAGCCTTACTACACGCCCTTGCCCGTTGCCGAGGACATCTGGCATCGGATCGTCACGCTGCCGCTCTTCCCTGACCTGACCGACGAGCAAGTGGATCATGTTATTGGGGTGGTGCAGGCCTTCGGGCGAGAAGTGGCACCGGTGAGGCGAGCATAATGGACATCGGAAGGTATCACTTGAAGAAAAGGGGCGCCCGTGCCCAGTAGGAACCCGTTGGCCCGAGGCGTCAGGCTGCTCCTCCGTCTGGTGGGTGACCCGTGGCTGCTCCTCCGGGCGCGCCTGGTCTACTGGGTGTACGGCGTCGAGGCGGTGTGCCATCTCCTGCGCTTCTGCTCCAAGCGGCAGACGTCACTCCTGCTGCGCGCCTTCGGAGCGCAGGTGGGTGAGGGCTGCGACCTCGAAGCGCCGATCATCATCCACAATGCTGCCCGCGACTTCTCCCATCTGCGCATTGGCAGCGACTGCCACGTGGGCAAAGAAGTGCTCTTCGACCTGATGGAGCGCGTGGAAATCGAAGACCGGGTCACCCTATCAATGCGGGTTACCATCGTAACGCATATCGATGTAGGGAAAAGCCCCCTCCGGGAGGGGCCGCTGCCCACTCAATACGGCGCGGTACGCATCGGACGGGGGGCTTACATTGGTGCGGGGGCCATTATCTTGCACGGCGTCACGGTGGGCGAGGGCAGCGCGATAGGTGCCGGCAGCCTGGTGCTGAAAGATGTGGCCCCCGGCACACTGGTGGCCGGTAATCCAGCCCGGCCGATCCGCTCCCTCATCGAGCAGGAGCAGGTCCCGCTGTGACTCTTTCGCATCGCGCCGCCTTCACCTTCGCTACCCAGATCGTCTCCTACGTCGTCATATTCCTCGGGAGTGTGATCGTGGCGCGTACTCTGGGTGTTGAAGGTAAGGGTACATACTCGTTGGTCGTTCTGGTGTACAATCTGGCAGTGCCCATCGCCGGCCTGGGAATACCGGTGTTCACTGCCTGCTTCGTGGGCCAGCGACGCCACACCCCTTCCCAGTTATTCGCCAATTCGCTGGTATGGGCCGCGCTGTCCGTCATCTGGCTGGGTGGGCTAATCTCGGCCTTGATGCTGGGCAGCTTCGATACCATTATCGGTGTGCAGCGCGAATATGTGGTCGCCGGACTGGCCATAGCGCCACTTGGCATGGTGATTGAGGGATTGGCGAGTATCGCACAGGGATCGAACCGTATCAAGGAGTACAACCTCTTGCGCCTCGCGAATCCAGTGGCCAGCACATCGCTCCTGTCACTGCTTGTGCTGGTCCTGCGGTGGGGCCCGCCGGGAGCGGTCCTCTCGCTGGTGTTGAGCCAGTTGCTGCTGATCACCTTCGCCACAATCCTGGTGTCGCCTGGGATGGGCCGCGTCGAGTGGCCGCTGATGCGAAACTCGGCTGCCTTTGGTATGCAGGCGTGGGCGACCCAGTTAGTAGGCCTGCTCAACCTGCGCCTGGCCATCCTGCTAGTCGGCTACTTTCTGGGCGCGGCCGGGCTGGGCTACTTCTCCGTTGCCCAGGGCCTCCTGGACCTGCTACACTTCATCCCGATAGCCATCAGCACGGTATCCCTGCCGGTTTTCTCTGCAACCGGCAGGGCCCAGGCATCAGAAGTGGCGTGTATCGGCATACGTCACACACTTATGCTGTCTGCCCTGGCTGGAATCGGACTGATAGCCGTTGGCCGATGGGTGATCGAATGGTTCTACACGCCGGCGTTTCTGCCGGCCCTGACCGCTTTATGGATAATGATCCCAGGTGTGGTCGCCTACAGCGTAGCCCACATTACCACTAGTTACTTCAATGGGCAGTTACACCGGCCGTTGCTCAATACTGCCATCGCTGCCATCTCACTGGTGCTTAACGGCGCGCTGGGCCTGTGGCTGATACCTATTTGGGGGCTGGCGGGAGCAGCGGCGGCTACGACCTTCGCTTACTTGATCGCCATCGCCATCAACTTGGCTATGTTCCTGCAAATCGCCGGATGCCCGCTCTCGGACATGTTGATTCCCAAAGCAAGCGACTTCAAAGCGTATTGGATGCTGCTCCCTTTGACCAAAGCTGGGGCAATATCCACGCATCAATAGGAAGAGGGCGCCTTTGTCAGTGAAAATCCTTTTAGTAAACGCTATAGAGCCACGCAGGCACTTCCAACACGAGCCTGGCCTAGGTCTAGCCTACCTGGCGGCGTTCATACGCCAGCGTCGGCCGAATGCTCAGGTACGCATTGCCATCCGACAGGTGGCTGCAGAGATTGCGGATTTCGCCCCCGACTTCATTGGGATCTCTTCCGTATCCGAGAACTTTGATCGTGCCAAGGCCATAGCGAGCCTGGCGAAAAGGCACGGCCTGCCGGTGGTGATCGGCGGTGCCCACATTACGGCTCTGCCGCAGACCCTGCCACCTGAAATGGACATTGGTGTTATCGGTGAGGGTGAGGAGACTCTACTTGAATTGACGGACACCCTGGACGGACACGGATGGACGCCAGCAGTGCTATCCCAAGTGGCTGGCATCGTGTTCCACACCGATGGTGGGCCGTGCGTGACCACGCCTCGCCCGGTCATCGAGGCGCTGGAGACCATTCCACCACCGGCACGGGATTTGTTGCCCATCGAAAAAGGTGGAACTGTGACTATGCTTTCGTCGCGGGGGTGTCCGTATAAGTGCGTTTTTTGCTCCTCGACGCGCTTCTGGAACAAGATGAGGATGTTCTCCGCCGAGTATGTGGTGCGCGAGATGGGGCAGGTGCTGTCCGACTACCGGCCCAGCCATATCTCGTTCGTGGACGATCTGTTCGTCGCTTCTCGCCCGCGACTGCGCCGGCTGGCGGACTTGATCGAGCAGCGAGGCATCCACCGCCGGGTGGAGCTGAGTGTCAGTTGCCGGGCCAATCTGGTGGACGAAGAGCTCGCACGGCTGCTGCGCCGTATGAACGTGGTCCTGGCGTGGATTGGCCTCGAGTCGGGCAGCGAAGCGGTCCTGGAGTACCTCAAGGGTGGGAACGTCAGCGTGGCGGACAACGAGCGGGCGGTCGAGACACTCTCCCGGGCCGGATTGGAGGTGCACGGCACCTTCGTCATCGGCGCGCCGCGAGAGGCATCCGCCGATATCGAGGCCACCTACGACTTCATCAAGCGCAGCGCCCTGGCCGATTTCTGCGTCTATCCCCTGAGCCCTCTGCCCGGCACACCCCTTTGGGACTACGCGCTCCAGCGGGGACTGGTCAGCGAGGATATGGAGTGGGGCCGGCTGAACTATGAGACTGTTGGGCAAGCGAACATCAGTCTTTCCGAGCTCGTGTCGCGGGATGAGATGGCCCACTTCTTCTCCATGTTTAGCGGGGAACGAAAGCGCCGGCGCCGGCGCCGCTTCTGGCGCAGGTGCCTTCCCCATCTCTTCGCTCAACTGTACCGCCGGCCCCATCGAATTGTCCCGTGGCTACGGAAGCGCCTGGCGGGCCGATGGGGCCACGGGCAGTCAAGCACAACGAGGATGACCCGTGGCTGAGCAGGCAAGCGCTCCAACTGTGGATTTGACGGTATCCATCATCAGCTTCAACACGAAGGACCTCCTGGTCAATTGCCTGGAGTCGATCTACGCCAATACCGAAGGAATCTCTTTCGAGGTCATAGTGGTGGACAATGCTTCCACCGACGGCAGCGCGGAGGCGGTGCGGACCCGGTTCCCCCAGGTCAGGCTCATCGCCAACGACCGCAACCTGTACTTCACCAAGGCCCACAATCAGGCTATCGGAGTGAGCGCCGGACGCTATGTGCTCATACTCAACTCGGATACTATTCTCCTTCCAGGCACCCTGGAGAAAATGGTCCAGTTTATGGACGCTCATCCCCAGGCCGGGGCGGCGAGTTGTGTTTTCCTCAATCCGGACGGCACTATCTGGCCCAGTTGCTGGAAGTTCAAGACCCTGTCGGCCGTCTTGTGGGGGCTGAACATCCCGCTGAATCTTTTCCCCAACGCCCGGGCGCGCACCGAGCCCCGCATGCTCGATTGGGACCGCACCACTCTACGGGAAGTAGACGTGGTGGTAGATGCCTTCATGATGGTGAGGAGAGGGGCCATCGAGGAAGTCGGCACGTACGACGAAACCCTGCTACTTTACGCCACCGAAGACGATTTCTGCTTGCGTTTGAAGTCGGCCGGTTGGAAGATATATCATGTGCCTGAAGCCAAAATCATTCACATCAATAGGGGATCGGTGGATCAGGTACGACTGCTGACAATTCAGTCAATATATCGTCGCGACACAGTGCGTTTTCTCCGTAAACATCACGGCTTCGGGATTGCCCTCATTGGGAACGTGATCATCTCTTTGGATCTAGTCATTGCAGGGGCCTACCTTTTCATAAAGGAGATGTTCCAACGGGACCGTGGGAAGCGTCCGGAGCGCCGGTAGCATTCGCATGCTGAACTATTTTGCCAAGAACGAGAAGCGGTGACCTAGGGCCTTTTCAAAGTCCACCGATCCGGCTGCTCCCGGGGTTTACCTCACCCCCTGGCCCCCTCTCCGCGCGCGGAGAGGGGGTGGCCGAAGGCCGGAGGTGAGGTTAACTGCCGTTGGTAAGGCAACCGAAGTGCCGTCTGCTTCCTGGCTGACGACTTTGAAAAGGCCCTGGCGGTGACCACAATTGTGTTGACAGGCGCGGCTGTTTAGAAAGAACTGTGCATGAATCATAGAGCTCAAGTTCAGGAAGGTTCGTCGATCTACCGACTCTCACGTAACTGGCCTGTGTGGCTGAGAACCCTAAAAGGCTATTACGTGGCAGCAGAACGGTGGTACGGACGAAAACTCCGGCGCACGATACTGCATCCTGAGTACATAGGGGCTCGCGAGCTTCACAGGGCTATGAAGATTGCCAGTCATTGGGTACACGGGGTACTCTTAGATGCGGGGTGCGGTGCCAAGCCTTATTATAGCTTACTAAGACCGAAACTGGAACGCTACATCGGTCTAGACTATCCACCATACCTGGAAAGCGGTGCCCAGCCAACACAAACGGAGGTTTTTGGTGATGTATGTCGGTTGCCTTTTCCAGACAGCTACTTTGACTGCGCCTTGTGCACCCAGGTCTTAGAGCACGTGTCCGAACCAGGTATGGCAATAGCAGAGTTGCATCGAGTGCTGGCACCAGGAGGTGTTCTGATCCTTACAGCCCCGCGATCGGAGGCCGTTCACGGAGCCCCATACGACTTTTTCAGATATACGAAATATGGCCTTTGGAATCTGCTGCAGAAGGATGGCAAATTCGAGGTGGAGAGAACGGAGTACCTCGGTTTCTTCTGGGCAGATGTGTCTCGCCAATGGGATGTATATGCATTCGAACACTTGGGAGGCCCAACGTTAGTCGGTTTCGTTCTGCGACGCATTCTGCTGTTTCCTGCTCTATGGATTTCCATAGTCCTGGTTAACATCGTGGGCGGCATTATTCTAGACAGAATCGACAAGATTGAGGCAAGCTCGCCGAACTACCTGGTAGTTGCCAGGAAAAAATGATGCATCGCTTTCGCGGATGGTTTCGACTTCAACGTCATGGGGAAACCATCGTCTGCTGAAGGCATAACAGGAGTGCCAAGCTGGTGGTTGTGCTGAGAAGGGAAAGGAATCTGGGCGCCGGGCCCATTGCCATTGTGATGGGCTTCGCCCTTCTGGTGATGGTGATGGCCGGCGTTCTGTCGCTGACCAACGCGCCGGAAAGGGAAATGGTGCTGGGCCTTCTGGCCATCCTCTGTCTGGTCGCCGTCTTGGTCAAGCCGATGCTCGGGTTCTATGTCCTCACCGCAGTCCTTATCGCCGTGTCGGAGCTGGACTTCGGATTGTTCATCCTCTTCGGCGTGCACGTCTATATCACCGACCTGCTCTTCGCGGCAATACTCCTGGCCTGGCTCGTCAGGTTGCTTGCCGGCAAGTCTCAGCTCCCCAGGGCCACGATGAACATGCCGATGGCAATCTTTCTCGGCTATTTGATGGTCGTGATGACTGTATCTATCATCCGGTCCGCGGGGGCGCAAGGGGTATTCAACGACGCCAGGGCCACCATCTACTACGCGTTGTACTTCCCTACGCTGGCGCTGTTTCGAGATATGCGCCAGGTCAGCAGGTTGATGGTGTGGATGCTCCTCATCCTGGGTGCCACCGCCCTGTTCGGCATCTGGGCTACCTTCGCCGGAGTAGACATTGCCCACACTGCCGAGCTGAACACCGGCGAGATCCGCCGGGTGTACCAGAGCACAGGGGCAGGGATCTTTGTGTCGGCTATGCCGTTCCTTGCCGTGGGCTTGATGCATTTGTCCCCACCCTGGCAGCGTAGACTGATAATGGTGTCGGTGTTCGCTTCGGTGATACTGCTCACCATTCAAATGGCGCGAGGCGTATGGCTCGGGTTCCTCGGCGGGCTGCTGTTCCTCGTCGTGTCTCTGGCCAGAATCGACCGGAACCGTGTGCTGGTCAGCGTGGCCGCGGGGGTGCTCCTGCTGGCCTCTGCGGCGCTGGCCAGCCAGTTCTCCACCTTACCCGGCACGCGTATGCTCGATATGCTTTCGGAGGTGGCTGTGTCCATCGTCGACCCGGAGCGTTCGAGCGACGTCGTGGCTTTGTCCGCAGCCGGGCGCGTCTCTGAATGGGAGATGGCGTTCCAGCTCACCGAGGACCGACCATTCACGGGCTATGGCTTGGGGAGATGGATGCCAGCGTTTGGCCGCGGGCTTGAATGGCTGGGGGGCGAGGTATTCCAGCTCCACTCTGCATACGCCAACCAGTTGATGAAGACGGGATACCCCGGACTACTACTGTTCTTGGGCGTCGCATTCTACTTCTTGTCAAGAGTGATTAAGATCGCGCTGCGCGCTCCGGACCCGAAACTGAGCAGTCTGGCATTCGGCATCGCGGCAGCCTATCTCTCTATTATGATTTCCTCGATGACGGGGGGATTCATCCTGATTTCTAAGGTTGTCGTTCCGTGGATAGCTATAATGATGGGCATGACTATGGTCCTGGAACGGTCGATCAGCGGTCCGGACACGGTCGGCAGCGCACCCGAGGTCCCGAACGCGTCCATGCCTGTCACGCCCAACTCGGAAGAGGGAGGTAATGCCAAACATGGCTAGCGCACTGCCGGTGGCCCTCGGCCACGCAAAGGAGAGCCTGCTGCAGAATGTCGCCCTGCGCAGTGGATGGGAGATTGCGAAGCCGACCACCGTCGGGCTGCTGATCACATATCGCTGCCAGATGCGCTGCAAACAGTGCGACATCTGGACGTGGTCCGACCGAAGAGACGAGCTGTCCACGGAGCAGTGGAAGGCCATCCTGCGCGACCTTCGCCGGTGGCTGGGGCCCTGCCATGTTCAGTTCGGCGGCGGCGAGCCCTTCCTGCGTCAGGACCTGGTGGAGCTGTTCTCGTATGCCAGCAGCCTGGGCATCGTGCCCGGCACGACCACCAACGCCATAGCCATCAGCAGCGCTAAAACCAGGGAGCTGATGGACTGCGGTCTCTTCAACATGAATGTCTCTATGGATGCCATTCAGCCGGACAAGTATGAGTATCTCAGGGGCGTGCCGGGCGCCTTCGGCAAGCTGATGAGCACGATTGAGGAGCTGAAGGCCCGCCAGCGAGAGTCCAATTCGAGGCTGCGCATCATCGTCAAGACAACCATAATGGGCTATAACCTGGACCAGATAGTGCCATTACTCGACTGGGTGGAGCAGCAGGGGCTGCTGGGGATACGCCTTCAGTTGCTGGACCAGAACTTGGGTGAGGAGCGAGACCCGCACTGGTACCAGAAAAGCGATCTGTGGGTGAAGGAGCCGGCGGCCCTTGACGCAGTGATCGATGCGATCCTGGAACGCAAGGGTCGCGGCGCGCCGGTGCTGAACACCGAAGCCTATCTCCATCTGGCCAGGCAGTATTACCGGGACCCCAGCTCCATCGGCATCGTGGGGGGCAGATGTGCCGTCGGATGGTCCGCCTTCAACGTCAACGCCAACGGCGATGTCCAGCTCTGCTACGATATGCCGTCCATCGGCAACCTGACCCGGTCCACGGCGGCCGAGATCTGGCACTCCCCGCAGGCCAGAGAGCGGCGGGCGCAGATCGCCCGCTGCCGGCAAAGCTGCATCCAGCTCTGCCGCGTCCAGCGAAGCCTGGCGGAGAATGTCGAGCTGTTCTGCAGGCTGGTGGGCATCAAGGGCAAGGGCGGCAAGGGGGCAGCTTGATGTCAGATAGGCAGGTAAGCGGCGATCAAGAACGTGTCGTGGCAGGCGCGAGCCGGGAAGCTGAGCGGCGTGGCAGGCGGCCGGTGCTGCAGCCCACGGACTGTGGGCTGGCCGTTACGTACCGCTGCAATTCGAGGTGCCAGATGTGCAACATCTGGCGGAAGCCTCCCACCCGCGAGCACCCGCCTGAGGCATACTACCGGTTGCCGGAGAGCCTCCGGTATGTGAATCTGAGCGGCGGCGAGCCCTTCTTGCGGGATGACCTGGTGGAGATCGTGCGGGTGGTGACCGAGCGCTGCCATCGCCCTCGCATCCAGATCTCCAGCAATGGCCTGTTGCCCGAGCGGATAGAGCGGCAAGTGCGGGCTATTCTAACCGAGACGCGAGCCGACCTGAATGTAGGCGTCTCCATCGACGGCATCGGCGATACCCACGACCAGATCCGCGGCGTGCCCGGCGGCTTCGAGCGGGCCGTGGAGACCTTGCGCCGGGTCTGGGCGGCCGGGCTTCGAGATGGCGGCATCAACTTCACCATATCGGACAGAAATGCTCACGAGCTGCAGGCCGTGTACTCGCTGGCTAAAGAGATGGGCGTCGAGTTCTCGATGACGATCGTCCACAACTCGGAACACTACTTCGATACGCAGGACAACCACTTCACTGCCAGGGACATGCTGCGACGCCAGATGGACTGCGTGTTGAGCAGCGAGCTTCGATCTGCCAACCCCAAGCGCTGGTACCGCGCCTACTATGCCTCCGGCCTGCTGAACTACGCTTGTGGCCGCAGCGCCCGGTACCCGTGTGATGCGGCCAACGGCTTCTTCTTCCTCAGCCCCAGCCTGGATGTGTATCCCTGCGTGGTGCTCGACGGCCCGATGGGGAACCTGGGCGAGAGCACTTTCGACCATATCTGGTCGTCGAAGCAGGCCGAGGCAGCACGGCGGAAAGTGGCAAGCTGCGACGAGCGCTGCTGGATGGGCTGCACGGCGTTCTCGGTGATGCGCCGGAATCTGCCGAAGGTAGGGGCGTGGGCAATCAGCCGCAAGCTACTGGCGCACCTGGGCCACCGCGTGGTGTAATGCACAGCGGAGTGCCAACTCTCAGATCGTTCCGCGTGGCGCAAGCAGACCTCTTCGCTGTTTGAGCTCGAAAGAAAAGGGTATGGATGGAAGGAAGCGAGGAACCGGCGTTGAAAACGCGTGGATAGGGAAACGGGGATGATCAGCCGCCTATCGAAATCGTCCAGAATCCGTCGTTACGAAATGTTCATAGATGTAATGCGCCCAACTCCTGTGGACAAAGTGCTGGATGTCGGCGGAGAAGACGGCCGATACCTGGAGGGTTTGTACCCGTACCGGGCCAACATAACTGTCGTGGACCTCCGTCTTGAGCCACTGGTCGCGCTCCGACAGCAGTTTCCAGAGATAGCCACAGTACAGTCCAACGGTTGTCATTTGCCGTTCGCCGATGATTCGTTCGACATCGTGTTTGCGAACTCTCTGCTGGAGCATGTAGTTGGAATCGTAGACCGAAGGCAATTGGCGAACGAGATCATGCGTGTGGGCCGCCGCTTCTTTGTGGCCACCCCGAATTACTATTTCCCGTTCGAGCCGCACTACCACGTGCCGCTCTTCCAATTCTTACCACGACGCTTGCAGCAAGCAATAAAACACCGAATCGGCCTGGGGTGGTACCCCAAAGGGGTCTGGGAGGAGATAGCTCTGCTGACGCCTGGGAAGATGCGACGCCTTTTCCCAGGAGCCAGGCTCTTTGTCCATGGGGTATTGGGGCTGCCGCAAACGCTAATAGCCTGCACTCTACCACCTTCCGCAGGCATCATGTCTAACGAGCAGGAGTAAAGGATCACGACTGCTGCAATGCGCATTGCGCTCATCAATTCGCATCTGAATCCCGGGGGGGCCGATGGCGGTGCCCTCGCTCTGGCCGGCGGGCTTACCCGGCGGGGGCACGACGTGACCCTGTACGTGCCCGGCTACGACCGGGCCGCATGGGACGAGTTCCCGGCCGGCCGGGCTCGCATCGGCGAAATCCCGGTCCTGCGACGCAGCTCGCTGCGCAACTGGCTGGCGGGAGCCAGGCTGCTGGCCGGCGAGCTGTCGCGATACGATCTGATTAACGTCCACCTGGAGCCGTCGCCTATCTGGGCGATGCTGGCTCGCTGGTGGTCTCGCAAACCCCTGCCCCCGGTGGTGTGGTATGTGCACAGCCTGCCGCACTTCAACTGCGACTACTATCACTACTACCAGCACGTCTCCAGCCCTCATTATCTGCGGGCAGAGCACGGCAACCCCCATCCGATCAACCTGCTCGGCCAGATGGCCGTCAGCTCTTTCCGCAGACAATCCACCGAGTTTCCCGGGCGCATCAATCTCGTTTCCACCAGGCAGTGGCTGATCACGCCCTTCGATTGGCTGGCCGCCCGGTCGGTGGACGGCATACTGGCCAACAGCGATTTTACGGCGCGCCAGGTCGCTGCGGTATACGGTCGCCCAGCGACCGGCTGCCTGCTGGGCAACTTCAATGTTCCGCCGGCCGGTGAGGAGGAGTGCCAGTGGGAGGACAACTACGCGCTGGTGGTGACCAGGCTGATCCGGCGCAAGAACGTAGCGGCCATTCTGCGTGCGCTGGCGCTGGCAGCGGGGGAGACCGATCTGCGACTGAAGATCGCCGGCGAGGGCCCGGAAGGACCCGCATTACAGCGGCTTGCAGACAGCCTGGGCATCGGCGACAGGGTTGACTTCGTCGGCTTCGTCTCCGGCCGGAAGCTGGCCGACTGCTACCGGCGATGCCGGCTGGTAGTGCACGTGCCGTTCGACGAGCCTTTCGGCCTCATATTCGTGGAGGCGGGCGCCAGCCGCAAGCCGATCATCGGGCCCAATCAAGGCGGCCCCGCCGAGGTGGTGGTGGACGGGGAGACGGGCTATCTGGTGGACCCGTGCGATGTCGAAGCGATTGCGCGGCGAATGGTCGAGCTGGCCGGCGATGTAGAGCGTTGCCGGGAGATGGGCGAGGCCGCCTACCGGCGGATGGAAGAACACTTTACGCTTGAGCACTGGCTGGACCGGTTAGAGGCCGGCTTCGGGACGGTGTTGGGGGCAACGACGGGTGAAGCCTGGGCGCCCGTTGCGCAGTCGAGCACGGCTGCGCCTGTCACCGCGCCGCCAGCCATCCGGGCGACGACTAGGTTGAGCAAGCTACGAATGGCCGTGCTGAACCCGCATATGAAGCTTGGAGGGGCTGACAGCTCGGTGATGGCGCTGGTACGAGGACTGGCTGAGCGAGGGCACCGAGTTACTCTCTACACGGCGGCCTACGACAACGCCGTTTGGGGAGACCCACGCGATCATGGATTGACAGTGCGAGAGATGCCTCAAATGGCTGCCAACACTGTCCAGAACTGGATCAGCGTGGTACGGCAGCTTGCTCGGGAGTTGCCTGAATTTGACCTCGTGGACGCCCATCTAGAGCCAGCTTACATCTGGGTCTACCTGGCGAGGTGCCTGGCCCGACACTTTCCGGCCACCACGTGGTACGTCCACAGCTTGCCCTACTTCGACTGCGAGTATTACCATCCATATCAGCACACCTCTAGCCCCAACTATTTGAAGAGCAAGGTAGGTCGGACGAACCCGGCATTGCTCTTTGGCTGGATGATCACCAACACATTTCGAGGCCAGGACGAGAGATACCCCGGCAGGCTGGACAGGCGTTGTTTTCGGCAATGGGCTATCACGCCGCTGGACTGGATGGCCGCTCGCGGCGTAGACCAGATATTCGCCAACAGCCAGTTTGTGGCGGATCAAATCAAGCGCGTGTACGGACGGGAAGCGGTGGCCTGTCACCCTGGCCGCACCGAGCCGATCTTCCAGAGGGCCGCGCCGACTCCTCTGGCCGACCCTGGCTATCTCCTGGCGGTGACCCGATTACTGCACCGCAAGAATGTCGGAAACATCATCCGCGCTTTTGCGCTGCTGGAACGGCAGGATGGCTTGCGCTTGAAGGTGGCTGGCGATGGACCTGAGGACGAAGTGCTACGGGAGTTGGCGGAAGAGCTGGGAGTGGCGGGCTCGGTCGACTTCCTGGGGTTCGTTTCCGGCGAAGCGCTGGTGAGCTTATATACCGCGTGCAAGATAGTTGTACATATGCCTTACGATGAGCCGTTTGGCCTCACTTTCGTGGAGGCGGGTGCCGCCCATAAGCCGGTAATTGCCTCCAACCACGGCGGCCCGGCCGAAAGCGTGTTGGATGGCGTCACCGGCTTGCTGGTAGACCCGGCCCAGCCGGCAGCCATTGCCGATGCTATGCGAGCATTGCTGGAGGACGAAGGGCGCTGCGTGCAGATGGGAGAGGCGGCGTATACCCACATTTTGCAGGAATACGGCGCCGATCGGTGGGTAGAACGCATGGAAGCCCATTTGCTGGAACTGGTAAGCTCGGCTGGCAAAACCCCTTCACTCGCGTCCGTTGCGAAGGATGCTCATTCGAAGCACAGGATTGGCTAAGTGAAGTGAGCCTGCGATACCCGGCTCCGCTGGCCTATTTCAACTGGACCAGACCGAGCGTGCGGTGAGAAAAGCCACCGCACGGATGAGGAGCCTGGAACGGGCTGGCGATGGGGAGACCGCTTCATCTCCGCTCTAGCGACGAGCCGCCCGAGACGCTGGTGCTGCCAATGGTGGGATTTCCGAGGTAGGTAAGCCTGGAGGCGCCGGTCAGGACGACGTTCAGCCGCCCGTTGGCGTTCACCGTCGCCGTGCTCGCCCCGCTCAGGTTCGCCGTGACATCGTTGGCCGAGAAGCCTCCCAGGTCCAGCCGGCTGGCACCCGATGCGTTGAGCGTCAGGCTATTTGCCGAGCCCTGCAGCGCACCACTGCTGGCCCCCGACGCAGTGAAGACGGCGTTTCCCGCGTCGATCTGGCCGCCCAGCGTGCTCGCCCCCGACATCTCCAGGCTGAGGTCGCTCGAGGACTGGAAGCCGGCGATATTCCCCTTCGCCGCCCCCGACAGGCGCAGCCCAACGATGCCCGGCATACCTATCTTCGCCACCAGCGTGGGGCTCGACAGGAAGGTCGTCGGCTCGAGGGAGATTCTCAGCGTCTGGCCGTCCTTGGTGACGGCCACGCGGTCGATCACATTGTCGTCCGCGGTTAGGGTGACGCTGAACGCGCTCGACTGCGTGATATCAACCTGAAAGGGGCCGGCCACCTCGACCTGATTGAAATCGCGGAAGCTTTTCTCCTGCGTGACCAGGTTCCCGGATCCGCTCAGCGGGGGCCCGATGGCGAGGCCCGGCAGGGGTAGATTCGCCTCGAGGCCGGACACTCCAGCGAAAATGGCGTAGGCGATGACCGCGAGGATGATTACGATGATGACGATAGAGGTGGGCAGGGCGCCCCAACCCAGTTGCCTCGACAGAATGATATCCAGGCCCAGCAGGATCAAGATCACCGGCCACAAGCGCCCAATAGTTGTCCAGAAGCTTGCGGGAAGAAAGCCGAGGTTGCCCAGCAGGAGCAGGACGCCGGCCACAATCAGGATTATGGGCCAGATGACGTTGGGTCTCCTCGGGCGCGGCGGTCGCTCGACGGTAGCCAAAGCTCACCCCCAATCGTGTCGGGTAGTGAGGCCGGGACGCCGCTCACGGGCCCCGGCCGCCGACTGCGTGCCGGCTCATCTGCCCCTCGTCAAGGGGACTGACCGGCCTCTGCTGCCTGTCTACCAGTTGTCCTGGTATTCGGCCAGCCGTTTCTCGTTAACCGACATTCCCAGGCCCGGCCCCGTGGGGACCTTTATATAGCCATCGACGACCTGTATCGGCTCTTCGAGCAGCCAGTCCCACCAGTCCGGCCGGCCCCGGGCCGGGTGGAACTGGGTCAGCGTCTCCAGAATGATGAAGTTCCGGATGGCCGCGCAGAGCTGCACGCTGGCCGCCGTGTTGACCGGCCCCAGCGGGTTGTGCGGCGCCAGGGGCACCAGATAGGCCTCCGCCATCGCCGCGATCTTGCGCGTGGCCAGCAGCCCGCCGGTCAGGTCGAGGTCGGGCTGGAGGATTTCGGCCGCCTGCTTTTCCAGCAGCTCGCGGAAATCGTGGAGCGAGTACAGCTTCTCCCCGGTCGCGATGGGGATCTTCACCGCCTGCGCCACCTTCACCATCGCGTCGACGTTCGGCGGCGGCACGGGCTCCTCGTAGAAGAACGGGTTGTACTCCTCCAGCGCCCGGCCCATCCGGATGGCCGAGTTTACATTGAAGGCGCCGTGCGCCTCGACGCATATATCGATGCCGGGGCCGACCGCCTCGCGCACCGCCCTCACCTGATTGATGGCGTCCTTGGCGCGTGCCGTGTCGATGACCGGGTTGTCCATCGGGTTGGTGGCATGGCCGAAGGGGTCCCACTTGATGGCCGTATAGCCCCAGTCCACCATCTTCAGGGCATTGACGACCCTGTCCTCGATGTCTTCGCCCCACAGGTGGCCGTACACCCGGATCCTGTCCCGGCAGGCGCCGCCCCATAGATTGTAGCAGGGGGTATTCAACGCCCAGCCGACGATGTCCCACATCGCCATCTCCAGGCCGCTCACCGCACAGAGGTACTCGCCGCCTGCCGAGAAGCGGGACCGGTCGAAGAGGTTCTGCCAGTGATACTCTATCCGGAATGGGTCCTGGCCGAGGAGGTAGTCGGCGAAGGTCTGCACCGCGGCCTGGACGATGGCATGCTCGCCCGGCTGGAAGCCCCCACCCCGGTTTATCTCTGCCCATCCAGAGATTCCTTCGTCGGTCTCGATCTTTACCAGCTTGCAGGCGGCGTTCGGCCTGCCCATCTCCGGCGCAGGCAACGTGTAGGTCTTGATGGCTGAGATACGCACTTTCCACCTCTACTGTTTGTGTATAGCTCACATCCGGCGGCTGACAGGTATAACTAAGTGGTCGCCTTCAAGGGACAAGGCAACGGGCGCAGAAAGGAAAGCTAACTCAAGGGCATACAAGCCTCGCTTCCAGCCAGCGAAGCGTGCCTATATTCAGAGCGTACATCAAATGGCAGGGGATGTCTAGAACTGGAGGCATTCCCTAGGGTCTTCTCATTCTCGCGGTGCCCTTCCCGCGATTGGTGGCTCGTGCACCCTCACCCGCCCTCGCTTCGCTCGGGCGACCTCTCCCAGAGGGAGAGGTGAGGATAATACGGGCCCAAGGCCCCCTCTCCTCGCCCAGGCGAGTCGTGCCCGAAGGGTATCTCGCCAAAGGCCCGCCAAAGGCGGGTCCGCCTTTGGCAGACGAGTCGCCTTCGGAGACCTGCGGTGCGGCGTTGCGCCGCTCCGCTACGGACCTGTGGCGACCTCTGGGAGAGGGTTGGGGTGAGGGCGTGCCTGTCCTCAAGGCGATCCTGGACCGAGAATGGAAAGACCCTAGCGTTCCCGGCAGGGTCTTTCGGTTGTCATCCTGAGCGCCAGCGAAGGGTCTCCGTTGTCATTTCCCAGGCCGTCTCTCCCGACCACATACAGGGGACTGAGATGCTTCGCTGCGCTCAGCATGACAATTCGGCTCATAACCGAAAGATCCTGGGTGTTCCCGTGGCGACCCTGTCGCGTGGCCACCCTGCCAACAACGGGTGTTGATGTAGGGGCCGACCCGCGTGTGCGGCCCTACAGTGACGGGAGAACACGTAGAGCAGTCCCGCGATACTCGATGGAACCTCCTGTGGCCGCCGGCTTGACCGGCCGGCCCCCCAAGCGGTATTCTGTCCTCTGGGGAAGATATGCCGATTCGGGTGCTGCCGCCGCAGGAGGCGGGAAAAATCGCCGCCGGGGAGGTCGTCGAACGGCCGGCCTCGGTGGTAAAGGAGCTGGTGGAGAATGCCCTGGACGCGGGAGCCACCAGTATAAGCGTCGAGGTGCGAGAAGGGGGCCTCTCCCTCATCCGGGTGGTGGATGACGGAGCGGGCATCCCTCCCTCCGAGCTACCGCTGGCCTTCCAGCGCCACGCCACCAGCAAGATCGGCTCGCTGGACGATCTGCAGCGCCTGAGCACCCTCGGCTTCCGCGGCGAGGCCTTGCCCAGCATTGCGGCCGTGGCCGAAGTGACCCTGGTGAGCCGCACCGCTGGCGACTCTTCGGGCGCCTATGTGGTGCTGCGACGCGGCCAGATAGTGGAGGAGGGGACGCGCGGCGCCCCGCCGGGGACGGCCGTCGCCGTACGGCGCCTCTTTGCCGAAGTGCCGGCCCGCCTCAAGTTTCTGAAGTCGCCCCGCACGGAATTGGCCCACATCCACAACATGCTCGGCCAGCTCGCCATGTCGCGCCCCGGCGTGCGCTTCCGGCTGCTGGTGGATGGCCGCCGGGGCTTCGAGTCGCCCGGCAGCGGCAGGCTCATCGACGTCCTGGTGGCATGGCACGGGGGGCAGACGGCGGCGCGCCTGCTCGAGGTCGGCGGCGAGACGGGCGGGCTATGGGGCTACGTCAGCCCGCCCGAGCTGGCCCGCGCGACCCGTGCCGATATCTCGCTTTTCGTGAACGGCCGCTGGGTGCAGGCCCGCAGCCTGGCCTACGCCATCGAGGAAGCGTACCAGGGGCTGCTGCCGCCCGGCCGCCATCCGCTGGCCGCCCTGCACCTGCGCGTGCCGCCTGCTGACCTGGACGTCAACATACACCCGGCCAAGGCCGAGGTCCGCTTCCGCCGGGAGCGCGATATCTTCGCCCTGGTACAGAAAGGGGTGCGGGAGACCCTCACCGGCCACCTGACAGTCCCCTCGGTCGTGAGCGGGGCGGCGATGCCTCACCTGCCGACGGATGGTGGCGATGCCTCCAGGGGGTTCGCTGCACCCGCCGCGCCGGGGCTGTTCCCGGCTGCGGCAATGCCCGCGCCAGGCCCGGCGGCAGTCGCACAGACCGCCCCGGCCACCGGCGCGCGCCTGCCTGTGATGCGCGTTCTAGGGCAAATGGACGCTACCTTCATCGTGGCCGAGGGGCCGGATGGCATCTACCTAGTGGACCAGCACCGTGCGCACGAGCGGGTGCTCTACGAGCGGATGGCGGGCGGCGCGCGCCGCGTCGACGGGGACGGCGAGGGGCACGAGGGCGGGCTGGAGACGCAGCTTCTCCTGGAGCCGCTGGTGCTGGCGCTATCGCCGCGCCAGACGGCGTTCTTGCCGGCTGCTATGGCCACGCTGGCGGCGCTGGGCTTCGACCTGGAGCCCTTCGGCGAGGGCACTTACCTGTTGCGCGCTGCACCGGCCCTGCTGCCGCAGGACCAGTTGGTGGCCGCCGTCAGCACGCTGGTGGACGAGCTGCTGGAGTCGGAAGTGGCGGGGGACCTGCGTGAGCGGGCGCGGCGCGGGCTGGCCTGTCGCGGGGCGATCAAGGCTGGGCAGGCGCTATCCCCGGCCGAGATGCGCGAGCTGCTGGTGCAACTGGAGAGCACCGCCAGCCCGCTCCTCTGCCCCCACGGCGATCCCATCATCGTGCACCTGAGCAAGGCCCAGTTGGAGCGCCAGTTTGGACGAGGATGAGGGTAGGCGCTCCCTCACCCTAACCCTCTCCCAGAGGGAGAGGGAACCCACCGGTACGTTCCCTTCTCCCTTTCAGGGAGAAGGGACAGGGGTGAGGGTGAAAAAGGCACACGCCACAGAGAGCTCTAAAGAGAAGGCACGCGGTTGGCGCACCATCGTATTAGGGATGGGCAATCCTATCCTCACCGACGACTGCGTCGGCCTGCGGGTGGCGCAGGAGGTGGCCGCCTGGCTGGCCAGCCCCACGGGAGCGCCCTATGCCGGGACGGTGACGGTGGAGGAGTCGAGCCTGGCAGGGCTCAGCCTCCTCGACCTGCTGGCCGGCTACGATCGCGCCATCATCGTCGACTCGATCCAGACCCGCGGCGGCAAGGTGGGAGCACTGTACCGGCTATCAGCCGACGATTTCGCCTCCACCGTGCGCCTGGCCTCGCCCCACGACGTCAATTTCTTCACGGCCCTGGAGCTGGGCAGACGGGTCGGCATTGCGATGCCCGCCGATGTGGTGGTCCTGGCCATCGAGGTGCAGGATACCTCCACCTTCGGCGAGGCGTGCACGCCGCCGGTGGAGGCAGCCATTCCGCGCGCCGTGGAGGCCGTGCTGGCCGAGATAAGGCGCTAGTCGCGTTATGTCATATGTGCCCAGGCATGCTATAATTTGTTAAAGGTACAGGAGGATCATGAGAGCGGGTTGATTGTAGACGAGAAGATAGTCGATCAACGAACGGGCCAGGCGGATCCTAATTTCGCCAATGACTCCGAGCGAGAGTTTGCCCGTATACTGGACTTTTATCAGATTCACTGGCAATACGAGCCCCATACCTTCCCCATCGCCTGGGACGAGACCGGGAGGCCCGTGGAAAGCTTCACCCCCGACTTTTACCTCCCCGATCTGGACCTATACATCGAGCTGACGACGATGAAGCAGAGCCTGGTCACCAAGAAGAACCGCAAGCTGCGGCTGCTCCGCAAGTACTACCCCAACATCAAGATCAAGCTGCTGTACGGCCGCGACTACCGGAACCTCATGATCAAGTACGGCATGGCCCACAGCCTTTCCTGATCCACATATTGACGCCTCCTGCCATTGACGGTTAAACTGACCCTCGTGTTTTGCAGCGGCAAAATCGCAGCAACGCGATGCAGACAGGAGGTATCGTATGCCCAAGAAGCAAGTTGTCGCTCCGGCAGGAATGGCGGCGTCAAGCGCTCCCCTCTCTCCCGCCATACGTTTCGGTAATCTGATCTTCATCTCCGGCCAGGTCGGCCGCAACCCGGCCACCGGCAAGATGGAGGGCACCATCCAGGAACAGGCCCGGCACACTATGGACAGCGTCAAGGCCATTGTGGAGGCCGCCGGATGCGCCATGGATGATATCCTGAAGACTACCTGCTATCTCAGCGATATCAATAATCGCGAGCCTTTCAATGCCGTGTACGCCACCTACTTCGGCGCTGAGCGACCGGCCCGCTCGTGCTTTGCGGTGGGAGCGCTGGGCCCAGGCTGCCTGGTGGAGGTCGAGGCCATCGTAGGAGTCCCCGATTAGGTCGCGGGCGATAGCGACGGCTGCCGGCAAGGGCGAACGCAGGGTCGGCCCCTGCCAGCCAACCCCGAGCGAAGGAGCGTCAGCAGAATGAGCCCGTGCTACGCGCGCCCGTCTCGCCCGACGCGCCGGCGACGGGCCGGAGCGCCCGCTTGAAGGACTTGCGGACCCTTAAGTTAGTGACCTACCTGGCGGGCGCGCTCATCATCGCCCTGCTCATCGCCCGCTTGCCGCTGCGCTCCGTCCTGCCGGGCGCCGACAGCCTGCCCGGGTTGGGTGGCAGTTCGGCCAAGAACGGCATCGGCACGCCCGGTGCGAAGGCGGCTGGCAAGGCCGCGCCCACTGCGGACCCCAAGGCGGGTGCGGCCATCAAGGAAGGCAAGGTGGTCTGGTGGTTCACCTTCAATGAGGCGGCGGGCCAGCAGGTGCTGGCTGCTTTCCACTCCCGCTATCCACAGGTCTCGGTGTCCGAGCACCTCGGCCTCCCTCCATCGCAGCTCTATCCTCGCCTGGTCGCCGACCTGCGGGCCGGCACGGCCGATGTCGACGTGGTGACCCTCACCGATGTCGACCTGGCCTACGACTTACAGCAGCGCAACGCCTGGGCCAGCTACCTTTCGCCCCAGGCGCAAAGCATCGCCGAGGGGTTCAAGAGCCAGCCCGCCGGCTACTGGACGGTGACCGACTATGACCCCATTGGTGTGGTCTGGAACAGCAGGGCTATCACGGCGACCGCGTCCATTACCAGCTACTGGGACCTGGTGCAGCCGGACTGGAAAGGCAGGCTGGGGATTGCCGAGAGCCAGGGCGAGAGCCAGCTCGCGCCCTGGCAGGGACTGAGCGCCACGCTGGGGCCCGGCTACTGGGACCAGATAGGGAAAAACCGGCCGCGGGTCTTCTCTTCGCCGGATGCGCTGCTGGCGCAGGTCAGCGCGGGCGCGCTTCCTGTCGCCGTGAACGCGCCGTGGAGCACGACCCGCCATTATCTGCACTCGGGCGGCGACCTGCGACTCCTGCTGCCCGCCGAGGGGGTGCCGGCCCGCTTCAGCGCCAGCGGCTTGCTGGCTACGGCGCCGCGGCCCAACGCCGGCAAGCTGTTCCTCGATTTCCTCCTGTCGCCAGAGGGGCAGCGTCTGCTGGGTCCGGGTCTGCGCGGCACTTATCCTATGCGCCCTGATGCCCCCAGCCCGGCGGGCCTGCCCCCTTCCAGCAGCTTCACCCTGATGCGCCCCCAGTCCTGGGAAGAGTACGCCAAGTCCAGCCTGAGCTTCCCCGGCCAGTGGGAGCGTGATATCGGCAAATGGCGATGATTGCCGCTACCATGTTTTCGCTCCTGTGCTTCACTCATCGGATTCGATGGGCGCGATGGTCCCGGCCGACACGCGAAGGCGCAGCGCCGAGGCCAGAAACTCCGCCTCGAACGCGCCCGGGTCGGTGGCGCTGATGATGGCCTGAGGGCTCCGGGCGACGGCCTCCCGGACCTGGTGCCGGCGAGGAGCGTCCAGCTCTGACATGACGTCGTCCAGCAGGAGTATCGGCGGCTCGCCCGACCACTCCTGTACCAGCTCGGTCTCGGCCAGCCGAAGGGACAGGACGGCGGTGCGCTGCTGGCCGCGAGAGCCGAAGGCCGCCAGATCGCGGTCGTTCACCACAAAGGCGAAGTCGTCCCGGTGCGGGCCGAGCAGCGACATACCGCTGCGGACCTCACGCTCCCGGAGGGCCGACAGCTCGGCGCCGAATTGCTGCCGGATCGTCGCCGCATCCCTGTCGGCCAGGTCGGTCAGCCCGGCCAGGCTGGAGCGGTACTCGAATCGCAGCTCCTCCTGGCCGTCCGTGAGCCGGCGGTGGACGGGCCCGGCGCGCTCGCGCAGGACGGACAGCACCTCCAGGCGTCGCTGGAGCAGATAGGCGCCAGCCGCCGTCAGCTCCTCGTCCCAGAAGGTGAGCTGGCTGAGGCGGGCCGCTCCCTCTCGGATCTGGCGCAGCAGGTGGTTGCGCTGGGTCAGCACTCGATTGTAGTGCGACAGCGAGCGCAGGTAGCGCGCGTCCAGCAGCGACAGGGTCACGTCCAGGTACCGGCGACGGCCCTGGGGCGGTCCCAGCACCAGGTCGATATCCTGGGGCGAAAACATCACCACCTGTACCTGGCCCACCAGGTCGATGGCCCGCTTGGGGGCGCCGTTGATGCGGATGCGCTTGCTCACGACGCGGCCCGCGCCGTTGCCGGACTGCGCCTGCTCCTCCTGCAGGACGACTTCCACCCGGATGGTATCGCGCTGCCTGACGAACTGGCCGGCGATGCGGGCGAATACGGGCTGCTCCTCCGTCGCCCGCCAGTCGATCAGCTCGCGATCGCTCTGGGCCCGCCACGAGCGGGTGGTGGCCAGATAGTAGATTGCCTCCAGGAGGTTGCTCTTGCCCTGGCCGTTGTCCCCGATGAGGATGATGGCCTTGGGTGGCAACGGCAGCTCCAGCCGGGCGTAGTTGCGGAAATTCCTGAGGCCGAGGTGTTGCAGGAAGATGGCTTGCTCTCCTTGGGTTGTCGTTCAAGGCTCATCGTGGTAGCATGTTTTGAGGTTGCGGTCTTGTGGGCCGGTGCCGGCGCAGGCCCCGTCCCGATCCGATACCCCAGCTAGAAAGCGAACTCAGTCAATCGATGAACGTGATGCGTTATACCATTATCGACCGCTCCGGGGCGGTCAGCTTCGTGGCGGACTGCGCGGCGCTCAATCGTATCGTCGCCGCCTGTGCCGCCAACCCTCCCGATCTGCCGCACTTCCTGTCCGAGGTGGCCTACCTCGAGCCCCAACTGGCAGAGTACGTCGAGAGCGGGCTGGCCGTCTTCGACGAGCACAATCTTCCCGAAAAGCACGATTCCATCCACCAGGCCATCGCCTATTGCCGTCCCCACGAGCTGCCCGTGTTCCGAGTCGTTGACGACGTCACCCGGCAGGCCAGTCTCCAGCCGGTGAAGGCCGGCGTGGTGATCTTCAACTTACTGGCCCATCGGATCGTCCAGATTCAGAACACCTACGCCGAGATCCGGCGCCAGGGCCGCTTCCTGGTGCGCGTTCCCGAGCGCCGCGTGCACCGCTACGAGCTGCCGGCCGATTGGGCGCTGGTCCCCTAGCGGGCGACTAAAGTCGCCACTACGTAGTAACGCTAGGGTAGCGGGCGACTACGGTAGCCACTACGTAGTAACGACTATAGTCGTTTTTAGTCGTTACTTGTGCGTCTGCCTAGGCCATCGCACTGGCCAGTCTGGCCAGCAGAGCCTGAGGATTGCGCTCGAGCACGTCTCCGAGCTCTTCCTCCTCCAGGCCGGCGCCGATCGCCACCTTTCGGGCGAAGGCGTCGGTGAGCAGGTCGCCCGGCTCGTGAGAATCCGAGTCCACCAGGAAGCGTGCCCCCGCCTGCCGGCCCATCTTCAGCACGTGGCCGTTGGTCAGGCAGTGGCCCTTGCGGGCGCTCAGCTCCAGGAACTTGCCGTTGCGTACGGCCAACTGGGCTTCTTCCAGGGTAATCAGGCCCGGATGGGCCAGGATGTCCACATCCGGGCAGCGCACGGCCGCCAGGTTGGTGCCGGGCTCGACCGGCTCGGCGATGGTCTCGCCGTGCACCACGACGAAGCGGGCTCCCAGATCCTTCGCGTAACGAGCCGCCTCGGCGATGGCGGCCGCCGGCACGTGGGTCAGCTCGGCGCCCGGCAGGGCCCGGATATTCCAATGGCTCTCGCAGAGCTGGCAATCGCGAATGACCTGGCGGAGCACCGACTCCAGGTTGCCCAGTCCCACGTGGTCGGCGATGCCGATGACGCGGTAGCCGTTCACCGCGGCGCGGCGGATTAGCTCCACCGGGCTCAGCACGCCATCGCTGTGAAAAGTATGGGTATGGAAATCGTATACCACCTGTTCTTTCTCCAAACGGCCTATCAGGCCCCAGCGACATGCTAATGATTGAGGGACCCGGAGTCAAACGCTGAGGGGTGCCAACAATACCTGCGGTCACGATGCCGCAGCCGTAGGAGGCGGTTGACGGCAGAGGCCCAGTGAGGTAGCTTGAAGGTAGAGGCTGAGGCAGCCGTACTTTTGCCAGCCTGGGAAACACCACAGAGGGTTACTGGCAGGCGGCGGCTGTCGCCTTTCTGATATAGCGCTGACCCTGGTCGGCGCTGGAGCAATGTGGGCAACGCCCGGCAATAGAGAACGAGCCCCGGTGAAGCAACCGTTCGACATCGATCTGGCAATGGAGCGCATCCGCGAGGCCGTGCGCCCCTTCCCCAAGGCGGCCCTGTTCGCGCTCGCCGACGAGGGGTTCGATTCCCCCTTCGAGCTGCTTATCGCCTGCATCATCTCCATCCGGACGCGGGACGAGGTCAGTGCTCCCCTGGCCCGACGGCTATTCGCGCGTGCCCGGACGCCGGCCGAGATGGGCCGGCTTACAGGGGTGGAGATCGACGCGCTGATCGACACGGCGACATTCCACGCCCCCAAGGCGCGGCAGATTCACGAGATCGCCCGGCGGGTCGTAGAGGAGCACGCATGTAAGCTCCCGTGCGATGCTGATGTCCTGCTGTCGTTCCCCGGGGTCGGCCCTAAGTGCGCCAACCTGGTGCTGGGGATCGCCTGCGACCAGCCGCGCATCGGCGTCGACGTGCACGTCCACCGCGTCACCAACCGGTGGGGCTATGTCCGCGCCCGCACGCCGGAGGGGACCACCGCCGCCCTCGAGGCGAAGCTCCCCCTCCGTTACTGGGTGGAGATCAACCGGCTGCTGGTGCCCTTCGGCAAGCACATCTGCACCGGCCGGCTGCCGCGTTGCTCGACCTGCCCCGTCCTCGAGATGTGCCGGCAGGTCGGGGTAGTGGCCCATCGCTGAGCATGATGCTCTCCCCAAGTTCGGATTGTGATATGATACATGTCAGTGCCGTGGTACTCTGCCGACCCGTTCTCATTAACTGTGGAAGAGACCAATGAGTTACCAGGAGATAGGGGCAGACAGCACACAAGCACCCCTACCTATCGATAGCCTGACCAAAGTCGTGATCGGCGTAGGCGGTTCTCTCACCTTGCTCACCGTGGCCGGCATTTTTGCCTTCGGTGGACTTGGCTTCAGGGAGACGGTGCCGCTGGTCCAGTTACCGTGGGTGCAGCCTACGGCCCAAGCTTTCGTGATCCTTTCCGCCCTCGGCATAGCCTTCCTCTGCTTCGGGAAGTATCGCGCTCTCGGCGGTGCCTGGGTCTTCTGGGCTGGCACGCTTTTTCTGGCAAACTCCATCCTTGGAATCTTCTATCTTCTATCCTGGCCAGGGTTGCTCGGCGAGAAGGGTGTAATAGCTCAATTGCCCAACACGGCGGGCTGGTTCTTTATGTTGCTTTACTCAGGCATCGCCATGTTGGTCGCAACTCTGAATACTCGCCGCCCAGAACGCTTGAAGGTCTCGCACTTGCTCATAGTTTATGTGACGGCGGTGGTTTTGTCGGGCGTCGTTGGGTCGCTGTCTTTGTTGTTCGAGAGCGCGTTGCCGGTCATGATCGTTGGCACAGTTTTCACTCCGCTGAGCCTGGTTTGGACGGGAGTTCTCGTATGTGTGGTGGCTGTGGCCGCGGCATCAGCCTACCGGCGGTACCAGGCAGAGAATGATGTTATGCTCGGCTATGTGGCAATCTTCCTTATTGTGATTGCCTTCGGACTGCTGGATTCCATTATTGCGGGAAAGCGCTACGACCTCTGGTGGTACATCGGCCGCTTGGATTTGGTTGCCGGCTACATGGTTGTGCTTTTCGGTTTTCTCCAAGAGGGATACTCGCTCTTCGGCAGGGAGAGAGAGCGGGGCGAAGAGCTTGAGCGGCTGGTGGCGAAGGTCGACCGGCAGCGGCGCGAGATGGAGGCCGTAGTGGAGCACACCCCTGCCGATCTGGTCTATCTCGACCCGCAGTTCAACTTTATCTGGGTCAACTCCAGCTATGCCAGAGCCTGCCAACGCAGTCAAGAGGACTTCGCCGGTCACAACCATTTTGAGTTCTACCCGCACGAGGAAAACGAGGCGATTTTCGCCAGGGCGAGGGACACCGGTGAGCCGGTGGAGTTCCGGGCTAAGCCCTTCGAGTTCCCTGACCATCCCGAGTTTGGCGTCACATACTGGGACTGGACCCTGACGCCGGTGAAAAACGATGCTGGCACGGTCGAGGGACTGGTGTTCTCTCTGCACGACGTGACCGAGGAGATCAGGGCCAAACAGGAGCGGGAGCGGTTGTTGCGGCGGGTCCAGGAGCAGAACGATGAATTGCAGGTGCAGAACGAGAAGATCGCTCAGGCTAATCGCCAGCTTGAGGACCTGGATCATCAGAAAGACGAGTTCCTTTCCATCGTCGCCCACGAGCTGAAGACACCACTGACCTCGATGAAGGGATACGCTCAGCTTATGCTGCGCCGGGCGGGGCAACTGCCGGACGGGGAACCATTGGAGAGGCCCCTGCGGACCATCGACTACCAGACTAGCCGCATGGTCGCGCTGGCGGACCGCCTGCTGGAGGTTTCCCGCGTCCAGATGAATCGCCTACAACTGAATATCGAGACGGTGGACCTGGCGCTGCTTGCACAGGAGGCAGCAGCCGAAGCCCAAATGACCACCAGCCGGCACCAGATCGAGGTGCAAGTCCCTGAAATGGGACTGCTTGGTAACTGGGACCGAAGCCGCCTCAACGAGGTGTTCTCCAATCTGCTGTCCAACGCCGTCCAATACAGCCCTGGCGGTGGGCGCATCGACGTCAATGTAATGCAGCAGGGAGAAGAGGCCCTCGTGTCGGTCAGGGACGAAGGAATGGGCATCTCACCTGAGGCATTGCCGCATATGCTCGAGCGGCACTTCCGGACCGCGGAGGCCAGTCGGTCTCGAGTAGAGGGCCTCGGACTGGGGTTGTACGTGGCTCACGGCATCGTTGCTGCTCACGGTGGCCGTATCTGGGCGGAGAGCGAGCTCGGCAAGGGAAGTACCTTCTACTTCACCCTTCCTCTTGCCTAGCATTGCTTCGTCTGGTCGAGCGCACCAAACGGCATAGCGGCCCTCTCTATCGGACGGCGATCTCGCCCAGGACCACTTTATTGTCCACAGCTTGCCCGCTGGCGTCCAGCACGGATAGCCGCTCTCCCGTCGCCCGATCGTACATCCCGACATAGATGGCGTAGTCGCCCGGCTCCGTCCCGTCCTCGATGGTGAGCGTGTAATGGTCCACGACGATCTCGCCGGGCGCCCATCCGGTAGTGGGAAGGGTGCCGTCGCCCGGCACGCTGTCCTGCTGGGCCCAGACCGGGTTGTGCCGCTGGGGATGCTCTTTCTTGCCGACGAGCTGCACGAAGACGGTGTAGCTGCGCTCCATCGCCTGCTGCCCGCGCCAGTACAACGTTATATTGAGATGCCCGCCGGGCGAGACGCCGGCCCCCAGCTCGGGCGCAGCATCGTAGCCGAGGAGCTGCACCTCGCCGCCCAGGTTGGCCTGGAGCGGGTGAGGGATGGCGCTCTCGAGCAGCGGCTGGCGGGTCCGCACGACCTCCACATCCCCCAGCGGCAGGCTGGCCACGATCGCGTCGCCCCGGCGCTCGCGCACCTCCAGCAGCCAGCGATAGCGGCCGCCGGGCATCTGGCTGGTGATGGTCGCCTCGTATGTCTCGCGCAGAGGCGCATTCGCCGGCCAGTCGGCCGGTGCCTCGCCGGCCGGCCGCGCCGCCGTGCTATCGCCTTCTCCATCGGCCAGCCGCAGGCCGATCCGGTAGCGCTCTCCGACGCCCGGCTCCGCCTGCCAGTAGAGCCCGACGCGCGCCACCGCGCCGGTGGCTGCCCGGTGCAGCGGCTGGTCGTACCCGAGGAGCGACAGGCCGGGGACGGGCTGGACCAGCAGCGGGCGGGCCGGCTGCGTGCGGGGAGCCAGGGGCCAGCCGTAGTCCCGTCCCCCGGCGCGACTGTAGAGGATCAGCGTCTTGTCGCCGAAAGCCTGCTTGCCGACGATCCTGTAGTTGGCGCGCAGCCAGGCGCCGATCTGTCCCTCCGGGTCCACATCCAGAGCCTTCACGCTCTCCACCACCCACAGGGCGCTCTTGCTGGCGGCGATGGGGCTGAGCAGGTGGTCGGCCCCCTCCGCCGTCACCTTCGTCGCATACGGCACGCCGTACCACGGCGGGTCAGCCAGCAGGTCCGCCTCTGGACGGTCGCTGTACTGGTAGAGGGCGCGGCCTCGGTAGTGGTACAAAAAGATGGGCCAGTCCTGGTCGGGGTAGAGCAGCACCGCGTCTTCAGACATGCGGTGGGCGCGCACGGTAGCAGCTATCGACTGCCAGTCGTCATCGAGATAGCGGCCGGCGTAGTAGTCGGTGACAAGGGCGTAGACGGTGATGCCCACCAGAAGCGCCCCAATCGCTCCGGCCAGCGGCAGGCCCCATCGCCTGGGAAAGCTTCTGCCCAGCATAGCCAGCGACCACGCCAGCAGCAGCAGGTACAGGGGCAGGAACAGTATGAAGTAGCGGGCGTGGACGGCGGGCGTGTAGAACATCGTCTTGGGGAGGGACATAACGTAGACCAAAGCCGGCGGCACTACCAGCACGAGCGACAGGAGCCACGCCATTGCCCGCCGGCGGGGGTCCCGCCAGACGCCGAACAGCCAGAAGGCCGCCAGCGCCAGGAACGGCAGCACGGCGACGGCGTAACGGTCGATATTGATGTCCACACCGACGGACAGGATGGTGTAGTAGATGCGCCAGATGAGGGAGAACTCGTATGGCGGAGCGATGGGGCTTCGCGTGCCGGCGTTGGTCTTCATCAAGTACAGCCAGGGCAGCCAGGCCACGAGGGTGGCCGCCGCCGACGCGCCCCAGCCGAGCAGAAGGCGCAGGCGTCGCCCGGCGAGGGCCACCAGCAGCACCATCGCCGCTTCCAGCATCAGTACGATGCCGGTCAGGTACAGTGTGTACAGCGCCAGCGCGTTGACGGCGGCGTAAGCGGCCCAGGCTTTCAGGTGCGGGCAGTCGAGAGCCCACTGTAGGGGCGCGGCATTCTCCACCTCTGGGAGTAGGGGCGAGGCATGCCTCGCCCCTACTCGTCGGCCACTCCCTCTCCCCCTGGGAGAGGGTAGGGGTGAGGAAGCAGGTAGGGGCGCACCCGTGTGTGCGCCCTGTTTCACCGCGCCGCCACGTGGACCTGGGCCGACACGCGGGTCGGCCCCTACGCTCTCACGGCACACGATCCTCAATAGCAGGTACACCGACAGGGCACCCAGGAAGGTCGCCAGGCTGTACATACGGACCTGCTGCGACCAGGAGATGTGGAAGGCGGACACGGCGAGCAGCAGGGAGGCGGTCAGTCCCACGCCGGGACCCAGGAATCGGCGTCCGATCTGGTACAACAGCGGAACCGTCATGACGCCGAAGGCCAGCGACAGGAAGCGCAGCGCGTACTCCGATTCGCCAGCCAGGCCGCCCCAGAGGTGGAGCAGCCAATAGTGTAATGGCGGGTGCACGGCACGGGCCTGGTAGAGAGCGATGTCTGCCAGAGGCAGCCTGGCGGTCCAGGCCGAGATGGCTTCGTCGTACCAGACGGCTTTATCGGGAAGCAGATAGGCCCGCAGACCAAAGGCGAGAAGCGTCAAGACGAGGGCAGCCCAGGACCCGCGAGGGGTGTAGCTGCGTGCAGTAGCGAAGCGGCGGGGGAGCGAATCCGATTTCGAGGCGAGCATGCCTTGACGTTGCATTCCTAACCGTCAGAAATGTATTTCACGGCCGACCTCGTGCCGGCGTGTAGCTTCGCACCCCGGCAGTTTCAGTTTCCGTAGTGGCGAGGCTTGCCTCGCCACCCTCCGGTGTCGCCCTGTCGCCCTCACCCCTGCCCTCTCCCAGGGGGAGAGGGAATGGCCCACGTGTAGGGGCGAGGCATGCCTCGCCCCTACACGAAGCCTCGCCTCTACACGAAGCCCCTACACGAAGGACTCAACAACCGAGGGCCTGGCGGACCAAGCCGGGCCCTCGGTTACGGTAATTATTACGATGGAAGGTCTAGGTCTCGTGCCAGATGTGTTACTCGTCCTGGCCCGACGGGATCCCAGCGCTGGCTTCGAGGGCCTTGACCCGCTTCTCCAGGGACTGGAAGGTGGCTTTGGTCGGCACATCGAACTTGTCGTCGTTGCCGATAACCTTGACGAATCCGGTCGAATCGAACGGGAAGTTCACGGTCACGGCGGAGTCGCTATGGACGCCACCCGAGGCGTCCACCCAGGTAGAAACACCACCGGGGGCCTTGCCGCCGGTGCTGCCGGCCCAGTTCGCGATCCAGCCAGTAGTTACGGTGGACTTGCCGTCCCATCCGCTAACGGTGAAGCCGCACATCGGTATGCTGGTCTCCGAGCCCGCTTTCTTGGGGAACATCCACTGGACGTACCCATTGGCATCCGGCCCACTCCCAGGGGTTGTGCCGGGCAGCGTGCACCAGGATTCTTCCAGGGTGAGGCCATCAGGTACCTTCGCCGACAAAACGACCTTGGTCCAGTTCACGTTTGCCTGGGTGTTGAACGCTTTGCCCACAAAGGTGATCGTTCCGGCCTTGGCGTCTGCCTTTGCTCCATAGGCTACCTTAACCCCAGGAGTGCCAGCGACAAAGCTGGTCGTGCCGGTCAACCGCGGGAAATCCCCGCTTGCCACGATAGCCGGGCCGGGCAACAGCAGAGCGACGATCACAACTACCGCGATGAGAAGCGGAAGCCGCATTCTCTTTACCATGACTTTCTGTGCTCCTTTTCCTAAGTTTTTGGTCCTGCCCCACAGTCTAGATTACGAGGTACAGATGCCGAGATGTCTTGATACTACCCTCGGGTCCCTGGTCCGGCTTCGCTGGTCTTTGTTCACCCCCTTTCATTTTTGGCAAACCCTTGCCTATTCTTTTCAAGCACAGCCAACAACTGCATATCGCTGGGCTTATTGTAGACATTCCGCCAGCAAAAATCAATGCCCCGCTTCGGCATCCGCCAGGGTCTTTCGGTTATCGAGATCGAGCATGTTTTCGTAGGGGGCGCACCCGCGTGTGCGCCCTGGCTGTCCAGGGCCGACACGCGGGCCGACGCCTGCGCAGAACAAACAATCGAAAGACCCCGCGGCATTCACCTTGTCGCCGGCTTTGCTCCTGGCGGAGGGTCATCTACGGAACGTTCCTAGTCCAGCAACTCCCCCACAATGTCTTTAACACAGTTTTCCAGTGTTAGCCGTGGGGATTTTACCACAATTACACGCGGTGTCAATATCAGCCGGGCGAAGCTCAACAGCCCGATCGCTACGCGCCCCGGCCCGTACTTGGACCGGCCGTGGAGCCGGGAGCGGTGGGTCACCGCGATCTCGCCGACCCGGTATCCCTGCCACGCCACCAGCAACGGGATGTACCGGTGCTGATCGCGGGTCAAGCATAGATGGTCAACGACGGAGCGGCGATATGCCTTCAGCCCGCAGTTGATGTCGTGCAGGTCGGCGCCGGCAAAGCGCCGCAGGGCCCAGTTGAAGAGCACCGACTGCAGCCGCTTGGAGGGGGAGTCCTGCCGCTGCGCCCGCCAGGCACATATCAAATCGTAGCCATCGTCCAGCGCGGCCACCATTCGCGGGACCTCGGCCGGCACATCCTGCAGGTCGCCGTCCATCGTCACCACTACGCCTCCCCGGCTCAGCCGGAAGCCGGCCATCAGGGCCGCCGTCTTCCCGTAATGGCGATTGAGGCGCGCCGCCCGCACCCGCCCATCGGCGGCGTGAAGCTCCCGCAGCCGGTCGAAGGTGCCGTCGGTGCTGCCGTCGTCCACGAACATCACCTCATAGTCCGTGCCCGCCAGGGCACTCCGTAGCTCCGCCACCAGCGGGCCGACATTCTCTGCTTCGTTGAGGACGGGGATGACGATGGACAGCGGCAGGTCTACCAACCCTCACCCCTGTCCCCTCGCCACTTTTCCACTGAGGAAAGGCAGGTGGCGAGAACCAATCCGACCCTCATCCCCGACCCTCGCCAGAGGCGAGTCGCTCTCCGAAGGCGAGTCGCCTCTGGCGACCTTCGGAGACTTCTCCCTTCCAGGGAGAAGGGAACGTACCGGCGGGTTCCCTCTCCCTTTGGGAGAGGGCCAGGGTGAGGGGCGATTGCTGCCGAACGCCATTACCTGTCGTTGTCACGCTGATAGCCGGGCGCTCCTTCCTGAGGCCTGCTGCCGATCCCGCTCCTAGAGCACCTTTCTGTAGAGGGCCACGATCTCGTCCTCAGTGGCGGAGCGGGGATTATTGGCCGGGCTGCCGCTGGCGATGGCGTCCCTGGCCATCTGCGGCGCCGCCTCCATAAACTTGTCCGGGTCGATACCATACTCGCGCACGCCCGGTATCTCGAGGTCGTGGCAGAGCACGGCGATGGCCCGCACCGCCGCAGGGGCCGTCCGTCCGGCGCCCATCACCTCGGCGACGGCGGCCAGGCGAGCGGCGGCCGCTTCCTGGTTGAACCGGGTCACCGCGGACAGCAGCATCGCGTTCGAGAGGCCGTGCGGCACGTGGAAGTACGCCCCGATGGGCCGCGACATGCCGTGGATGAGGGCAACCGAAGCGTTGCTGAAGGCCATCCCCGCCTCCAGCGCCCCCAGCGCCATCTGCTCTCGAGCGACGGCGTCGTTCCCGTCGGCCCACGCCCGGCGGATGTTCTTCGCCACGCGCTCCATCGCTGACAGGGCCAGGGCATCGCTGACGGGATTGGCCCGCTTCGAGATATACGCCTCCAGAGCGTGGATGAAGGCGTCTACGCCGCTGCCGGCCGTCACCTCCTGGGGGCAGGTCATGGTCAGCGTGTAATCCACCAGCGACACAGTGGGAATGATGAAGGGACTGCCGATGAGCATCTTCACCCTGGTCTGCGGGTCGGTGATGATGGTGAACCGGGTCGCTTCGCTGCCCGTTCCGGCCGTGGTGGGGATACAGACTAAGGGCAGCTTGGGTGCGGGCACTTTGTCCTGGCCCATATAATCGGTCATCGCTCCGGGGTTGGTGGCCATCACGGCGATGGCCTTGCCGGCATCCATCGGCGCGCCGCCGCCCAGCGCCATCACTACGTTACAGCCCTCGCGGCGGAGGACCGCCAGGCCACGCTCGACGTGCTCGGTGGTAGGCTCGGTGTTCACCTCCGAGAAGAGCGTAACCTCCAGACCCTGCTCCCGCAGGGAGGCGACCACCGGCTCGACGTGGCCCAGCCTGACCAGGTTCTGGTCGGTGACCAGCAGGGCGCGGCCGCCACCACCGGGGCCGGCTCCTTCCTGCGCCAGCCGCCTGGCCTCCACACCGGCCCGCTGGCTGGCCCCCGCGCCGACTACGAGTAACGATGGTATGCGAAAATCAAAGGTGGCCATCGAACTGCTCCTCCAGCCGCTTCCTGGCTTGTCCTCAGACAGCTCCCTCGCTATGCATCCGGGTGATTTCCCCCGCAGTGAAGCCCAACTCGCCCAGCACCTCGTCGGTGTGCTCGCCCAGGGCTGGAGGCGGCCGGTGCACCCCGGCCGGGCTCTCCGAGAAGCGATACGGCACGCCCGGTATCTCGATCTCGCCGGCCCTGCTGTGCCGGACTGTCTGGCGCAGCCCGAGGTGCTGGACCTGCGCGTCCTCGAAGACCTGCTGAATGTTGCGAATGGGGCCGGCGGGCACCTGCGCCCTGTCCAGCGTAGCGACCACCTCGTCGGTGGTCATCGTGGCGAAGCGTTCCTCGATCAGGTCGGTCATCGCCTGGACGTTATGTACCCGGTCCGCGTTGTGCAGGAAGCGAGGGTCCTCGATCAGCGCGTCCAGCCCGACGGCGCGGCAGAAGCGCGCCCAGATGGCATCATTCCCGGCGGCAATGTTCACATAGCCGTCGCCCGTCCGGAATGTGTCGGAGGGAGCCAGCAGAGGGTGACGGTTCCCGGCAGCCTCCGGCACCTCGTGGGCGATGAGATAGCGGCCCGCCTGGAAGGCGAGCAGGGCCACCTGCCCGTCCAGCAGCGAGGTGTCCACATACTGTCCCTCTCCGCTCCGCTCGCGGTGGTAGAGGGCGGCCAGGATGGCATAGGCGGCGAACATCCCGGCCACGATATCGGCGATGGCCACGCCTACCTTGGTGGGCGGCCCGCCCGGCTGGCCGGTTATGCTCATCAGCCCCCCCATTCCCTGCAGGATGGGGTCATAGGCGAGGCGCTGGAAGTCGGGGCCGTTCTGGCCGAAGCCGGAGATGGAGCAGAAGACGAGCCGCGGATTCCTGGCGTGCACGGCCGCGTAGCCGAAGCCCAAGCGGTCGATGGCGCCGGGACGGAAGTTCTGCAACAGCACGTCGCTGCGTTCGACCAGCCGCCACAGCGCCTCGGCCGCCGACGGCTTGCCCAGGTCCAGGGTCATGTCCCGCTTGTTGCGGTTCGTGCTCAGGAAGTACGCGCTCTCCCCGTCCTTGAACGGCGGGCCCCACCCGCGGGCCTCGTCCCCCTTGCCCGGCATCTCCACCTTGACCACGTCCGCGCCCAGGTCGCCCAACATCATCGAGCAGAACGGCCCGGCCAGCGCCCGGGAGAGGTCGACTACTCTGATTCCTTGCAGTGGTCCCGGCATCACGCCTCCTTACACAGCTTGAGATGCTCTATTATTGTCATCTATGGTCATCCGAGGCCCTTGCCTCGGGGTGGCATCACTCTCTGCGCCACAGCACCTGTGGCCCGACCTCCGACAGGCTGTTGCAGCCGGTCAGGACCATAGCCGCCCGCAGCTCCTCGGCCAGCGTCTCCAGCATCAGGCGCACCCCTTCGGCGCCGCCGCCAACTGCCGCGATAGCAAGCGGCCTTCCCACCAGCACGGCATCGGCCCCCAGGGCGAGAAACTTGAGCACGTCGGTCCCGCTGCGCACGCCTCCGTCGGCCAGGATGGTGATGCGCCCCTTCACGGCGGCGGCGATGGCCGGCAGCACCTCCGCCGTCCCCGGCGTGTGGTCCAGGGCGCGCCCGCCGTGGTTGGAGACGACGATGGCGGCCGCACCGGCCCGGCAGGCGGCCTGGGCGTCCTCCACGGTCATCACGCCTTTTAGGATGAGCGGCAGAGGGGTAGCGGCCGCCAGCTCACGCAACTGGTCCACCGTCTTGGGCTCAACCGGCTGGCCGTTGCGGGTCATGTTGAGCAGGCCGGCCGCGTCGATGTCGATGCCGATGGCGGCCGCGCCGGCCTCCTCCGCCCGGCGAAAGTGGGCGACGATGGCCTCCTGCCCCCGCGGCTTGGTGACAGGGATGCCGCCGGCCTGCCGGACCGCCGCCAGCGTGGCGTTGTAGAGGAGGGGGAAGGGACCATCGCCGCCCATGCCGAGGGTCCCGGCCTGGCGGGCGCCCTCCAGCATGGCCAGGCAGAACTCCTCCTCGGACATCGCGTCGTTCACGTTCATTTTGACGCCGCCGATAGGGGCACCCAGGATGGGCATCGCCAGCCCCTTGCCGAAAAGGCTGAGGGCGATGTCGGGGCTGGCCACCGTGTGAATGGTCCGCAGATTGAGGCGGACGGCGGCCAGGGCTTGGAAGTTGTTGATGAAGCCGGCGCCGCTGCCGACGCCGCCCATCCCCGGCATCTCGCCGGCACAGACCCGGCCATCGCACGCCGGGCAGACCCGGCAGGGCGGCATCAGCCGCTGGCGGGCCAGCTTTCGTATCTCAGCAAGCGTTGACAGTTGGCGCCTCCTTTTGGAGCTGTTATACCTCACCCCCCGCCCCCTCTCCGTAAACGGAGAGGGGGAGACCGAAGGTCGGGGGTGAGGTCAGAACTGTCGATCTGGACTTGTACTCAATCTTTGTTTATGAACCCGCGGCCTGCTGCGGACCG
>JAMCWG010000194.1 GCA_023475235.1 Chloroflexota bacterium
CGAGAGGGGAGCGGACACGGTGAGGCGGCAGGTGAGATGAAGGCGCTAGCAGTCCGCAACGGCCTCTGGAACGCCGGTGCCACCGTGGTCGCCTCGCTGGCAGGCGTGGTCGGCTCGATCCTGATCGTGCGCAGCTTGACGCTGGAGGCATACGGCGCGTTCAGCTACTACCTGTGGCTGGCGGGCATTCTCGCCGCCGCCGGGACGCTGGCCCTGCCGAATTCCCTGACCAAGATCACCTCCGAGCTGCGCGGGCAGCGCCAGATGGGGGAAGCGGGGGCGCTATCCCAGTCCATCGCCCTGGGGCTGTTTGCCCTCAATGCGCTCATCGCTATCGGCACCGTGGTCTGGGCCATCGCTTCGCCAGCGGCGCAACAGGTATATCTGCTCATTATCGCCGCGATCCTGGTGCCCAATGCGCTGGTGGCAGTGTTCCGGTCGACGCTGTGGGGCAGCGAGCGCTACCGGCCGGTTTCCATCGCCAGCACCGGCAGCTCGCTTCTCCGGTTGGTGCTGGTCTGCATCGCCTACCTGGCCCAGTGGGACGCGCCGGGGTTCGTCGCCGCGGTCCTCGCCACCAGCATTACGGAAGGAATGACGCTCGGCTGGATACTCAGCCGTACCGCCAGCTCTGTCGGCGTGCCGTTCGCGATGCGCCTTCCCGGCAAAGAGACCATCAAGCGCTACCTGGCCTTCGCCGTCCCGGCCATGCTGTCACTGCCGCTGGCCGTCATCGTCTGGGAGCGATCGGAGGTGTTCTTCCTGGAGCGCTTCAGCAGCCTGGAGCAGGTAGGCTTCTACAGCCTGGGGTTCACGATCTTCGACATGTTCCTGGCCCTGGGCTGGGCGCTCATCAACGGGTTTTATCCGGCCATCTCGAAGGACTACGGCGCCAGAGACTGGCTCCGGATCAGGACGAAGGCGCGCCAGGGGCTCCTGCTGGCGATTCTGTATGCCCTGCCGCTGACCTTCGGCGGGCTGGCTACGCTCGACCATCTGATCGGCCTATTGTACGGCTCGAAGATGGCGCCGGCCGTGCCGGTGGCGCAGGTGCTGTTCGCCGGCCTGCTGCCGGGCGTCGTCACCGGAGTGCTCGGCGTCACCTTGATCGCCGTGGGGCGCATCTGGCTCAGCGCCGGCGTGGGCACGGGCATATCCATCGTGAACATCGTAATGAACATCATCCTTATACCGCGCTTCGGGGCGTTGGGCGGCGCGATGGCGAATACCAGCACACAGCTCATCTATACGGCGGTCCTCTTCGCAGCGATGTACCGGATGTACGGCATCAGGGTCCCCATCCGCACCCTGATCGAGGTTGCCGGCGTCAGCGCCGTCACCACGTTCCTGTTGCCGCGAGCAATCCAGCTCCTGCTGCCCGAGGCCTGGGGCCTGGCGGGCGCCGTCATTGTGTCGGGGTGCCTGTATCTGGCGATCGCCTGGAGGCTGGGCTTTGTCGAGCCGCTGACGACGGTGGAGGTGGAGGCAGTCCATTGAGGATAGTGCACCTGCTGGCAGACCGGAAGCTCCCGCGCGACCCGGACAGCGAGGCGGCCAGCGGCGTGGTCCACGCTGCGCTGGAGCTAGCGCGCGCACAAGTCGACCTCGGGCACGAGGCGTTCGTGGCCGCCGTCGACAAGGAGCCGTGGCAGGAAGAATGGAGGGGCGTCCGGCTCATCGGACTGAGGCAGGTCCGCTGGGCCCGCGTGAGGGTGAATGGCAGAGAGCTCGACCTGAGCCAGCATATGCCGTATGTGCTCTTCACCGGGCTGCACGGCTTCGACGTGGCGCAGGCGCACCATAACCCCTATATGCGCTTCTTGCGGGCCAGGGCACGCGTCGCGCACTTTCACGCCGATCCATTCGAGCGGGGAAGCGGCAACGGCAGCCACGCGCTGAGGCCGGCGGACTTCGCCAGCATCGCACAGCACAGCGACGCCCAGGTGGCCGCGAGCCATTTCGTCGCGCGAGAGGTGGAGCGCGGCTTGAACGGCTCCGGCCACGTCCGGACCGTGTACAACGGCGTGGAGGCCCACCGCTTCGACCCGCTCTGCTGGGGCGAAGAGGCCTCGCACCTGCGCCGGCAGTGGGGAGTGTCGCAGGGAGACGTCGTGTTCCTGTTCGCCGGCGCCATCGTGCCGGAGAAAGGCGTGATTCACCTGGCCCGGGTGTTCGCCAGGCTGGCGGACAGGCTGCCGTCCGTGCACCTGGTCATGGCCGGCGCGGCCGAGCTATGGGGCGGCGCGCTGCAGCCGCCGTCCCGGCACAACGCGGACTACGAGGAGAGCATCAGGACAGCCCTGCAGGCGCCCCTTATGGCCGGGAGGGTGCATCTGCTGGGCAAGGTCTCGCCATCGCAGATGCCGTCCCTCTATGCGGCAAGCGATGCCCTGGTCGTCCCTTCGGTGTACCGAGAGCCGTTCGGGATGGTGGCCCTCGAGGCCATGGCCTCCGGCCGCCCGGTGATCGCCTCCGCCACCGGCGGGCTGCCGGAGATCGTGAGCGAGCGCACCGGCAGGCTGGTGGTACCGGGAGACGAGGCCGAGCTGGAGGGGGCGATGGACAGCCTGGCGGAACAGCCCGATCTCCGGCATAGACTCGGGCTGGCGGCGCAGCGAGAAGCCCGGCGCTTCTCCTGGGAGGCCGCCGCCCGGGACCTAGACGACATCTACCAGAGCATTCTCGCTAAGCAGGTGTCCAAGTGAAGATAGCAACGCTAAGGTCACTCGGTTTCATCATTGCTGTGATCGCAGCTCTGTCGCCGCTGGTGTCCTGGCTTGGCCTTCCATCTGCAGCGATGGCCCAGGGGCCCGGCATGAGGGTCCTCGGGGTCAGCCAGCAGGACCTCACCGGCGACGGCCGCCCCGACCTGACCGTCATCGACTGCTCTTTCTATACCGACCACGACCGCGTGCTGGTCTACGACGGGGCAAGCGATATGCAGGCCAGCGATGACTGGTCCGTGGCGACCGATTTCCTCAACGATACGTGGGTGTTCGATGCCGGCGCGGACGGCCGAGCGAAGCTCATCATTCAGTTCAGCACGACGACGGATGGCGTGCAGGCCGACATCTATGATGACGAGGATGGCGACGGGCAGGTCTCGTACGTCGTCAGGGCCGGCAGGGCGATGGTGACCGAGTCCAGCCACCCCATTCTGAGGATCACCGCCGCGCCCAACTGGACGCGACCGGACGGCAGCTTGAACTACAACTTCCGGATGGTCCAGTACGGCCCGCTCCTCACCCAGGAGAGCTCGTCTCTGTCGCCTTTCCTCAAGCGGGGCAGCAAGCCCGTTTTCGAGCGGCTGTTCGTGGACGCCGATAACGATGGGGTGCCCGAGTATTACCTTTATCGCCTGCTGGCGGAGACGCCCAAGAGCCAGGGGCTGGAGCGCGCCAGCATCCTCTCCAACGAGGGCCGCGCTCGCCCCAGGCCGTCGCCGGCCGCCATCTTCTGGCCGCTGCTCGGCCGGGACTCCGACGACAGCCACCAGAACTACTTTGCCACGGCGCCCACCATCGATTACGACTGGGGGCTGGCGCGGATACGCGATGCCGGCAGCGCGGGATACCCGGTGGAAAGCGGCTTTCACATCAACTCGTTGCGCTATATGCAGCCCCACGTGCGATATGTGCCCGACTTCGAGAATACGATGGCCTACTACGACCTCGCCGGCGACCACGATACGTACCCTGAGCTCCACATTCGCCATCGGTACTATGAAGCCGACGACCTCTACGGAGAGAAAGTATGGCCGGCAGTGAACGAAGTGCGCTACAGTTGGAGCCAGACCGGTCAGCCCGGCCTCTACTGGGACTACAAGCTGGGTCTGGTCGGCCGCCGTCTCATCACCTCGACCGTGGCCTTCGGGGACTTCCCCGTCGCCATTGTGCCTTACGCCGAGCTTCCGCGCTGGGTGACGGGCAACACCTGGGACTTCGCCACGTTCGTCGCCCGGGAAGGCAAGGGCTACTCCAGCAGCGAAGGCATCTACGAGTGGGCACCCATCGAGAACAAGGACCAGGATATCGTGCGGGCCGATGGCATGGCCAGCACCGGGGCCGATAGCCTATCCGCCCTCGCCTACGTCCAGGGCCTCACTCCGGACGCCCCGCGCGATAAGTTTGCCTTCATGCGAGACGGCTTCCGCGGCGAGTATAGCTTCAAATACGGCATCCAGCCCTACCTATACTTCAGCCCCATCGACCGCAAGCTTCACTTGCTCAATGCTGAGAGGGGCGTCTGGAATATCGACGGCAATGCCGAGGTGCGCTACGCAAGCCTGAGCGGCAGATATATCGACCAGTGGACCTACACCCAGCGTATCGCCGGGCCGCAGGCGATCACCATCACCCGCCAGTTGAATGCAGCCGGCACGCACCTGCTGTACTCCGGCGGCGACGAAGTCGTCATTCGCGAGGCCGGGGCCGTGCCCAGCCTGTTCGAGACGCTGCCCCCGACGAATCACACGGAGTGGCAGGTCCTCGGGGCGAAGCTCGGCGTCAGCGGAGGCACCTTCGGCCCGGGCGACTTCAAAGAGATGATGAGGCAGTTCGCCGGGCCAGAAATGACGGTGAGCCATGCGCGCCTGCGCGACTACCGGCCGGCCGCCGGTAACGGCTTCCGCTTCGCGCTGGAGCTTCAGCCGGGGTTCGGCGTGAGCGGTGCCAGCCTGTTGGACCTGACCGGCGTCGGGCCGGGCACCTACGTGTTCACCTACGATGGGTCGTTCAGCCTCCAGCCGCTGACGACTCCGAAGCTATCCCTGAAGCTGGTGGCGCGGCCGGCGCGCGGGACCGACTTGCTCGTCGATTCGCCCCTCCTGGTCCAGATCGAGGCCGCCAATTCCGGATCAGCCGACGCCAGGGGCCTGAAGCTGATTGTCACCACTCATCAGGGCCAGGCGACCGAGACTGAGATCAGCCGCCAGACCGTCGATGTGCTCGCCGGGGCACCGGCGCGAGCCACGTTGAGCTGGTCGCCGGCTGCTGCCGGCAGCGCGGAGCTCCGCGCCCGGCTGGAAGGGCCCGACGGAGCGGTGGTGGCACAGGTATTACAGCAAGTGAATGTGGCGGCGGGGCGAAGCGATGCCGAGCGAACGCTGCTCACCGTCTCCACTGCCGAAGGCTGGCACCTTCCTGCTCTCCTCCTGCTGCTGGTGCTCCCCTTCGTCACGGGGCTGATCGTGCGGGCAGCGCTGAATTCCTCTCCCTGGAAGGCGTGACAATGGCTACGATGGAGCGCGAGCGACGCAAGAACGCCTACTGGGAGCTGCCGGCGCGGACCGAGATTGCAGCCCTGCTCGTGGTGGCCCTGCTCATCGCATCCTACTCGATGCTCCGTTACGGAGGGCTGTGGGGCGAGGCCGATACCAATGTCTTCAGCGCGGCCAGTTGGGCGGCGCTGGAGACGGGCAGGCTCGCCGAGGGGCCGGAGCAGGCAGTGTACCCGAACGGATACGGCTACCAGGCGGTCGCCACCTTCCTGGCCAACATCGCCGGCCTGACGGTGCCCGCGATGCAGCTTTACGGCTCGGCGCTGCTGATGGTCTGGATCGTCGTTCCCGCGTGGCTCCTCTACCGCGAGTTCATCGGGTCGAAGCCCGGCGCCACGCTGGCGACGGCCATTCTCTTGGTCCAGCCGGAGCTGCTGTTCCCTGTCCTGCGGGGCACCCACGAGAAGTTCACGCGCGGGCTGATACTGCTGTGCCTTTACCTGCTGGTCCGCAGCCTCCACTCCCGGCACCGGCCCTCCCGGTTCGCGGCCCTGGTCCTGGCCTACTACCTTGCCATATTTGCGTTGATCTCCTTCAATAATCTGCTGGCAACATCGTTCATCATGGTCGTCGGCCTCGCCCTGGGCCTGAGCTGGCTGGTGTTCCACGGCAATCGGTCCGCCTTCCCATCGATGCCCCCCGCTATAAGGCGGCTCAGCTATACTCTGCTGGTCTCGATAGTCCTCACCTTTCTGTTCATCTTCTATGCCTACACGCCGGCCCGGCACGACCTCCTGGTGCTATGGTCCTTCGGCGACCAGTTGGCCGCGTGGTTCTCCGGCATCGGTGGCACGGAGAAGGTTACTTCGATCCACCCGTACACCGCAGTCGATACCGGCTGGGTGAGCCTGCCGGTCTATTTCACGCTGTCGCTGGCCAACTGGCTGCTCCTGCTCGGGTCGGGGGCGATCTGGCTCTGGCAGAGCATAGCGTGGATGCGGCCCCGCAAGGCGCTGGGCGACGAAGCGACGTCGGCTGACGAGAACAACCCCGGGCCGCTGAGGGTCTGGCTGTGGCGCGGCACGAGCTGGCTACGGCGCAGCGAGCGCGAGAGCGACCTCTTGCTCTGGGCCTTTTACGGGGCGTTCGCCTTCCAGGTCATCGTCAGCATCGCCCTGGATGTGAGCGGCGCCCTCACCAGCAATCTCCAGCACCGCGCCTTTCCCAGCTTCACGATGCTCGCCGCACCGGTGGCCGGCAAGTGGCTGGCGGAACAGATGCCGTGGCAAGCCGTAGGGGGCCGCCTGGCGCAGGCGGCGCTGTGGATGGGTATCGCCGTTCTGGGGGTGCTGTCCGTCCTGAAATCGACCAACGAGCCCCTGTTGAGCAACAAATGGCTGTTCTACCTGCCGGGCGAGGTCGCCGCCATAGAGTGGGCGGCGGACACGCTGTCCCAGCGGGCCCTCTGGTCGGGGTTTGACGAGCGCATGGCGACCAGCATAGGGATTCGATACGGGATAGACCCCCGCAAGGTGCGACTGACGATGTCGATGGTGGATGCCGGCGTCAGGGACTTCCTGGTCTCCGACGTCATTCGCCGGCAGAGCCTGCGGCTGTCCATGCCGCTGCCGGTAGAAGGGGATAGTCTGATAACATATGATAACGGGCAGGCGCAGATTCAGCACCGCCGTCCCAGGACGCCTTTCCAGCGATGAACGGGCGGCTGGGCTTGATCACCTATGGCGTGGGCCGCGCCCCCGGCGGCATCGGGCGGTACACGCAGGAGCTGCGGGCCGGGCTGCAGGGACTGGGTGTAGAGCCCGTGCTGTTGCACGCCGGGCGGGCCGGCAGTCGAGATGGGGCCCTGGCCCTGCCGGGTGCGGGCCTGGTGCCCGGGCTGCTGAGCCTGGGGCAGGCGGAGATAGCCTGGGTGGCGTGGCGGCACCGGCTGGCGCTGGTGCACGATCCGACCGGCATTATGCCCCTGCTGGTGACAGGGGCCCGGCGGGTGGTTACCATTCACGACGTGGTACCTTACATTTATCCGGAGACGAGCACGGCGCTGGACTGGCTCATCTATCGCTTCTGGCTGCCGCTGGCGGCCAGGCGGGTCCAGGCGATCGTGACCGTCAGCGGGCAGTCCAAAGCAGATATCGTTCGGTATCTGCCCCTGAAGCTGGAGGATGTGACGGTGATACCAGAAGCGGCGAGTCCCAAGTTTCGTCCGATGAGCCGGGAGGACATCCAGCCGGCGCTGGCGCGGTACGGGATAGGCTTCCCGTACATACTCTACGTCGGCTCGATGGAGGCGCGCAAGAACCTCCCCCGCCTGCTCGAGGCCTATACTCGGCTGCGCGAGTGGTCGGACAAATGGCGGCTGGTGATTGCCGGCGCCCGCAAGTGGAAATTCGAGTCCACCCTGGACACCGTTCGCCGGCTGGGACTGGAGGCGCACGTCCATTTCACGGGGTTCGTCGAGGAGGAGGACCTGCCCGCCCTCTACAACGGGGCCGACCTTTTCGTGTTCCCCAGCTTGTACGAAGGCTTCGGCCTGCCGGCGCTGGAGGCAATGGCCTGCGGCACGCCGGTCGTGGCGTCGAACGCGTCGTCCCTGCCGGAAGTGGCCGGCGACGGCGCCATCCTGGTGGACCCGTACGACGTCGAGGCCATCGCGGCAGGCATGCAGCGGGTGCTGGGCGACCCGGCACTGGCGCAGGAGCTCCAGGCCAAAGCGCTGGTCCGAGCCAGGAGCTTCACCTGGGAGCGGACGGCCCGCGAGACCCTTGCGGTATACGAAAGGGTGTTAGGTCAGGAGTGATCTATCTGTGATGACCAGGCTCATTCGGTCTGCGCTATCCATACTCGATCCGGCCGCCCACTACGGCTTCCACCGGCTGATGGTGCTCGGCTCGCTGGCCCTCCTACCGATGATCGGCCTCGCCGAGTGGGTGCCGTTGCTGGCCCCCCTGCGGCTGATACTGGGGCTGGCCTTCGCCCTGTACGTCCCCGGGTATTGCCTGATGTTGGCCCTGTTCCCTTCACCGGACGATCTCGACGGCATCGAGCGGGCCGGCCTGAGCGTCGGGCTCAGCATCGCGCTGATACCGCCGCTGGCTCTGGTGCTCAACGTACTGCCGTGGGGCATCCGCCTGTGGCCCATCGTGATAGCTGAATACGGGGCCGCGGCGCTCTTCGCCGGGGCGGCGCTGTGGCGGCGGTCCCGTCTTCCGGCGCAGGCCCGCGATGCATCGGGCTTCGGGTGGCACCCTGAAGCGTTGTGGCTGGCCCGTGTGGCTGCCGAAAGGCGCGTCTACGCGCTGCTGGCGGCCCTCCTTCTGCTCGCCGGGGTGATTACCCTGTGGGTTATGGCGGTGCCATCCCCCGACAGGTATATGACCGAGTTCTATGTGCTGGGCAAGGACGGCCGGGCGGAGGACTACCCGCAGACGGCAGCCCTGAGCGATGAGCTCACGCTGACTATCGGCATTGTGAATCGAGAGCAGGGTGAGCGCACCTATCGGGTCGAGACGTGGGTCGTGGACGGCTGGGACCCCGACCGCCGGATGCTGGTCGGCCAGACGGGCCCCCTCTCTCTGAGACCGGGGTCCGGCGACCAGCAGCACCTCACGTGGCGCATGCCGTGGGCCGGCAATGACCAGAAAGTCGAGTTCTGGCTGTTCGTGGGGGACAGCGGGGAGCCTTACCGTAAGCTGCGCCTGTGGATCGATGTGCTGCCGCCGGGCAAGTCCGTGTGACGGCTGGTCCGAATGAAGGGTTGCGCACCGCCGGCGAGAGGACCGTTCGCACACATTCAGGCAACAATCTGAAGGCACTGGGAGGCAGAAGTGGCTGTGGAAGCGGAGAGTCCGGCACTGAAAGACTTATTTCTCGACGTCCTGACTCGATTGCCTGATTCCCGAAGGAAAGATGGCAAGCAGGAGGCGCTGCCCCGTGTAATCACATTGTCGGCCTGCGCTGCCCTGTGCGGCCTTTCGCTGTACGCAGTCTCCCGCCGCGGCCGCAATCGGGATGCAGCGATGGAGAGCATCGGCCCAGAATCGGAGGGAGTGGGCGAGCTCGCCGAGCGACAACACGCATCCGCTGCCGTCACCGCGGCCGACCCCTATCTCAGAGCACCGTCCGAACGCACGAGATGGAGGTCGGCCACCCGCGTCCGGCCGCGGGAGCGCCGGGCGGCACGGCGGGCCGCCCGGGTCTGGGCTGCTGCCGGCACCTACTTACTGGCCGTCGCCCTGGCCGAGATCGTCACTGCCGCCGTCAATCCCGTGCTCGGGGTTTCCGCGCACGCATTGCTGTTGTTTGCGCTGCTGGTCCAGGGGGCCAGGGCCGATGGTGCCCAGCGCGGCCTGCTCTGGTCGCTGACCGTGGCACCGCTCATCCGGATTCTCAGCCTCTCTCTGCCCTTATCCGAGCTTCCCGTCATCTACTGGTATGCCCTCATCGGCGTGCCGTTGCTCGCGGCTGTGATGATCATTGCCCGTGTCCTGGGCTACTCTCGTCGCGATCTGGGCCTCACAATGGAGATCGGCCATCTGCTCCTGTATCTAGCGATGATGCCGCTGGGGATGGCCGTCGGCGTGGCCGAGCTCCTCTTGCTCCGCCCGCAGCCGTTGGTTAATAGCCTGACCCTGGCGGACCTGTGGCTGCCGGCCCTCATTCTCACCGCGTCGACCGGCTTCGGGGAGGAGCTGGTCTTCCGCGGCCTTCTTCAGCGGGCCGCGCTGCGCCTGCTGGGGTCCTGGGGCCTGGTCTACGTCGCCGCCCTTTTCGCCGGCTTGAGCATCGGCTACAGTTCCGTCCCCAATCTCGTTCTGGTGTTTACGATGGGACTGCTCTTCGCCGTGATCGCCCGGCGAACGGGCTCGATCCTGGGGCCGTCACTCGCCCACGCCGCGGCAAATGTGAGCTTGTTCCTCGTAGCGCCTTTCGTGATCGGCCGCTAGGCAAACCATCAGAGTCGGCAGGCCTCACCCATTGGACGCGGGAGAATCCCTAGCGTACCACGTGGTACAACTGGGCCAGGGCGATCATCACGAAGGCTATGCCCAGGGGTATGATGCCAATGTACAGGCCGCGCGACAGAGAAAGCGCTGGCTCGTCGGCGCTGCTGCTGAGCACCTCTTTGTAGATGGCCAGCGCAAGAAAAGTGAGAATGGCCACCAGGGCCAGGCCGCCGGCCAGGTCTACAGCCGTCACCGACCGAAGGGCGGCAAGGGTGGATGCAGTCACGATCGAGGTCATGGGCACCTCTGATGAAGGAATCTACCAGATGCCAACATACTTGCTACTTACTATGATGCATCCCCGACGACGGCCCGTCAAGCATGGCAATATCCTTAGGGGGCTGGTAACCCACCCCCTGCGCGGAGATCGCTCAGCGTGTGACACCCTTGCGCGGGTTCGGAACCCGCGCAAGGGTTGCGCCAGGGCAGAGTGACGATGGAAAGTTCCTACATTCCCGGCAGTGGCCCTTCGGTCGGCCAGCGCTCAATCTATACTGATCGAATATGGCTTTCCCTGTGCGCACCGCTGCAGGAAGCACACGCTGTCCAGTGTGCGCTGGAGCAATGCGGCGATGTCCGGCTCTTCTCTGATCTCAAGCACGAGCTCGCCCTGAAAGCCCATGTCGGCGAAGGCGTCCAGGAGCGGCCCCCATGGGATGCTGCCCTCGCCGGGCGGAAGATGATCGTCATATTTGCCCTTGTTATCGTGGGCGTGGATCATGACCATGCGAAGGCCGAAAAGCCTGACTCGTTCCATCAGGCGGCCGGTCAAGGAGCTGTGCCCGGTATCGAGGCACACGCCGACCCCTTGCATAGGGAGCTGCCCGAGCACCCATCGAAGGTCTCCGGCGCGCCCGCCCAGCAGATGGCCGAGCATGTCCTCAATGGCCAGGCGTATCCCCTTCTGCCGGCAGTACTTGTAGATCTCAGATAGGCTGCGAGCGCTCCGCCGAAGCCGGAGCATACTGTTATCGTTGATTGCTGCGGTCTCGGACCCCGCGTGAGCGACCAGCGTGCGCCCGCCCAAGGCCGCCAGCGCATCGCCAGCCGCTTCTATCTCGGCCACTGCCGCAAGGCGGGCCTCGTCATCCAGCAAGGTGAGGTCAATGCTCTCGCTATACGGGGCGTGCATCGAGGTCACGCGCAGGCCCAGGGCGTCGGCTGCCTGCCGCACCTGGTCGACAAGCTCGCGGTTGTGGTAATCAAAGTGGGGGCGAAAAGCGCTGATCTGGATTCGCCGGAAGCCTGCGTCGCGGATGGAAGGCAAAGCGTCCAGGAGGGGCTGGTGCAGGAACATCCCCGTGGACAGCGTGATGTCCCACTTCATCGGCGGAGCGCCCTCAACAGAGGCTCCTGATAGCTTGCCAGGTTGAAGCCGCACCAAGGCTTGGGACAGAAGCCCTTCTCCTGGTGAGATACGCAGTTGAGGTCACGCAGGTCGTCCACGCCGGCCGCGACCAGGCCGCAGAACAGGCGGACGTAGAAATCGGCCCTCGCCGCCGCGTCGTAGCTGAGCCAGTTGATTCCCCAGCCGAAATCCCGCTCAAACCTGGAGCGAATCAGGCCGGCCACGGCCCTGGGATGCCAGCCCTGGCTCACCAGCACCCGGGCGACGTTCTGAATATTCGTGGGCTTGGCCAGCGCATCGTTGGGGTCGGCCATCGGCCAGGCGACGCAGGGAGAGAAGTCGCCCAGGTCCAGGCGATCGTAGCCCGACGGCCAGTCCGACGGATCGTCGTGCCAGCCGGATGCGAAGTATTGGTGAAAGCAGCGAACGTCGGAGGCGAGGTAGTCATCGAGCAGGCGAAGCGTGCCCGAACTTGCCTCGGGTATGGCACAGTTGACCTCAGCGGCGCATTCTGCTGCCGTCGCAGGGTCGCCGCGCAGGGGCAGCAAGTCTGCCCAGGGCTGTCCGGCCCGAGGCAAGCAGACCAGGAACCGGTCGGGGTAGGACACCTTAAGGTACAGGCTGAAGGCGCAGCGCGAGTAGCGCATGTAGAGGGGGTCTCCGTAGGCGGACAGGTCCAGCGACACACTCTCGTGGTTGCCTCCGCCGACCACCAGCCCGGTGGCCATGGTAGGAACAAGGGCCGAGGGGGCGGCACGGCGGAGCACCTTATGCGCCAGATACTCCATCAACAGCCCCAGCCCGGCGTGGGCGCGGCCCTTGCCGAGGGGGACGGTTTCCTCGGTGAAGGGATGGTCGTGGGCATATTTCGCTTCCAGGGTGGACGGCAGGTCGGCGAGCCTTTGCAGCTTAGCGCCGGCGGGACTGCCGTCGGCGATGCTCCATATGAAGTGATATCCCTGCCCGGTCATCAGGGCCAGATGGTCGATGCCGAAGTCCGCCAGCTCCTCGCGCACGCTCTGGAACACCGGCTCAAGCTTTTGAAAGGACGCCGCCGGTTGGTAGAACGCTTGGTCCTGGAAGCTCGCGTTCTGGTAGTCCACGTCCAGGATAGCCAGCATCGCACACCGGTCCCAGAGGGACCGAAACACGTCGACCCCTCTGCTGAGCAACTGGTCGAGGTCCGATGGCCGGGCTACGGCATATTTCGGGGGGATGCCCAAGCCAACGGTAGTCACGCCGTCGCCGACCAGGAAGCGAGCGGTGGCCTCCTCCGTCCGACCGGCCGGGCCGCCACAGTATTCCGCTATTCGCGAGCGTACGTGAGGCAACTGATAGTAGAGCTTCCTGGCGCCAGACATAGCTTGGGGACTGCTCCATAAACTCATTCAGAGACGTGCAAGAATGCGTATATATGTTATATGCCTATCCGGTTAACTCCTAAATCGTGCTATACTCCGACGATATTATGCTCGGAGGTAGAGGCACTTGGGACACATTTGGTATTGGATTAAGGGGATCAGCATGACCGGACTTAAATCAGTCCG